>JALYOG010000114.1 GCA_030856985.1 Pseudomonadota bacterium | reverse complement strand
GCCGAGCGCGGCGCGCACGGTGGCGATGCGGTCGCGCCACCCCGACAGGGCCGCCTCGTCGAGCCGCGCCGGCCCGAGCGTTTCCAGCGCCGCGCCGCAGCCATCGAAGTACAGGTTGCTGCCGGTCAGCCGGCGCGACTCGTCAAACAGGAGCTCGCTGGACATCATTCACCCGGTGTCAGGGATTTCGATCGTTCCGGATAGGGATGGGGATCCACGCCAACCACCGCCCGGTCCATCGGGACCACGCCGTCCTCATCCGCGAACGCTCTGGTCCAGTGACGTTCGCGGCGAAAACGAAGGCGCCTGGAGTTGCCGCTTCGCCGGAGTGACGAACCGGCGGGCGCACGCGCCGGGCTTCGTGCATGGCCCGGCTGCATGTCAGTCGCTGGCTTCGGCTTCGAATCGCAGGCCGCGCTCGTCGCGCACCACGCCTTCCATCACCGCATGCAGCTCCTGGTCCAGCATCGGCTGCAACGCCGGCACTTCGGCTCGCGCGACCATCCGCGGTGCCTCGCCGGCGGGCTGGAACTTGGTGATCTGCTTCCAGGAGCGCGCCAGCGAATCGGCGAACACCAGGACCAGATCTCCCGGCGCGCCCATGCGCAGCGCCGCGTCGAGCGCCTGCTGTTCGTCGGGGATGCGCGCAATCGCGGCTTCGTCCACGCCGTGGGCCTGTAGCGCCTCGGCGATGATCCGCGGCACCTCGTCGCCATCGCGGCCGCGCAGCGAATCGTCGCGACGGCAGATGTAGTGGTCGAACTTGCCGGCGACCGCTTCGGCGATCGCGCGCAGGTCCTCGTCGCGGCGGTCGCCGGGCCCGGCCAGCACCACGATCCTGCGGCCCGCCACGTCCAGCCGTTGCACCAGGTCGGCCATCACCCCGACCGCGTGCGCGTTGTGGCCGTAGTCCATCAGCACCTTGAACGGATGCTCGCTGAACATGTTCATGCGCCCGGGCACCTGGAAGAAGGTGCTGTCAAAGGTGCGCAGGCCGTTGCGGATCGCGTCGAGCTTGATCCCCAGCGAGAACGCCATCGCCGCGGCCACCATCGCGTTCTGCACGTTGTGCAGCGCACGGCCCTCCAGCGTCGCCGGGATCAGGTGGGTCCACAGCAGCGGGATGTGGCTGCCCTTGGCGTACAGCGTGATCATGTGGCCGTTGATGCCGGCCTCCAGCGCGCAGGCGCGGCCACCGGCGCGGATGTGCTCGCGCACCAGCGGGTGCGCCGGGTTCATGGTGACGTAGCAGATCACCTTGGCGTCGGTATGGCCCGACATGCGCAGCACGTTGGGGTCGTCGGCGTTGAGCACCGCGCATTCGGTCGCGATCTCCACCACCACGCGCTTGATCCGCGCCAGCTGCTCCAGAGTGTCGACGCCCTTGAGGCCCAGATGATCGGACTGCACGTTGATCACCGCGCCCACGTCGACCTGCGGCACGCCCATGCCGGCGCGCACCAGGCCGCCGCGCGCGGTCTCCAGCACCGCGATGTCGATCTGCGGGTCCGACAGCACCATGCGCGCCGACACCGGCCCGGTCATGTCGCCCTCGACCGTGCGCTGGCCGTCGATGTAGACGCCGTCGGTGCTGGTCAGGCCGGGCGTGTAGCCGGCCATCTTGGCGATGTGCGCGAGCATGCGCGCGGTGGTGGTCTTGCCGTTGGTGCCGGTGATCGCGGCGATCGGCACCCGCGACGGCGTGCCCGGCGGGAACAGCATGTCGATCACCGGTCCGGCGGCATCGCGCGGGGCGCCCTCGCTGGGCGCGACGTGCATGCGGAAGCCGGGCGCGGCGTTGACCTCGCAGATGCCGCCGCCGATCGCCTTGTAGCTCTCGGCTATGTTGGTGGTGATGAAATCGACACCGCCGACGTCCAGGCCGATCGCACGCACCGCGCGCACCGCCATGTCGCGGTTGTCGGGGTGGATGAGATCGGTGACATCGGTCGCGGTGCCGCCGGTCGACAGGTTCGCGGTCGAGCGCAGGTACACGATCTCATCGGCTGCGGGCACCGACGTGGCATCCAGGCCCACGCGCGCCAGCATCATCTGCGCCTGCGGATCCAGCTCCAGGCGCGTGAGCACCTTCTCGTGGCCGACGCCGCGTCGCGGATCCAGGTTCACCTGCTCGATCAGCGCGGCAATCGTATGGCGCCCGTCGCCGACCACGTGCCCGGGCGTGCGCCGGGTGGCGGCGATCAGCTCGCCGTTGACCACCAGCAGACGGTGGTCGTCGCCGGCGATGTAGGTTTCCACGATCACCGACTTGGAGTGCGCGGCCGCCGCCTGGTACGCGGCCCGGACCTCGTCGGCGCTGGAGATGTTGATGGTGATGCCGCGGCCGTGGTTGCCGTTGTACGGCTTGAGCACGACCGGGCCGCCGAGCTTGGCCGCCGCCTGCACGGCATCGGACTGCTGCGCGACCAGCATCTGCCGCGGCACCGGCAGCCCGAGCGAATGCAGGATGCGGTTGGTCTCGTCCTTGTCGCCGGCCAGCTCGACCGCGATGTACGGGGTGCGCCCGGTGACCGTGGCCTGGATGCGCTGCTGGAACTTGCCGTGGCCGAGCTGGATCAGCGACTGCTGGTTCAGGCGCAGCCACGGGATGCCGCGTTCCTCGGCGGCGCGCACCAGCGACGCGGTCGACGGCCCGAGCGCGCGCTTCTGCGCATAGCGGATGAAGTCGTCGCGTGCGGCGTCCCAGCTCCACTCGCCGGTCTCCGCGGCTTCGGCGGATTGCTCGACCTGCGTGCGCAGCTCCACCGGCAGCAGCGAATCCAGCAGCTTGAGCGCGAGCTCGCCCGCGGCAATGCCTTCCTCCTTCTGCGCGTACTCGTAGACCACCGAATACACGCCGGGGCGGTCATCGCTGATGCTGCGGGTGCGGCCGAAAGTGACGTCCTCGCCGGCGACGTTCTGCAGCTCGATCGCGACGTGTTCGAGCACGTGGCCCAGCCAGGTGCCGTCGTCCTCGCGCATGCGCCGGATGAAGCCGCCGGGCTGGCGGTACGAGCAGCCGTGCCCGGTCAGCCCCGGCAACGCCTGCACCAGCGCGTCGACGAATCCGGCACCGAGGCGACCGGTCGGCCAGGCCTCGAGCGCACCGAGGTCGAGTTCCAGCCGGATCACCGGGAAATGCGCGTACTGCGAGGGGCCGACGTAGACGGAACGGTGGAGGATGCGCATGGTCGCCTCGGATCAGGTTTTCTGGGTCGCAAGCGAACCCGGCGATGCGGTGCGCGTGTGCAGGTTGTAGGTGGCGCCGCTGACCAGCAGGTGCACGGTGAGGCCGAGCAGGCACACCGGCTGGTTGAGGCTGGCCTCGGCCATCGACGAGAACTGCAACTCCCCGGCGTCGACCACGGTGACCGCGCCGCTGCCCTCGACTTCCAGGGTGTTGTCCGGGCCGATGAACGCCGCGGTGTCCTCGTCAAGACCAATCCCGATCGCAAACGGGTTGTAGGCCAGCGCCGCGACCAGCCGCCCGAGCCGGTCGCGCTGGCGGAAATGCTGGTCGATGATGAAGCGGTTGGTGAGCCCCAGGCCGGGCGCGAGCCGCACGCTGCTGGCACTGGGGGACGAGCCTTCCTTGCCGAACGCGATCATGTGCTCGCTGAGCACGCTGGCGCCGGCACTGGTGCCGGCGACATGCATGCCGTGCGCGTTGCGCGTGCGGATCAGCTTGGCGGCGGGGGTGCCACCGAGGATCGTGGTGATGCGCAGTTGGTTGCCGCCGGTAAGGAAAACCCCGCTGGCATTCTCGATCTGGCGCAGGTAATCGTCGCGCTGGCCATCCTCGCGGGTGGCGAAGTCCACGACCGTCGACGAGCCCGCCTCCAGCCGCTCGAACAGGTCCTGGTAGCGGCTGCCGGTGTCGGCCTTGCGACTGGCGGTGGGGATGATGACGATGTTGGCGTCGCGGCCACCGCAATGCGACACGAAGCGCTTGAGGATCTGTCGCCGGCTTTGGCGATCCTCGGCCCCGCCGATCGGAATGATCCAGCCCCGCTCATTGCCGTCGGGGGTCCTGCTTGGGCACATTCTCGCTCCGGCGCTTGCGAATCAGCCCTCGAAAATACCACGCCGCCGCACCTGCCCGGCCTGCACGTGGGCCACGCCGCCGATCCAGACCTCGCCCGCCGCGCCGTTGGCATCCAACGCGACCAGATCCGCGTCGCCGCCGATCGCAATCACGCCCTTGCCGGCCAGTCGCAGCAGCCGCGCCGGATTGCTGGTGAATGCGGGCAGCGCCTGCGCCAGCGGCAGTCCGCGACCGAGCAGCTCGTTCAAGGTGACGAGCAATGCGCCGGATTCGCCGACCTCCATCGCGCACACGCGGCCATCGACGTCGAAGCACGGCAGGCAGCCGCCGGCATCGGAACTGACCGTGAGGTGCGCCGCCGGTGCGCCGCTGTCGAGGTAGCGCAGCACGGCGTCCGCCGCGCTCCAGGCGTCCTCGCCATCCTCGACGGGAAACGCGGTGACGTCGATGCAGCTGCCGCGCCGCGCGAGTTCCACCGCCTCCTCGAACAATCCCTTGCGCCGGTTGACGTGGGTCGGGTTGAACACGCGCGCCGGCAGTTCGCTCTGGTCGAGCGCGCGCCGCACCAGCTCGAGCCCGCGCGCGCCGTCGCCCAGGTGCAGGTGGACGATGCCGGCCTTGCCGGTCATCAGCCCGGCCACGTGCGTCTCGGATGCCAGCCGCAGCAGTTCGTCCAGCGTCGGCTGGCTGGAGCGGTGGTCGCTGATCGCGACTTCACCCACGCCGATCAACGCGTCGACGAACACGATGTCACCGCGCACGCTGCCGGTCAGCGTGGCCGGTGGCAGGTGGTAGCCGCCGCTGTAGCCCCACGCGTTGAGGCCCTGCTCGCGCAGTGCCTTGATGCAGGCGACGAGTTCACGCATGCTGCGCGCGACATCGTCGGTGCCGAGCAGGCCGACCACGCTGGTGACGCCGGCACAGGTGTAGCGCGACAGCAACGGCGCCGGCACGCGGCTGGCGAATCCCGCCTCGCCGCCACCGCCGGTCACGTGCACGTGGCCGTCGATCAGGCCCGGGATCAGGCGCCGGCCCTGCAGGTCGGTCGCCTCCACCTGCAACTGCGCTGGCAGCGCCGGCAGCTCGTCGCCGATCCACAGGACCCTGCCGCCGCCGAGCAGCAGATGCTGCACGCCGAGGGACTCGGGCGCGTACACGTCGGCATTGCGGATCAGCTGCATCGTCGGCAGCGCGGCCGCGGCAATCATCGCTCCCCCGTGAGGCGCCGGGTCGCTGCGACGAATTCGTGCAGCTTCGCAGTCGCCGCGCCGGAGGCCATCTGCGTCCGGGCCAGCACGATGCCGTCGCCGATCGAAGCGGCGACACCGGCGACGTACAGCGCGGCCCCGGCGTTGAGCGCGACGATCTCGCGCGGCACGCCCTCCTCGTGCAGCGCCTGCAGCAACATCGCCTTCGATTCGATCGCGTCGTTCACGCGCAGGTTGCGGCTGGCCGACATCGCGATGCCGAAATCCTCCGGGTGCAGCTCGTACTCACGCACCTGGCCGTCGCGCAGTTCGCCAACCAGCGAGCCGGCGCCGAGCGACAGCTCGTCCATGCCGTCGCGCCCCCATACGACGAGCGCGCGATGCGCGCCCATCTTGCGCAGCGCGCGCACCTGGATGCCGACCAGGTCGGGATGGAACACGCCCATCAGGATGCTCGGCGCATTGGCCGGGTTGGTCAGCGGGCCGAGGATGTTGAACAGCGTGCGCACGCCCATCTCGCGACGCACCGGCGCCACCATCTTCATCGCCGGGTGGTGTACCGGCGCGTACATGAAGCCGATGCCGGTCTCGGCGATGCAACGGGCGACCTGTTCTGGTTCCAGCTCGATCGCCGCCCCGAGCGCCTCGAGCACGTCGGCGCTGCCGGACTTGGACGACACGCTGCGGTTGCCGTGCTTGGCGACCTTGGCCCCCGCAGCGGCGACCACGAACATGCTCGCCGTGGAGATGTTGAAGGTGTGCGCGCCGTCGCCGCCGGTACCGACGATGTCGACCAGGTGGGTGCGGTCGGCGACCTCCACCGGACGCGCGAACTCGCGCAGCACGGAGGCGGCGCCGGCGATCTCGCCCACGGTTTCCTTCTTGACCCGCAGCCCGGTGAGGATCGCCGCAGTCATCGCCGGGCTGATCTCGCCGCGCATGATCATGCGCATCAGCTCGACCATCTCGTCGTGGAATATCTCGCGGTGTTCGATCGTGCGTTGCAGCGCTTCTTGCGCGGTAAAGGCCATGGTCAGCGTTCCAGGAAGTTCTTCAGCAGGGCATGGCCGTGTTCGGTGAGGATCGACTCGGGGTGGAACTGCACGCCTTCGACGGGGTGCTCTCGATGGCGCAGGCCCATGATCTCGTCGAAGCGATCCTCCACGAGACGGCTTTCGTCGGATGCATGGCCCACGGCGTCAACGCCGTGTTGCGTCCACGCAGTAATTTCGAGGCACTCGGGCAGGGTCGCGCGCGACACCACCAGCGAGTGGTAGCGCGTGGCCTCGTAGCGGTCTGGCAATCCCGCGAACACGCCAAGACCTTCGTGGAATATCCGCGAAGTCTTGCCGTGCATGATGGTCTTCGCCCGCACCACCTCGCCGCCGTAGGCCTGCCCCAGGCTCTGGTGGCCGAGGCACACACCCAGGATCGGAACGCGCGGTCCCAACTCCCGAATGACGTCGACGCACACTCCCGCCTCGTTGGGTGTACATGGTCCCGGCGAGATCACGATGCGCTCCGGCGCCAGCGCCGCGATCTGCGGCACAGAGAGCTCGTCGTTGCGGATCACCCGCACCTCCGCCCCCAGCGTCTGCAGGTAGTGCACGAGGTTCCAGGTGAAGCTGTCGTAGTTGTCGATCATCAGCAGCATGGTCAATCCGCAATCAGGAAGACGGCGTAGATCCTGTCTTCGAACGTGACGTATCCCACCTGCAGCGACTCGGCCGCGGGTGCGCCGGCCGCACGGCTGCCTGTCACTTGGATGCGGTCCAGCGTGCCTGCACTTGCCATATCCGGTGACCACTGGTAAGCCGAAGGCCAGTTGCCCTCCTGAATGCCGTATTCAAACTGCGGGGCCACGTCGGACACGCTGTACACGCCGGCAAGACTGGCGCCGTACGCATCGGCAATGACACGGGCCTTCTTCTGGGAAGACTCGATGGCCTTCTCGCGCAGCGCCTCCCGCAGTGCTTTTTCATCGGCAAGCTCTGTCGTGAGACCAGTGACCTTTTGCTCCTTCGACGTGGTGATGTTGGCGAGAAAGGACTGCAGTCTGGTCTGATCGGAGAACCGGGCGCTCAATGAGCGCGATACCGCGGTGCCGATGAACACCTGTTCCCTTGTGCCTTCGTCGTATCGCTGACGGGGCACAATTCTTAACGACGTGGCCACTATTTCACTCGTCGGCACACCTGCGGCTTTCAGCTGCGTCAGCACTGCCTCCACATGACTCTCGACTCTGCGGCGTGCCACATCCGCGTCCGGGTCGACGACTTCAAACTCCAGCGCAATCGTGAACCGGTCCGGGATGGCCCGTGCCTGTGCCTCGCCGTAAACGAGGATGTGACGGGCCGCGGGCAGCGCGTTAACCTGTGCCAGCGCAGGGCTCGACCACACGAGGCAGAGCAGCCCCGTCAGCAGTACCTTCGACAGCTTTATGGCGTTTCCCTGGGGAGACATCTTCATCACAGGCCCTTGGCCGCTTCAGCAACCGCCCTGAACAAAGCCCGGCCCTTGCTCATCGTCTCTTCCCATTCCTTCTCCGGATCGGAGTCGTAGACGATGCCGGCGCCGGCCTGCACGTGCAGGCGGCCGTCCTGGATCACGGCGGTGCGGATCGCGATCGCGGTGTCGGCGTCGCCGTGCCAGCCGAGATAGCCGATGCTTCCGGCGTACACATTGCGCTTGATGGGTTCGAGTTCGCGGATCACTTCCAGCGCGCGGATCTTCGGCGCACCGCTGACGGTCCCGGCGGGGAAGGTCGCACGCAGCACGTCGCTGTAGCTCAGGCCTTCGTTGAGGATGCCGGTGACCTCGCTAACGATGTGCATGACGTGGCTGTAGCGCTCGATCACGAACTGCTCGCCCACTTCCACCGTGCCCGGCCGGCTCACGCGGCCGACATCGTTGCGGCCCAGGTCGATCAGCATCAGGTGTTCGGCGCGCTCTTTGGGATCGGCCAGCAGTTCGGCCTCGAAGGCGGCATCCTCTTCCGGTGTGGCACCGCGCGGGCGCGTGCCCGCGATCGGGCGCACGGTGACCATGCCGCGACCGGCGTCGTCGTGCTCCAGGCGCACGAGGATCTCCGGCGACGAGCCAACCACCTGCATGTCGCCGACGTCGAGGAAATACATGTAGGGCGACGGGTTCAGGGCGCGCAGCGCGCGATACACGTCGACCGGCCGCGCCTTGAACGGCACGCTCAAGCGCTGGCTCAGGACCACCTGGAAGATGTCGCCAGCGCGGATGTAATCCTTGGATTTTTCGACCGCGGCGATGAAGCCCTCGCGGGTGAAACCGGATACGAAGTCGGCCTCGTCCAGTGCCGCGGTGCCGAGGGTTTCCGGATAGCCTGCGCCGCCGTGGCGCAGCCGGTGCGTCAACTCGTCCAGACGCCGGTTGGCGCGTGCGAACGCCTGCGGCTGGCTCGGATCGGCGTGCACGATCAGGTACAGCCGGCCCTTGAGGTTGTCGAACACCGCGACCTCTTCGCTGAGCATCAGCAGGATGTCGGGCGTGCCCAGTTCGTCAGCCTTGCCCGTGCCGGCCAGGCGCGGCTCGATGTACTGGATGCATTCGAAGCCGAACCAGCCCACCAGTCCGCCACTGAAACCGGGCAACCCCGGAATCCTCGGCACCGAATGCTCGCTGCGCAGACGCTCCACTTCGGCGAACGGGTCGGCCACTTCGCGTGCTTCAACGAGTTCGCCGCACTCGGTGATGTACAGCGTGTGCCCGGCGAACGCATACACGCGGCGTGCCGGCAGCCCGATGATCGAATAGCGGCCGAAACGCTCACCGCCTTCGACGGATTCGAGGAGATAGGTGTGCGGGCCGTCGGCGAGCTTGAGGTACACCGACAGCGGCGTGTCGAGGTCGGACAGGACCTCGCGCACGACGGGGATCCTGGTGTGGCCTTCAGCGGCCTGGCGTTCGAACCGCTCGTGCGCCGGGGCGCTGCTGGAGGGGGGCTGGAAGCTTGTCACGGAGCATTTCCTTGCGAGACTTCGGGGCGCGATCGAGGACAGCCAATGGCCACCATCGCCAACCGGAGCGGGTTTTCGGGAAATGCGGAGGCGCCCGGGAAATCATCGTCGGTACTTTAGCCGCTTCGACGGACCGGCGCGACGGCTGCGGCGCAGGCGCAGGCTCAGGCCGGGACCAGGCAGGGCGATGGATCGGGTGCGTCCGCGTGACCCGCCAGCGGCAGGGGATTTCCCGGCATCCGCAGCAGCGGGCATCCGGGAGGCAGGTGCATGCGGACCCGGTCCGGCACGCAGGCGATATGGAAGCAAGACGCCTCGCTGGGTTCCCCATCGAGGTTGAGCACCAGCGGGTGTTCGGAGCGGATCTCGACCCACGCCAGCTGCGAGCGCACCGCCACGCGATCCAGCGCGCTGTGCTTGCCTTCGCTGATCAGCGTGCCGATGGTATTGGCGACCTCGCCCACCAGCTGCGGCACGATCGTGAGGTCCAGGCGCCCGTCGTCGATCAGCGCGTCCGGGCACAACACCTGGCCCGCGCCGGCCTGGCGCCCGTTGCCCACGCCGAGCGCGATGAAGTCGCCCTCCCACTCGAATCCCGGGCCCAGCACGCGGGCGCGGATCGGCTCGATGCGTCCGAGCTGCGAAATACCGGTAATCAGGTAGGCCAGGCCGCCGAGCAGCTTCTTCATTCCATCCCGGGTCTCCACCGTGACCCGCGTTCCGAAGCCGCCGCTGGCGAGGTTCGCGCACCAGCGCGACTGGCCATCGCTGTCGATGTGCAGCAGATCGATCGGCTGCGCGGCGGTGCGCCGCACGAGTTCCAGCGCTTCGGCAGGATCCTGGGGGATCTCCGCGGCCACGGCGAAGTCGTTGGCGGTGCCCATCGGCAGCAGCGCCAGGCTCGGCAGGCGGACGCAGTCGTCGACGCATTTGGCAAGCGCTCCGGCCGCCGCGCTGAAGGTGCCGTCGCCGCCGCCTGCGACCACCGTGTCGACGCGGTCGGTCAGCGCTTCGGCCACGTAGCGCTCGACATCGCCGGCCTCCCAGGTGACGCGCACGCTGATGTCGACGCCCTCGATGCGCATGTTGCCGATGGTCTCGCGCAGGAGCACGTCGCCGGCGGCCTTTCCGTTAAGGATCAGGCGCCAGCGCGCGGGGCTTGGGGGCTCGTTAGACATCCGCGAAGGCTACAACGCCCGGCGGGAGCGCTGGTGAATTTCCATCGCTCCGCCACTGTCACGCGGCGGTCATGCGCGCAGCCGAGCATTCAAGGCGATTGCAGGGACGACGGACGGAGGCAGGATGCCTCCATGGAATTCCCGGGGCGGCATGCGGGCAGGGCACGTCCGCAGGCCGCGCCACAGGATTGCAGCGGGCCGGGCGAGCGACGGTCGCCGGCGGTACACCGTCAGCCGCGCACACCCGCGACGGCGGCCTTCATCCGCCCGATCACGTCGCGGTAGTCGTCGGCGTTGAAGATCGCCGAACCGGCGACGAAGGTGTCCGCGCCGGCCTCGGCGATCTGCGCGATGTTGTCGGCCTTGACCCCGCCGTCGATCTCCAGCCGAATGGCGCGGCCGCTGCGATCGATCCGCTCGCGCACCCGGCGCAGCTTCTCGAGCGTGGAGGGAATGAACTCCTGCCCGCCGAAACCGGGGTTGACCGACATCAACAGCACGAAGTCGAGGTCCTCCAGCACCCAGTCCAGCACTTCGACCGGGGTGGCCGGATTCAGCACCAGCCCCGGCTGGCAGCCGTGCGAGCGGATCACCTGGATCGTGCGATGCACGTGCGTGCTGGCCTCGGGGTGGAAACTGATGCTGGTCGCCCCAGCCTTGGCGAAGTCCGGAATGATCCGGTCCACCGGCTGGACCATCAGGTGCACGTCGATGTGCGCGGTCACGCCGTGCTTGCGCAATGCCTCGCAGACCACGGGGCCGATCGTCAGGTTCGGCACGTAGTGGTTGTCCATCACGTCGAAATGGATCCAGTCGGCGCCCGCGGCGAGCACCGCATCGACCTCCTCGCCGAGCCTGGCGAAGTTCGCCGAAAGGATCGACGGGGCGATGACGGTCGGTTGCATTTATCTCTCCAAATGGTGGCTAGCGGCGCGTGCGGGTGCGCTTGCGCTGGGTCTGGATGCGGTCGTAGGCGCCGTTGATCTCGCGTGCGCGAACCTCGGCGTTCTTTCGCAGCTCCGGCGCCGCGCCGGTCAGCCGGTCGGGGTGGTACTGCGAAATCAGCCGACGGTAGGCCCGCTCGACCTCGGCATCGCTGGCCTCGTCGGTGACTCCCAGCGCGGCGTATGGGTCGCCGCGGCGCGTCCTGAACCAGTCGGCGTCGAAGGCGTGGCCGATGAGCAGCCCGATCGCCACTCCCAGGATCGGGTTGAAACGCATCAGCGCCGCGCCGGCAAAGGCGCCCAGGAGTTTTCCGTACCAGCGTTTCATGCAGTGCCTCAAGGGGTGATGGCTGGCGCCGTCCGGACGCATCCTGCCGGTGGACGGGTCCGGTCGAGCCGCTCGATCAGTTTACCTGCATGACCGCCCCCGGGCCGGGTACACTGCCCGGCCGCGTCGCGCCGGCGCGCGCGAATACAAGCGGGGCGTTGAAACGCCAGCCGTCACCGCCAGGGAATTTTCGCGTTGTCCAGCACGCCACAGCGACCATCACTCTCCGAATCGGACCTGCCGGGCCTGCCGTTGCGCCACCGCGGCAAGGTCCGCGACGTATTCGACCTGCCGCCCGAGCGCCTGGCACCGAGTGCGGCGGCAGGCGCGGGCGTCGGCGACTGCCTGCTGATCGTGGCCACCGACCGCCTCAGCGCCTTCGACGTGGTCCTGCCCGACCCGATCCCCGGCAAGGGCGAGATGCTGTGCCAGATCAGCAACTTCTGGTTCGGCAAGACCGCGCACATCGTGTCCAACCACCTGACCGGGATCGATGTCGCCTCGGTGCTGCCACCAGGCGTCGACCCGGCGCCCTACCTGCGCCGCTCGGTGGTGGCACGCCGGCTGAAGCCGGTGCCGATCGAATGCATCGCGCGCGGCTACGTGATCGGAAGCGGCTGGAAGGACTACCAGCGCACCGGCCGCATCAGCGGCATCGGCCTGCCCGACGGGCTGCGCCAGGCCGAGAAACTCGCCAAGCCCATCTTCACCCCGTCGACCAAGGCCGCCGCCGGAGCCCACGACGAGAACATCGACTTCGACACCGCGGTGCGGCTGTGCGGCGCCGAGCTGGCCGAGTCGGTGCGCGACGCGACGCTGCGGCTGTACCGCTACGCCGCCGACTACGCGGTCGAGCGAGGCATCCTGCTGGCCGACACCAAGTTCGAGTTCGGCACCGACGTGGACGGCCGCCTGTACGTGATGGACGAAATGCTGACCCCGGATTCCTCGCGCTACTGGCCGGCCGATCAGTACCAGGTCGGCACCAGCCCGCCGAGCTACGACAAGCAGTTCGTGCGCGACTATCTCGAGACCCTGGACTGGGACAAGACCGCGCCGGGGCCGGGCCTGCCGCCGGACGTGATCGAGCGCACCCGCGCCAAGTACGCCGAGGCACTGCAGAAACTCGCAGGCATCGGCATCGACTAGGCGGACGCGGCGCGCAGACGGATACTGCGGGCTTACCGCTGTCGAGGACACCCGCATGAACACCGCGCAAGACCGCCGCTTCGCAGACCAGCGCCCGATCGATCGCTGGTTCTCCAGCTACTCGGGCGACCATCGCGACGGGACCAACCAGCGCATCCACGTGTTCGCCGTGCCGGCAATCGCGTGGAGCGTCATCGCGCTGCTGTGGTGCATCCCCACGCCGGGCACGCTGTTTCGGCCCGGCATCTGGGCCGGGATCGCAATGTTCGCCGCGTGGCTCTTCTACTACCGCGCCTCGCGGCAGCTCGGCGCCGGCATGGCGATCGGCTTCGTGTTGCTGGCGCTGGTCACGCACCTGCTCTACGAGCGGCTGGGTGCGGCGAACCTCGCCTGGCTTGCGCTCGCAGTGTTCGTGGTCGCATGGATCGCGCAGTTCGTGGGCCACAGGATCGAAGGCAGGAAGCCGAGCTTCCTCACCGACCTGACCTATCTCTTGATCGGCCCTGCGTGGGTGCTCGCGAAGCTGTACCGCAGGCTCGGTTGGTCGTACTGAGACCGCGGGCGCTGCGCAACCTTCGCGCTGCGCCTGCCGCATTGGCGTTGCTGCATGGCCGATGGCCCGACAGCGTCGGCAGAACATCCACCACTCCGGACCTCCGATGCCGCCACGCGACCTGATCCTCGTCCTGCTGATCGTGCTCGCATGGGCCGGCAACTTCCTGACGTCAGCCCACGCGCTGCGCGAGATCCCGCCGTTCCTGTTCACCGCGCTGCGGTTCGCCTTCCTGGCGCTGCCGCTGCTGTACTGGCTCAAGCCGCCCGCGCAGGGACAGTGGCCGCGGCTGATCGCGGTCGGCCTGTGCGTCGGCGTCCTGCATTTCGGCCTGAGTTTCGCCGCGCTGAAGATCGCCGGCAACCTGTCGACGCCGGCCATCGTGCTGCAAAGCTACGTGCCGATGACCGCGCTGCTGGCATGGGCGGTGCTCGGCGAGCGCTTCGCGTGGCGCACCGGCATGGCGATCGCGCTGAGCTTCAGCGGGGTGCTGGTGCTCGGCTTCGATCCGCTGGTGACGCAGCAGCCGCTCTCGCTGGTGCTGATGCTGATCTCGGCCCTGTTCCTGGCGATCGGCACCGTGCTGATGAAGCCGCTGCGCGGACTGGACGTTTACAGCCAGCAGGGTTGGACCGCGCTGGTGAGCATCCTGCCGCTGCTGGCGATCAGCGCGGCGTTCGAGCCGGGCGCCTTCGCCCGACTGGGCGAGGCGAGCTGGATCGGCTGGTTCGGCGTGGCGTACGCGGCGTACATCTCCTCGCTGCTCGGCCATGGCTTGTACTACGTACTGGTGCAACGCCACCCCATCGCCCTGGTCACGCCGTGGCTGCTGCTGACGCCGGTGTTCGCGGTCGCGCTGGGGATCGCGTTCTGGGGCGACCGGCCCGGGCCGCGGCTGATCGTCGGCGGCATCATGGTGCTCGGCGGGGTGCTGATCGTCGCGCTGCGGGCGATCGCCAAATCGCGTGCGGCGGCGACGCGCGAACCGGACCCGATGGCATCGGCTGGCATACCCGGCGTGCCGATGGCGGTGGAACCGGTGCGTCAGCCGGCTGCGGCGGGAGGCGGATCGAACATCGCCGCGTCCGGCTCGAAGCGACGCGGCGAGTAGCCCAGGTCGCGTCGCGCCGGCGCGGCGTCGAACACCAGGTCTTCGCGCATGCGGCGCAGCGCCGCATCGTTCAGGCCGCTCGCGCGTCCGGTCAGGCGCGCGGCGCGCACGGCCAGTT
>JALYOG010000113.1 GCA_030856985.1 Pseudomonadota bacterium | reverse complement strand
CAACCGGGCACCTGGATCACCGCGCAAATGCAGCAGGCGTACATCGAACTGCACCGGCTCGGCCACGCGCACTCGATCGAGGTATTCGAGCGCGGGCAACTGGTCGGCGGCCTCTACGGGGTCGCCTGCGGGCGGATGTTCTTCGGCGAAAGCATGGTGTCGATCCGCTCCGGCGGGTCCAAGGTGGCGCTGGCGGGCCTGGCGGCGCGACTGCGGCAATGGGGTTGGCCACTGCTGGACGCTCAGGTGGAAAACCCGCACCTGCTGAGCCTCGGAGCCGAACTGTGGCCACGGGCGACGTTCCTGGAGACCGTAGCCACACTGGTACGCCAACCCGCGCAGGCCGGCTCGTGGAGCGCCAGCTTCGGAGAGCTTCCGGCGCGATGCCTGGCGGGAGGCCGTGCAGCGGCCACATGAATCGCCGCGCCGCGGCGGAAACCGCTTTTTTGCGCCCCCGGCCAGCACCATGGCAGAATGTGCGGCTTGACGGGCGAGCTACGCCCATCGCTGGCACAAGGCAGCGATCCGCAACTCTAGGAAACACATGGCAAAAGACGACGTGATCGAATTCGAGGGCACGGTGGCGGAAACACTTCCGAACACCATGTTTCGTGTGCGCCTCGAAAACGGGCACGAGATCATCGCCCACATCTCGGGCCGGATGCGCAAGAACTACATCCGCATCCTGACGGGCGACAAGGTGAAGGTGGAGATGACGCCCTACGACCTGTCCAAGGGTCGCATCACCTACCGCATGAAGTAGGCTGCGCGCCCGGCCGGGCCGCCGTGCCAGGGCACGGAGGTGACCGACCAGGAAAAAGGCGGCCGATGGGCCGCCTTTTTTGTTGCCGCGGCGCAGCGCGGCTAGTCCACTGTCGCAGGGAGGCGCTTTTCCGGCTCCGCGTGCGCTTCCACCACCAGCTCCGACTTGCGCACGTCGATGCTCACGCGACCACCGGACATCAGCTTGCCGAACAGCAGTTCGTCCGCCAGCGGCCGCTTGATCTTGTCCTGGATGACGCGCGCCATCGGACGCGCACCCATCAACGGATCGAACCCGTGCTGGGCCAGCCAGTCGCGCGCGCTCGGGGTCGCCGAAAGGATCACGTCCTTCTCGTGCAGCTGGGCCTCCAGCTCGATCAGGAACTTGTCGACCACGCGCAGGATGTGCTCGAAGGCGAGCGCCTCGAACTGCACCACCGCATCCAGCCGGTTGCGGAACTCCGGGGTGAAACCCTTGCGGATCGCCTCCATCGCGTCGGTGGAATGATCCTGCTTGGTGAAACCGATCGTCCGGCGGGCAGCCAGCGACGCACCGGCGTTGGTGGTCATCACCAGGATCACGTTGCGGAAGTTCGCCTCCCGGCCGTTGGTGTCGGTCAGCGCCCCGCGGTCCATGACCTGCAACAGGATGTTGAAGATGTCGGGATGGGCCTTTTCGACCTCGTCCAGCAGCAGCACGCAATGCGGCGTCTTGACGATCTTCTCGGTCAGCAACCCGCCCTGGTCGAAGCCGACGTAACCCGGGGGCGCACCGATCAGGCGCGATACCGAATGCGGCTCCATGTACTCGGACATGTCGAAGCGCACCAGTTCGATGCCCAGCTGCAGCGCAAGCTGCTTGGTGACCTCGGTCTTGCCCACCCCGGTCGGCCCCGCGAACAGGAAATTGCCGATCGGCTTGTCGGGATTGCCCAGGCCCGAGCGCGCCAGCTTGATTGCCGAGGTGAGCGTCTCGATGGCCGGATCCTGGCCGAAGATGACCATCTTTAGGTTGCGCTCGAGGTTACGCAGCACGTCCTTGTCGGACGCGGACACATGCTTGGTCGGGATGCGCGCCATCTTGGCCACGATCATCTCGATCTCCTCGGTATCGATCATGCTCTTGCGACCCTCCACCGGCAACAGCCGCTGCCTTGCGCCGGCCTCGTCGATCACGTCGATCGCCTTGTCCGGCAGCAGACGGTCGCCGATGTGCTTGACCGACAGGTCCACCGCCGCCTGCAGCGCGTCGTCGGCGTAGGTCACGCCGTGGTGGATCTCGTAGCGCGCCTTGAGGCCGTGCAGGATCTCCACCGCCTCGCCGACGGTCGGCTCGACGATGTCGATCTTCTGGAACCGCCGCGCGAGCGCCCGGTCCTTCTCGAAGATGCCGCGGTACTCATGGAACGTGGTCGAGCCGATGCAGCGCAGATCGCCCGACGAGAGCGCCGGCTTGATCAGGTTGCTGGCGTCCATGGTGCCGCCGCTGGCCGAACCGGCGCCGATGATCGTGTGGATCTCGTCGATGAAAAGAATTGCGTCGGGCAGCTTCTTCAGCTGCGCGAGCACCGCCTTGAGGCGCTTCTCGAAATCGCCGCGGTACTTGGTGCCCGCGACCAGGGCGCCCAGGTCGAGCGCGTAGATGGTCGCGTCCTCGAGCACCGGAGGCACTTCGCCATCGACGATGCGCTTGGCGAGCCCTTCGGCGATCGCAGTCTTGCCCACGCCGGCCTCGCCCACGTACAGCGGGTTGTTCTTGCGGCGGCGGCACAGCACCTGGATGGTCCGCTCGACCTCGTCGGAACGACCCACGAGCGGGTCGATCCTGCCGTCGCGCGCGAGCTGGTTCAGGTTGACCGCGAACTCGGCGAGTGCGTCGGCCTTGCCGTCGCCATCGACCTGGCGCGCTTCGCCCTCCTCGTGCGAGGACGCGTCGTCGTCGCCCTGGCGCGCGATGCCGTGGGAGAGGTAGTTCACGACGTCGAGCCGGGCGATGTCCTGCTGGTTCAGGTAGTAGACAGCATGCGAGTCCTTTTCGCCGAAGATCGCCACCAGCACGTTCGCGCCGGTAACCTCTTTGCGTCCCGAGGACTGGACGTGGTAGACCGCCCGCTGCAGCACGCGCTGGAAGCCCAGGGTCGGCTGGGTGTCGCGTTCGATGTCGTCGGGAAGCACCGACACCGAGGTGGCGATCGCCTGTTCAAGGTCGCTGCGCAGGCGCGGAAAGTCGGCACCGCAGGCCTTGAGGACGATTTCCGCCGAAGGGTTATCGAGAAGGGCCAGCAGCAGGTGTTCGACCGTCATGTACTCGTGGCGAGCCTCCCGGGCGCGCTTGTAGCACTGGCCGATGCTGTATTCGAGATCCTTGCTGAACATGAGCAGATATCTCCAAGTGCTTAATGCGGTCCTAGATGGGGTTCGCGTTCGGCTTTTCCAGCGACGTTACACCGCGCGGGACTTTCGCTGCGCTGCACCCGGTTCCATCCTTGACCAGGAAATTGCAACCGTTCAGGCCCGCTCCATGGTGCACATGAGGGGGTGCTGGTGGTGGCGGGAAAACTCGTTTACCTGAGCCACCTTGGATTCGGCAACTTCTCGCGTGAACACACCGCATACGCCGCGTCCACGCGTGTGGACGTGCAGCATGATCTGGGTGGCTTTTTCCGGGGTCATCGGGAAAAACCTCATCAGCACTTCGACCACGAAGTCCATCGGTGTGTAGTCGTCGTTCAGCAGCAGTACCGAGTACAACGGCGGACGTGCGATTTCCGGCCTGCCGGGTTCCACCACGACGCCGTGGCTGTGTTCGTGTTCGGTGCGTTTGGCCATGAGCCAATTATAGGCGGCGCGGCGGAGCGAGCAGAACACCGCCACGACCGGAGGTACGCCCGCCAGGCGAAGAGTATCGGCAGCACCACTCGGCGCGGCCTCGGGATGCGACCTCGGATCATGCGGACTCGGGGAGTCGCCCCCGGGTTTGCCGCGCCCGCCGCTACTGACTAAGCTGCCGCGTTGCCCCATCCACGACACTTGCGCCGATCCGGCAATGTCGTCCTGCCGGAATGCCCATGCCGCACGATCGTCTCCATCCGTACGTTCCTTGTTGCCGGTCTGCCGCCCGATGCTCATGAACGGCACCGCGGCCATCGGCGAGCTCCTGCGCGAGCAGCCGCACGCCATCGTCGAGCGCGACGGCGTGCGCTACACCCTCCTGGGGACCGCGCACGTCTCCCAGGCGAGCGTTGACGCGGTGCGCGGGGCGATCGAACACGGCCAATTCGACGCCGTCTCGGTGGAGCTCGACGCGCCGCGCCTGCAGGCGCTGTCGGACCCCGACGCCATGGCAAAACTCGACCTCGTCGAAGTGATCCGGACCGGGCGCACCGCGATGTTCGCCGCCAATCTCGCTCTGGCGGCCTACCAGCGGCGGCTCGCCGAGCAGCTGGGCGTGGAGCCCGGGGCGGAACTGAAGCTCGCCGCCGTGGACGCGGCGAAGCGCGGGCTGCCTGTGCACCTGATCGATCGGGAGGTCGGCCTGACTTTCAGGCGCGCCTCGGCCCGCCTCGGGTTCTGGGGCCGCGCCAAGCTTGGCGGTGGACTGGTGGCCGCCCTGTTCGCCGACGAGGAGGTCGCGCACGACGAGATCGAGAAGCTCAAGGAGGGCGACCTGCTGGAGTCGAGCTTCCGCGAATTCGCCAGCGACAGCCCCGAGCTGTTCGAGGCGGTGATCGCCGAGCGCGACCGCTACATGGCCGCGCGGCTGCGACAGACCAGCGTGGACGCGCGCGAAGTGCTGGTGGTGGTGGGCGCGGGCCACCTGCAGGGGCTGGCACGGCACCTGCGGGAACAGACCGCCCCGCCCGAGGAGATACTGCGGGACCTGGAGTCGCTCCCGTCCAAGAGCAACATCCCCTGGTTCACCATCGCGTTGGCGACGGTCGTGCTCGGCGGCTTCGCCTGGGGTTTCTGGCAGGGCGGCGTGGACGTGGGTTCGGAGCTGATGCTGCAGTGGGTGCTCGCGACCGGCGTGCTCGGCGCAATCGGCTGCGCCCTGGCGGGCGGCCATCCGCTGAGCATCCTGGTGGCGTTTCTGGCCTCGCCGGTGACACCGCTGCATCCGGCGCTTGCCTCGGGAACGCTGAGCGCCCTGGCCGAAGCCTGGCTGCGCAAACCCACCTACGCCGACTTCATGGCGCTGCGCAGCGACGTGCAGACCCTGCGCGGCTGGTGGCGCAACCGGGTCGCGCGGGTGCTGCTGAACTTCTTCCTCACGAGCCTGGGGACCGCGATCGGCGTCTGGATCGGTGGATTGCGGATGTTTGGAAAGATCTTCGGCTGACGCAGGGTTCTTCCGGCCCGGGACGAACCGGGCCGCTCGCAAACGCAGGCTGGCCGCCTCTACTCCACGTGCAGCGCGGCCACCGCCGCGCCGGCCGCCGAGGGCCCGCGTGCTCCGCGGGCC
>JALYOG010000085.1 GCA_030856985.1 Pseudomonadota bacterium | reverse complement strand
AGCTCAAGAATACGATCAATACGATGGTCGACCAGCTTAACGGTTTCGCATCGGAAGTGACCCGCGTGGCTCGTGAAGTCGGCACCGAAGGCAAGCTGGGCGGCCAGGCGGCGGTGCCCGGCGTGGCCGGCACCTGGAAGGATTTGACCGACAACGTCAACTTCATGGCGGGCAACCTAACCGGGCAAGTCCGCAACATCGCCGAGGTGACCACGGCGGTGGCCAACGGCGACCTCTCGAAGAAGATCACGGTCGACGTCAAGGGTGAGATTCTCGAGCTGAAGAACACCATCAACACGATGGTCGACCAGCTCAACGGCTTCGCCTCGGAGGTGACCCGCGTGGCACGCGAGGTCGGTACCGAGGGCAAGCTCGGCGGCCAGGCGGCCGTGCCGGGCGTTGCCGGTACCTGGAAGGACCTCACCGACAACGTCAACTCGATGGCGACCAATCTGACCACCCAGGTGCGCAACATCGCCGAGGTCGCCACCGCGGTCGCCAAGGGCGACCTGTCGCGCAAGATCGGCGTCGACGCGCAGGGCGAGATCGCCCAGCTCAAGGACACCATCAACACGATGGTCGACCAGCTCAACAGCTTCGCCGCCGAGGTCACGCGCGTGGCGCGCGAGGTCGGCACCGAAGGCAAGCTCGGCGGCCAGGCGGCCGTGCCCGGCGTCGCCGGTACCTGGAAGGATCTCACCGACAACGTCAACTCGATGGCGACCAACCTCACCACCCAGGTGCGCGGCATCGCCCGCGTGGTGACGGCGGTAGCCACCGGCGATCTCAACAAGAAGCTGACGGTGGAGGCCAAGGGCGAGATCGCCGCGCTGGCCGACACCATCAATGGCATGACCGAAACGCTGGCGATCTTCGCCGACCAGGTCACCACGGTGGCGCGCGAGGTCGGCGTCGAGGGCCGCCTCGGCGGACAGGCCAAGGTGCCCGGCACCGCCGGCATCTGGGAGAACCTCACCGCCAACGTGAATCAGCTCGCGGACAACCTCACCACGCAGGTGCGCGCGATCGCCGAGGTCGCCACCGCGGTGACCCAGGGCGACCTGACCCGCTCGATCACCGTCGACGTGCGCGGCGAGGTCGCCGACCTCAAGAACAACATCAACGCGATGATCGGCACCCTGCGCGCGACGACGGAGACCAGCCGCGAGCAGGACTGGCTCAAGACCAACCTGGCCAAGTTCAGCGGCATGATGCAGGGCCAGCGCGACCTGATCACGCTCGGCCGCATGCTGTTGAACGAACTGGCCCCCCTGGTCAACGCGCAGCAGGGCCTGATGTACGTGGTCGAGCTGGAGCGCGACGGGCATAGACCGCGCCTGCGCCAGCTCGCCGGCTACGCCGACGCGCCGACCTCGGGGGTCAACCGTACGCTGGAGTTCGGCGAGGGCCTGATCGGCCAGTGCGCAGCCCAGGCGCGGGTGATCGTGATCGACAACGTCGAGCCGGGCACCGCGCAGATCCAGTCGGGCCTGCTCAACGTGCTGCCGCGCAACGTGATCGTGCTGCCGGTGCTGTTCGAGGACGAAGTCAAGGCGGTCATCGAACTGGCTTCGCTGTCGGAGTTCAGCATTCCGCAGCGGGCGTTCCTGGAGCAGCTGTCGCGCAGCATCGGCCTGGTGCTCAACACCATCGAGGCCTCGATGCGCACCGAGCGGCTGCTGTCGCAGTCGCAGCAGCTGGCCGGCGAACTGCAGCACCAGCAGAAGGAACTTCAGCAGACCAACGAGGACATCGCGCTCAAGGCGGCGCTGCTGGCCGAACAGAAAGCCGAGGTCGAGCGCAAGAACCAGCAGATCGAACACGCGCGCCGCGCGCTGGAGGAAAAGGCGGCCGAGCTCGCGCTGACATCGCGCTACAAGTCGGAGTTCCTGGCCAACATGTCGCATGAGCTGCGCACGCCGCTCAATTCGATCCTGATCCTCGGGCAGCAGCTGGCAGAGAATCCCGACGCCAACCTGAGCCCGCGCCAGGTCGAGTTCGCCAGCACCATCCACGATGCCGGCACCGACCTGCTGCACCTGATCAGCGACATCCTCGATCTGTCGAAGATCGAGTCGGGCACGGTCACGGTCGAAAACGAGGAAATCGTGTTCTCGCACCTGCGCGAGAACATGGAGCGCGCATTCCGCCACGAGGCCGAGCGCCGCCAGCTGCAGTACTCGGTCGAGATGGCCGAAGAGCTCGGTCGGGCACTGGACACCGATCCCAAGCGGCTCCAGCAGATCCTCAAGAACCTGCTGTCGAATGCATTCAAGTTCACCGAAAAGGGCAGCGTGCGGCTGTCGGCGCGCGTGGCCCAGGAGGGCTGGTCGAAGGGGCACGCGGTGCTGGAGGCGGCGCCCACGGTGGTCGCGTTCGACGTGTCGGACACCGGCATCGGCATTTCCGCCGAGAAGCAGCGCATCGTGTTCGAGGCATTCCAGCAGGAAGACGCCGGCACCTCGCGCAAGTACGGCGGCACCGGCCTGGGCCTGGCGATCAGCCGCGAGCTGGCGGGGCTGCTCGGGGGCGAACTGCGCCTGCAGAGCACCGTCGGCAAGGGCAGCACGTTCACGCTCTACCTGCCGCTGGCCTACGCCGGCGCCGACAGCGCGCACGAGGCGCGTTCGGCCCAGCATGCCGCGGCGATGCGTGCCACCGACAGCCTGAGCAACGAACCCGCGCTTGCCGCCGAGCGCGTCGACGACGACCGCAACATCGTGGTCGAGGGCGAGCCGCTGTTGCTGCTGGTCGAGGACGATCCGCGCTACGCCACCGTGCTGCGCGACCTCGCGCGCTCCCAGGGCTTCCGCGTGCTGGTGGCCCACCGCGGCGCCGAGGCCCTGCGCCTGGTGCGCGAATACAAGCCGACCGTGATCTCCCTGGACGTATTCCTCCCCGACATGCTCGGATGGACCGTGCTCGCGCGCCTCAAGCAGGATTCCACGACGCGGCACATCCCGGTGCAGATCATCACCGTGGAAGAAGAACGCCACCACAGCATCGAGCGTGGTGCCTTCGCGTACCTGGCCAAGCCGGCCGACGCCGAGAGCATCGGCGCCGCGCTGCAGCGGATCAAGGACTACACGCTGCCGCGGGTCAAGCGCCTGCTGGTGGTGGAGGACGATGCCAAGGAACGCATGAGCATCCAGGAGCTGATCTACCACGACGACGTCGCCATCGACACCGTCGAGAATGGCGAGGCCGCGCTCGGCCTGCTGCGCGCCGGTGCCTACGACTGCGCGGTGATCGACCTGCGGCTGCCGGACATGACCGGCTTCGACCTGCTCGACAGGATCCAGGCCGAGCCGGCGCTGCGCGATGTCCCGGTGGTGGTCTTCACCGGCAAGGACCTCAGTGCGCAAGAGGAAAAGCGGCTGCGAAAGGTCGCAAGGAGCGTGGTCATCAAGGGCGTCGAATCGCCGGAGCGACTGCTCGACGAGACCGCGCTGTTCCTGCACCGGGTGATCGCCGACCTGCCTCCGGCCAAGCAGCGGATGGTGCAGAGCCTGCACGAGTCCGACGACGCGCTGCGCGACAAGCGCGTGCTCGTCGTCGACGACGACATGCGCAACATCTTCGCGCTCTCCAGCGTGCTCGAGCGCCATGGCATGGACGTGGTCACGGCCGCCAACGGGCAGGACGCTGTCGACAGGGTCGATTCGGATCCCGAGATCGCGTTGATCCTGATGGACATCATGATGCCCGGCATGGACGGCTACGAGACGATCCAGTCGATCCGCACCCGCCCCGATTTCCGCTCGCTGCCGATCATTGCGCTCACCGCCAAGGCGATGAAGGGCGATCGGGAGAAATGCCTGGAGGCCGGTGCTTCCGACTACATGGCCAAGCCGGTGGTGACCGACCAGCTGCTTGGGGTATTGCGTCAGTGGCTGCACCGTTGAACCAGGCCGGCGAGGCCCGGCCCGAGGTGCCGGTCAAGATACTGCTGGTCGACGACCAGCCGGGCAGGCTGCTGACCTATCGCGCGATCCTGGAGCCGCTCGGGGAAACCCTGGTGGACGCGCGGTCCGGTCTGGACGCACTCAAGTGCCTGATGGAGGACGAGTACGCGCTGATCCTGCTGGACGTCAACATGCCGGGGATGGACGGCTTCGAGACGGCGAGCATGATCCACCAGCATCCGCGTTTCGAGAACACGCCGATCATCTTCGTGACCGCGGTGAACGTCACCGACCTCGACCGCCTGCGCGGCTACAAGCTGGGCGCGGTCGACTACGTGATGGTCCCGGTCATTCCGGAGATCCTCCGCACCAAGGTCGTGGTGCTGGCCGAGTTGCATCGCAAGCGCCGGCAGCTGGAGCTTGCCAATGCGCAGCTGGCAGCGGCCAATCGCGCGCTGCAGGACGAGCAGGCCAGGGAGCTTGAGCTTCTCAACGAGTCGCTGCGCCGTTCCAACGTCGCGCTGGCCGCGCAGAACCTCGAACTGCACGACCAGATCGTCGAGCGCACGCGCGTCGAGCAGCTCCTGCGCGAGGGCGACCGTCGCAAGGACGAGTTCCTGGCCACGCTGGCCCACGAGTTGCGCAATCCGCTGGCGCCGCTGCAGAACTCGCTCGGCATCCGCCGCCTGTCCGGCGCGGCCGACGACCCGCTGCAGGGGCTCATGGAGCGGCAGCTGGCCCTGCTGGTGCGCCTGATCGACGACCTGCTCGACGTCGCACGCATCACCCAGGGAAAGCTGACGCTCAGGAAGCAGCCGACCATGCTGCGCGAGATCATCGAGTCGGCCGTGGAGACGGTGCGGCCATCGATTCTCCAGGGCAACCACGAACTGGTGATCGAGCTGCCCGATGAGCCGGTGCCGATGATGGCCGACCAGGCACGACTGTCGCAGGTATTCGCCAACCTGCTCAATAACGCCGCCAAGTATTCCGAGCCTAACGGGCGCATCGAACTGCTCGCCTCGATCGGTGCGGAGCAGATCGAGGTGCAGGTACGCGATCGTGGCATTGGCATCGCGCCCGACGAGGTGGCCGGGATCTTCGAGCTTTTCACCCAGGTGGACACCGAACTGGACCGCGCACAGGGCGGCCTGGGAATCGGCTTGACCCTGGTGCGGCGGCTGACGGAAATGCACGAGGGCAGCGTCAGCGTCAGCAGCGAGGGCCGCGGCCGCGGAAGCGTGTTCACGGTGACCTTGCCGCTGCAGTCGCCACTCCACTTGCAGGAACGTCCGAACGCCCCATCCTTCGACGCGCGCACCGCGGTGTCCACCGGCACCGGCGACAGCACCGATGCGGTCGCCTGCGCGCGCAAGCGCGTCCTGGTGGTGGACGACAACCGCGATGCTGCCGATACCCTGGCGATGATGGTCGAGATGCTCGGTCACGATGTGAGGTGCCTGTACGACCCCCACGAGGTGGGAGCCGAAGTGGAGCGCTTCCACCCGGAACTGCTGTTCCTCGACGTCGGCATGCCGGGCATGAGCGGATACGACCTTGCGCGCGCGCTGCGCGAAGCCGACGGTGGGGAAGAGATCGCCATCGTCGCAGTGACCGGCTGGGGCCAGCCTGAGGACCGGCGCATGACGCGGGCGGCGGGCTTCGACGAGCACCTGGTCAAGCCACCCGCGCTCGAGGCAATCCGGCGCCTGTGCAACAACCCTTTCTCCCGATGCGTGGATGATGAACAAACCGAAAGCTGAACCGGAACGTCCAGTTCCGACCAAGGCCCCGCAGACCACTACGGCTGCCGACGATCCGGGACTGGTGTTCATGGGGCGCCTGGCGCACGATCTGCGCGGGCCGCTTTCGCCACTGCAGACGGCCGCATACCTGCTTCGCCGCGACGACATCGGTGCGCAGCGCCAACGCGAACTGCTGGACATCATCGATCGGCAGGCCACCCGGCTGGGCAGCATGTTGCAGGAGATGGCGGACTGGATGCGCGCGCGCAGTGGCAACGTGGGGACCCGCAGGGAGGCGGTGAACGTACCGCTGCTGGTGGAGCTCGCGTGTGCGGACCTGGTCGCGACCGGTGGAACCATGGAGCTGCCCGCCGAACTCGACGATGTCGAGGTGTTCGGCGACACCCAGCACCTCGTGCAGATGCTCGGCACGCTGGTCGCCTACATGCGCGAACGCGCGGGCGACGCCGACGTTTGCTTCCGTGGCTCGCTGGACGACGACGGAATGTTGATGGTGGTCGAGTCGTTCGACAAGGATCCCCAACGCCCGGCATCGGGGCAGTCGTTTCCGGGCTCGTTCGACGGCTTGTTCACGTCGCCGGAGCCCGCCCCGTTCGACGAGGGCCTGGGCCTGCGATTGCTGATCGCGCATGCCATCGCCGAGGCGCACGGCGGCGAGGTGTCGGCCGTGGTGACGCCGTCCGGCCACGCCAGATTCTCGGTCCGGCTTCCGGTCATGCCGGCCGGTGGGGACACCGCCTAGCCGCTGGCCCGCTCGGGCTGAGGCTCGCTGGCCTGCATCGATCTGCGGCGACTGCAAGGCGGAACGGCAAGTTTTCCAGCCGCTCGCGCCCGCAGCTTCAATCGCGGGTTGGGGACGGGATGAAGGGCGAGACGGGGTCGCTGGCGGGGAAGGTCTCTTCCAGCGATTCGTCCTGGACATCGCTCTGGTGCTGCTTTCGCCCGGGTTCCGCGCTGCCGTCGGAGCCGCCGGGCAGCGGCTCGTGAGCGCTGCCGGAGCCGCCACCCGGCGCTGAGGGACGCTTGCGGCTCCCGGCGGTTCGGGGCGGGCGCGGCAGGTGCATCGTCACTGCGTCGGAGTCGCTGGCCGCCGTTTCGCCGAGCTGCGCGCCGGGCGTGTGCTGCTCGGCAGCGGCGGACGAAGCTCGCGGGCGGTATTGGAGCTCATCCTGCTCGCCAGTCTCTCGTCCATCCGGTTCCACGCGGCTTCGGCGGCGATGCTCGCCTCCGACCAGTCCAGCGGGGTGATGCCGCGGGTACGCTCGTAGGAGTCGGCCAATTGCACCTTCACCTCGTTGAAGCTGCGCCCCTGGCTGCGAAGGAAGGCATTGATTCCCAATCTGACGGATGGTTCGAAGTCGCGGAAGTCGAGACCCTCCCGATAGAACCGCGACGCGGAATAGTTCTCGCGCCAATGGCTCACTTCGTCGTCGAAGTCCACGAACACCTGTCGCGCGAAATCCTTCTCGGATTCTGAGTAGCTGTTTGCCACGTTGGAGCTCTCCTCTGAGGCCGGGATGTAAGGCCCGGGATGCCGCTCGATGGTAGTGGGTGTGATGCTGGACAATAGTTATAGGAACGTAGAGCCGGCGCGAAAGCGGACTGCCGATGGGAGAACATCTGCTTCAGCTTCGTAAACATTTCCTTGCGTTCGCAGCCGGATTGGGGCGTCCGGAAGCGTGCCGCGGTCGATCAGCGTCCGTTCCCAAGTGGCTATTCCCAGGCCAGGGGAACGATGCAGGGTCGCGATGCGGTTGGCGGAAAAAGGCGAGGTTTACCTCGGCCGGGACCTACGCCGCTTCAACGCTGCGGCCAGTTCGGCGACCAGCACTTCTGCCGGAGCTGACTTCGCGCGAAGCCCAGGTGTTCCCGCTGATCGCGCGTGGGCACTCGATCGGGACGTCGGCGTCCGTCGGCGCCCACATGAAGACGGTCTACGGCCATCGCAGCAATATCTACAGCAAGCTGCAGATCCTCTCGGACCATGAGCTGCGCGTGATCGCCGACCAGCGCGGCCTGGCCTGACGCGGAGCCATGACGCGATGCTTCCGCGTTTTCACAGCCGCGTCCAGCGTTGCGGTTAGTGTTTCGGGTTCCGTTGAACAAGGAACCGCCATGAAAGCTCCCATCCTGATTTTCGCCCTGGGCTTTGCGGCTGCATGCACCCCGCAAGACCAGCCCCCCGCAGCCGATGCGGAGGTCGCCGCGGCGCCGCAGGCGCAGGCACCCGCCACGTCCCCAGACGTGCTGTTGCCGGCCACCGGCGAGGCGGAAGGCGAGTCCGTGCAGGCCCGCGGCGTGGTCGAAGAGGTCGATGTCAATGCCGGGACCTTGACGATCGCCCACGAAGCGATCGAGGCCTACGAGTGGCCGCCGATGACGATGACCTTCGCCGCGCCGGGCGTCGACCTCAGCGGCGTCAGCGCCCGCGAGCAGGTCACCTTCCAGCTCACCCGCACGGGCGCCATGGAAGGCACGATCACCAGCATCAGCAGTGATCAGGCTGCGAAGTAGCCAATGAGGGCGGGTGGCCGGTGGCACTCGCCGACGACGCGGCGGGAACGGCACCCGACTTCCCCGCGTCAGTCGGGATCTACCCTCTGACGCCCGGTCCGCGTTAAGCTGACGCGGTGCCGATCCTGTCCGTACTGCTGCGACTGTTTCTCGTCCTGGGTCTGATGATCAACGGGCAGGTTGCGGCGTCGGCCGGGTACATCGCCGAGGGCGGGCATCACCACGTTCCGGCGGTTTCGCCGAGCGGCGATGCCGCCGCCTCGCCCGATGACGACTGCCACGGCGGCAACGACGACCCGGCAGGAGCTGCTCACAGCCGGCACGCGGTCGCCGCGGCGGCGATGTCCACCGCCGCGACCGGCGCCGCGCTGCCCGATGCGTCCACGCCGCACGACTGCTGCCTTGCCTCTGCATGCGGCGATTGCGTGGCGTCCTCGTCGGCGGTTACGTCCGGTACGGGCGGGGTGGCCGCAATTCGGGCTGCGGAGCACCGGCCGGCCTTCGATGCGGTCTCGCACCTGTCTGCGCCGTTGCCGCACCTGCTTCGACCTCCCATCGTCTGACCTGCCTGGAAATTGGACCGCAGCACGGCGCGTCGCCGGCTGCTTCGCGCGTCAGTTCAAGGTACGGGGTAGCTCATGTCATCGGATACACGCGTCCATTCGGACGTATTGCCTGCGCCGTCGCGGCGGCGCTTCGTGCAGGGACTTGCAACAGCGGGCGCCGTCACCGGACTGGGCGCTTGGCCCAGGCCCGTCTGGGCGCTGAAGTCGCCCGGCGACCCGGTGGTGCTGTCGGGTTCCGAATTCGACCTGGTCATCGGCGAAACGCCGATGAATATCACCGGGCGCACGAGCACGGCGGTGACCGTCAATGGGTCGCTGCCCGCGCCGGTGTTGCGCTGGCGCGAGGGCGATACTGTCACGCTGCGGGTGTCCAACCAGATGACGCTCGGGTCCATCCACGGCCACGACACGTCGATCCATTGGCACGGACTGCTGCTGCCGGCCAACATGGACGGCGTGCCTGGCATCAGTTTCAACGGCATCGCCCGTGGCGAGACCTACCGGTATCAGTTCCGGATCCAGCAGTCCGGGACCTACTGGTATCACAGCCACTCCGCGTTCCAGGAGCAATCGGGGCTGTACGGCGCGATCATCATCGACCCGGTCGGGCCGGAGCGTTACGCGGTGGACCGCGACTACGTGCTGCTGCTGTCGGACTGGACCGACCTCGACGGGCGCGCGCTGTTCGCGCGCCTGAAGAAGATGTCCGAGTTCGACAACACCTACAAGCTGACGCTCGCCGATTTTCTCCGCGACGCGCACAGGCACGGGATGCAGGAAGCGATCGAGGATCGCGCCATGTGGGGCAGGATGCGGATGACGCCCACCGACATCTCGGACGTCAACGCGAACACCTACACCTATCTGATGAACGGTGAAACCTCGCTGTCGAACTGGACCGGGCTGTTCCGCAGTGGCGAAAAGGTGCGCCTGCGCGTGATCAACGGCTCCTCGATGACTCACTTCGACGTGCGCATACCGGGCCTGAAGATGACGGTCGTGGCGGCCGACGGGCAGCCGGTGGAGCCGGTCACGGTCGATGAGTTCCGCGTCGCGGCAGCCGAGACGTTCGACGTCATTGTGCAGCCCAGCGGCCAGGACGCCTACACGATCTTTGCCCAGGACATGGGTCGCACCGGCTACGTCAGCGGCACGCTGGCGGTGCGAGACGGCCTGCGCGCGCCGGTGCCGGCGGTGGATCCGCGGCCGATCCTGACGATGGACGACATGGGTCATGGCGGGATGCATGCCGGACATGGAAGCGCGCCGCCAGACGCGGCTGGCGCCATGCCCGGGATGGACCATTCCGACCATTCGGGACACGGTGCGCCGAGCGCGCCGGAACCCGGCGCAACGCACGGCATGCAGGCGCACCCGCCGAGCGAGCAGGGCAATCCGCTGGTGGACATGCAGACCATGGCGCCGGTGCCGAAGCTCGCCGATCCCGGCATCGGCCTGCGTGAGAACGGGCGGCGGTCCCTGGCCTATGCCGACCTTCGCAGCACGTTCGCAGATCCGGACGGGCGCGATCCCGGGCGCGAGATCGAACTGCACCTCACCGGGCACATGGAAAAGTTCGCGTGGTCGTTCGACGGGCTGAAGTTCTCCAGCGCCGAGCCGCTGCGGCTCAACTACGGCGAACGCATGCGCATCGTGCTGGTCAACGACACGATGATGACCCACCCGATCCACCTGCACGGCATGTGGAGCGACCTGGAGGACGAGCACGGCAATTTCATGGTGCGCAAGCACACCGTCGACATGCCCCCGGGCAGCAGGCGCAGCTACCGCGTGCGCGCAGACGCGCTCGGCCGCTGGGCCTACCACTGCCACCTGCTGTACCACATGGAAGCCGGGATGATGCGCGAAGTGAGGGTGGAGGAATGACGGCGGTCAGCGTTCTCCAGGCGCGCTGCCTCGCGGCGGCGATCGTGCTGGTCCTTCTCGCTGCACCGTGTGCGGCCCAGGAGGTCGACCATTCGAAAATGCATCATCCGCCGCCGAAGCAGGCACCTCCCACGAAGAAGCCCGTGGTGAAGAAGCCCGCCGCGAAAAAGCCGGCGGCGAAACCCGCA
>JALYOG010000066.1 GCA_030856985.1 Pseudomonadota bacterium | reverse complement strand
TCGCTGGTGCACGACGACCTGCCGTCGATGGACGACGACGCCCTGCGTCGTGGCCAGCCGACCGTGCACACCGCATTCGACGAAGCCACCGCGATCCTCGCCGGCGACGCACTGCAGTCGCTGGCCTTCGGCGTCCTGGCCGAAACCCCTGGCGACGACGCCGTGAGCGTGGAGCTGTTGCGCACCCTTGCTTCGGCATCCGGCGCAGCAGGCATGTGCGGCGGTCAGGCGCTCGACCTGGCAGCCACGGGCGCGGCGCCGCTTTCGATCGTGGAGCTGGAGCGGCTGCACGCGATGAAGACCGGTGCGCTGATCCGGGCGGCCGTGCGCATGGGCGGGCTGTGCGGCGGCGCGCGGCCCGACCAGCTCGCGCAACTGGACCGGTTCGCAGCGGCCCTGGGCCTGGCGTTCCAGGTGCGCGACGACATCCTGGATGTCGAGAGCGACAGCGCGACCCTGGGCAAGACCGCGGGCAAGGACGCCAGCCAGGCCAAGGCCACCTTCCCCGCACTGCTGGGGCTGGACGCCTCGCGCATGCGGCTGGACGAACTGGGCCGGAGCATGCGAGCCGCGCTGGAGCCGTTGGGACCGGGTACGGCGGCGTTGTCGGCGCTGGGCGACTACGCGATCCAGCGGCGCAACTGAACGGGCAATCGGTTCCGGCCCGACCGGAACCGATGCCGTGGCGCCTTACTTGATCAGCCGCAGCGTCAGCGGGTAGCGGTAGGCGACGCCTTCGTTGGCCTTGATCGCGGCGATGATCGTGAAGACCAGCCAGGCGATGCCGACGATGATCCACGCGGGGATCGCCAGGAGCAGGCCGACGCCGAGCGTCATGATCGACATCAGCAGCAGCGCCAGGAAGATGATTCCCACTGTGATGTTGAAGTTCAGCGCTTCCTTGGCCTGGTCATCGACGAACGGCATGGTGTCCTTCTTGACCATCCAGATCACCAGCGGCCCGATGAAACAGCCCCAGCCGGTGGTCACGATGCCGCCGATCAGCGCCGAGAGATGCGCGAACATCGCCCACTGACGCTCTTCCGTACCAGGGCTGCCGGACGCCGCTTCGTCGGGCGCGCGCAGCGGCGGCTGCGGGTTTGAGGGCTCGTTGTACTCGCTCATGGCAATGCTCCGCTCGAAAAACCCAGTGTCCAGCCTCGTCCGCTTGCGGCCCGGGGTCAACCGCCGATGGTCACCCTTCGCCGGCGACCATCATCCTGCCGACCAGGATCGAGCCGGTCCGCACGTGGGAACGCTCGTCGACATCGCTGCCGACGGCCTCGATCGCCATGAACATGTCGCGGAGGTTTCCGGCGACCGTGATGCCATCCACCGGATACCGGATCTGCCCGTCTTCTACCCAGAAGCCCGCCGCGCCGCGCGAATAATCCCCGGTGATCGCGTTCACGCCCTGGCCCATCAGCTCGGTGACGAGCAAGCCGCGATCCATGCCCTTCAGCATCGCGTCCAGGTCGCCGGCGTTGGCCGCCGTCTGCAGGTTGTGCACTCCCCCTGCATTGCCGGTGGTCTCCAGCCCGAGCCGGCGCGCGGAGTAGCTGCCCAGCACGTAGCGCTGCAGCACGCCGCTGCTCACCAGCGCCGACTCGCGCGTGGCCACGCCTTCGGCATCGTACGAAGAAGAGCGCAGGCCGCGCGCCAGGAACGGCTGTTCCAGGAGCGAGAACCATTCCGGGAACAACTGCGTGCCGATGCTGTCGACAAGGAAACTGGCACGGCGGTACAGGGCGCCACCGGAGACCGCCCCGAGCAGGTGGCCCACCAGCGACCGCGCCACCTCGGCCGAGTACAGCACCGGGTAGTGGCCGGTGGCGATCTGCCGCGGCGCCAGCCGCGACACCGCCCGCTCGGCGGCCTTGCGCCCGATCGTGGTGGCCGATTCGAGCTGGTCCGCCGCCAGCGCGATGCTGTACCAGCCATCGCGCTGCATCTGCTCGCCGCGGCCGGCGATCAGTGCGCAGCCCAGGCTGTGCTGGGTGCTGCGATGACGGCCGACGAAGCCGTGCGAGTTGGCGTACACGCCCAGGCTCTGGCCGCTGCCGACCGACACGCCATCGGAATTCTCCACCCGCGCGTCGGATTCGCGGCCCGCCGCCTCGCAGGCCAGGGCCAGGTCGATCGCACGGTCGGCTTCGATCGCCCACGGATGCCAGCTGTCGAACTCGCGCAGGTCGGTGGCCATCAGCTCGGCGTCTGCCAGGCCTGCAGCGGCATCGGCCTCGGTGAACCTGGCGATCGCGCAGGCCTGCTCCACGGTGGCATCCAGGCTACCCTCCTGCAGGTCGGCGGTGCTGGCGCTGCCCTTGCGCTTGGCGAAATACACCGTCACCGCGATGCCGCGGTCGCGGTGCGACTCCACCGTCTCGACCTGGCCCATGCGCACGTTGACGTTCAGCCCGGTCTCTTCGGAGCAGGACACCTCCGCCTGGTCGGCACCCATTTCCCTGCAGCGCTCAAGCAGGCGCTGCGAGAGCACCGCGAGCATGTCCAGCTGCGCATGGCTGTCGCCGATCTCGACGATGCTGGGGACGGCTTGCTGGTTCAATGTCTTATCCTTGCAGAATTGGTTTGGCGAGGTGCAGCACGATGCGCGGCAGAGACGAGGAAACCGGCGAGTTCCGTGGCGAGAGCCGCAGCCAGAACCGGCGCGACGCGCTGGAGGTGCTGGCGCTGTGCGAACAGCTGGTCGCACTCACGCCGGCCCAGCTGTCGAAACTGCCGGTTCCCGAAGAACTGCTGCCGCACATCCGCGAGACCAAGCGGATCACCTCCCATATCGCCCACAAACGCCAGCTGGCGTTCCTGGCCAAGCAGGTGCGGCGGGAGGACGAGGAGACGCTGGACGCGATCCGCGACGCACTCGACGAGAAGGGCGATGCCTCGCGCCGGGAGATCGCGGCGATGCACCGCGTCGAGGCCTGGCGCGAGCGGCTGCTTGCCGACGGCGATGCGGCGCTTGCCGAGCTGGTCGATGCGCATCCGGATGCGGACCCGCAGCTGCTGCGGCAGCTGGTGCGCAACACCCTTGAAGAGCGCAAGCGCAACAAGCCCCCGCGCGCGTATCGCGAGCTGTTCCGCGAACTGCGCGAACTGATGCTGCAGGCAAGCGACGAAGCGGGCGATGACGCAGATGTCGACGCGGAAGCTGCGCGGAACGACAACCCCGACGAGTGACCGCTGCACGCCGCCTTCTCCCCTCCAGGCGGGGAAGAAGGTGCGATTTCAGCCCCCTCTCCCCCAACGGCTTCATCGTTGGGGGAGAGGGTTGGGGTGAGGGGGGCTCTTCGCGCCGAGGCAACAGCAATGCCAAAAGCCCCCCTCACCCCAGCCCTCTCCCCCGCAAGCGGAGGAGAGGGAGCAAAAGCGGGCTTCACCCCTGCTCCCGGGCGATTGGAAGGATGCGAGCAGCCATCGCCGACAACCCGATTCACGCCTGCGTTCCACCCACGGTGATCCCGTCGATCAGCAACGAAGGCTGGCCGACGCCGACCGGCACGCTCTGCCCGTCCTTGCCGCACACGCCCACGCCTTCGTCGAGCGCGAGGTCGTTGCCGATCATGCGGACTTTCTGCATCGTCTCCGGACCGTTGCCGATCAGTGTCGCGCCCTTGACCGGGGCGGTGATGCGCCCGTCCTCGATCAGGTAGGCCTCGGTCGCCGAGAACACGTACTTTCCGCTGGTGATGTCGACCTGGCCGCCGCCGAAGTTGACCGCGTACAGGCCCTTGTTCACCGAGCGGATCATCTCCTCCGGATCGTGGTCGCCGGCAAGCATGTAGGTGTTGGTCATGCGCGGCATCGGCAGATGCGCGAAGGATTCGCGGCGGCCGTTCCCGGTCGGGGCCATGCCCATCAGGCCCGCGTTGAGCGTGTCCTGCATGTAGCCCACCAGCACGCCGTCCTCGATCAGGGGGGTGCACCTGGTCGGCGTGCCCTCGTCGTCCACGTTGAGCGATCCGCGGCGTCCCGGCAGGGTTCCGTCGTCGACGATGGTCACGCCCGGCGAGGCCACGCGCTGGCCCATGCGTCCGGCGTAGGTGCTGGTGCCCTTGCGATTGAAATCGCCCTCCAGGCCGTGACCGACCGCCTCGTGCAGCAGCACGCCGGGCCAGCCGCTGCCGAGTACCACCGGCATCACTCCCGCCGGCGCATCGACCGCATCGAGGTTCACCAGCGCCTGCCGCAGTGCCTCCCTTCCCCAGCGCTCGGGTTTTCCGTCGGCGAACAGCTCGGCATAGCCGTAGCGCCCGCCGCCGCCGGTGTAGCCGCTCTCGCGGCGGCCGTTCTGCTCGACGATCACCTGCACGTTCATGCGCACCAGCGGCCGGATGTCGGCGGCAAGCACACCGTCGCTGCGCGCCACCAGCACCGTGTCGACACCACCCGACAGGCTCACCGTCACCTGCTTGACGCGTGAGTCGGCAGCGCGGACCAGCTTGTCGATTCGCCTGAGCTCCTCGACCTTCTCCTCGTTGCCGAGCGAGTCGACCGGATCCTCACTGCCGTACAGGCTGTGCCCGGTGCCGCGCATCAGCGACTGGGTGGTCACCAGGGAGCCATCGCGCGCGATGGCCCGGGCGGAACTCGACGCGGCCAGCAGCGCCTGGGTGTTGATCTCGTCGGAGTACGCGAACCCGGTCTTTTCCCCGCTGATCGCACGCACGCCAACGCCCTGCTCGATCGAGTGCGCGCCGTCCTTGACGATCCCGTCCTCGACCGACCAGCCCTCCCGCCGTGTGTGCTGGAAGTAGAGGTCGCCGAAGTCGATGCCCGGTCCCAGCAGCGTGCCGAAGGTGCGTTCGAGGCTGCCGGTGTCGAGCCCCGCGGGAAGCAGCAGGCGGGATTCGGCGAGTTGGATGGGCAGGGTCATGGGCAATCCGGTGGCGGAGAAGGTCGGGAAGCGCAGGCAAATGGCCGCGCGGCGAGAACAGGACCCGATCTGACAAGTTTGGGACGCGGGACCGCCGAGTCAACCTGCGGTCGGCACCGCGCCCGCCTGGACACGCCCCTGGTCGCGGCTGATCACCTCGACCTTGGGATCGCTCCACGGGCCGGTGACGCGGTAGACCCGGGTGCCCATCTGACCCAACGGCTTCTGCAGGACCGCGTTGGCGGCCGCACCGATCGCCGCGCCCACCGGCCCGGCGGCTATCGCGCCGACCGCGGTCAGCAGGTTGCCGGATTTGGGCCGCACTTCCACCGTCTGGTTGAAGCGCTGCGTGCGCAGGTCGGCCACGCCGCGGATGCTGATGGCGGCGGCCGGGGCGTCGATGAGGAGGTCGTCGCTGCGCGCGTTGCCGCCGGAGAAATGCAGGGTGCCGTCGAGCCGGTTGAAAGCCAGGCCCTTGTCGAAAAAATCGCGAAAATCCAGGCTCAGCCGTCGCGGCAGCTCGGCCAGGCTCAGCAGGCCCAGCACCCGACCGGCGCCGGGCTCGACCTCCAGCAGCCGCCCGTCGCGTGCCGAGATCACGAGGCTGCCGTCGAGCTCGCCCACGGCGAAGTCGGCGGGACTACCCGGCCACCGCGTGTCGAAGCGAAGCTTGCCCTTGCCGCCGGCGAGCTGCCCGCCCAGGCCGAGGCCGGCCAGCAGGGCGCCGAAATCGCCGCTGTCCAGATCCATCGCGATGTGGGTGCTCGCGCGCTCGCCGCGGCCGTTCCAGTAGCCGCTCAGGGCGATCGAATGGCCCGGCGCTCGGGTCTGCAACTGCTGGATGCGCAGGCCGGCTGCGGTCGGCTGCGTGCGGATGCTGGCGACGCCCAAGTGCGCCTTGCCGACGCGCAGGTCCTGGACGTCGAAGGACAACGGGGGAATGCGCGCTGGATCGGGCGCCGCACTCCTGCCGGCGGAGGCGCCCCGCGTGTCTGGCCCCGTTCCAGGCGCCGCGGCCGCGGCTGCGCCCCGACCTGCCGCAGGATTGGGTCTGGAAGAGCGCCAATGCACGCGCTCGAAGCGCCCGACGACCGGCGCAGTCCTCTCGCCTGGCACGGTAAGCGCCCCCGCCAGCGAGCGCCCCTCGACCCGTACCGAGGTCGCTCCCGCGGCGGCCGGCAGCACCAGCAGCCGGGTATCGGCGAAGCTGCCACCGAGCAGGCGCAGCTGCCCCGCGGTGAGGTCGATCCGCTGCAGCGGCATCGCCGCGCCACGCCCGGACTCCCCGCCATGCACGAGCGCGATCCAGTCC
>JALYOG010000008.1 GCA_030856985.1 Pseudomonadota bacterium | reverse complement strand
GGGTTCGTGGACGCCCCGCCTTGCTCCCCTCTCCCACCGGGAGAGGGGGCCGGGGGTGAGGGGTCGATGTGTCGCTGATCCCCAAGCTCCAGGCCGCACCCGCTCGATCGAAGCCGAGGTGCGTTGTTGCCGACCCCGATGCTCCGAACCCTCACCCCAACCCCTCTCCCGATGGGAGAGGGGCTTTGAATCCCGGGCCCCCGAGCGGTACACGTTGCTGGACGCCCCGCTTTGCTCCCCTCTCCCATCGGGAGAGGGGCCGGGGGTGAGGGGCCGATGTGTCGCTGATCCCCGAGCTCCAGGCCGCACCCGCTCGATCGAAGCCGAGGCGCGTCTCACCGACGCGATGCTCCGAACCCTCACCCCAACCCCTCTCCCGATGGGAGAGGGGCTTTGAACCCGGGTACGGACCAATGCAGGAGTGGCGGGCCGTCCGCTCTGCTCCCCTCTCCCACCGGGAGAGGGGCCGGGGGTGAGGGTTCGGTGTGTCGCTCATCCCCAAGCGAGCGGCCGCTCTGGCCGGCGCTAGCGTCTCGCGCGTGGCCACGACGCCAGCAACGCCCAGACGCCACCCAGCCCCGCGATCCAGGCTGCGGCCGGGATCGACCACAGCCGCGGGCCGCCGGCTTCCAGGCTGTACATCAGCGCCGCGGCGATCAGCAGGCCGGTGCCGAGGATCGCGGCGACGGTGCGTCGTTGCGCGCCGTGGACCGCGCGCGTGAGCTCGGCCAGGTCGCGCGAGCGCATCCGGATCTCGTGCCGGCCCTCGACCTGCTGGCTCAGCCATGCGTGCAGCAGGCGCGGCATTTCCGGGGCCTGGGTGATCAGCTCGGGCAGGCGCTTGCGGAACTCGTTGCGCAAGCGCTGCGGGCTGTAACGCTCGACGAGGATGCGTTGCAGCACCGGGCGCGCGACCGCCCAGATGTCGAGCTTCGGATCGAGCAGCCGGCCGACGCCCTCGATGTTGAGCAGGGTCTTCTGCAGCAGGATCAGCTGCGGCTGCAGGGTCAGTTCGTAGCGCTGCGCGGTGCGGAACAGCTTCACCAGCACCTCGGCCAGCGAGATCTCCGCCAGCGGCCGGGTGAAGTACGGCTCGCACACCGAGCGCGTCGCCGCCTCCAGTTCGTCGATGCGGATGTGCGAGGGCATCCAGCCGGCGCGCACGTGCAGCTCGGCGATGCGGCGGTAGTCGCGGTTGAAGATCGCCATGAAGTTCTCGGCGAGGTAGTACTGGTCCACGTCCGACAGCTGGCCCATGATCCCGAAGTCCAGCGCGATGAAACGCGGGTTCGCGCGCCTCGTCGGGTCGATGTCGACCCAGATGTTGCCGGCGTGCGCATCGGCATGGAAGAAGTTGTCGCGGAACACCTGGGTGTAGAACACCCGCACGCCCTTGGCGGCGAGCGCGCGGCGATCGATGCCGGCCTCGTCGAGCGCGGCGATGTCGTCGGACGGAATGCCGCGCACGCGTTCCAGGGTGAGCGCACGGTCGGCGCTGTGCGACCAGATGACCTCGGGCACGTAGAGGTCGTCGCTGTCGAGCCAGAAGCGGCGCAGCACGCTGGCGTTGGCGCCCTCCCGCTGCAGGTCCAGCTCGGCCGCGAGCGTATTTTCGATCTGGCTGACGATCTCGCGCGGGCGGATCTTCTCGGCCTTGGGATGGGTGCGGTCGACCACGCCGGCGATGACCTTCAGCAGCGCGATGTCGCTCTGGATCTGCTGCTCCACGTCGGGGCGCAACACCTTGACCACGACCTCGCGCGGCGCGGCGCCCGCGACGGGCGGCAGGGTCGCCGCGTGCACCTGGGCAATCGAGGCCGAGGCCAGCGGGACGGTCTCGAACGAGGCGAAGGCGAGGCTGATCGGCCGCTCCAGCGCACGCTCGATGATCGCGCGCGCGACCTGGCCGTCGAAGGGCGCGACGCGATCCTGCAGTTGCGCCAGCTCGTCGGCGACATCGGCCGGCACGAGGTCGCGCCGGGTCGAGAGGATCTGCCCGAACTTGACGAATATCGGCCCCAGTTCCTGCAGCGCCAGGCGCAGGCGCGCGCCCGGGGTCATCGCCGCGATCTCGCTGGACGCGCGCGGCACGAACGGGCGCGCAAGCTTCAGCCAGGGCTCCATCGCGGTGCCGGCGAGCAGATCGTCGAGGCGGTAGCGCAACAGTACCCGGCCGATGCGCCAGGCGCGCAGGGCGGACTTCATGCCAGCGGCCTCACGCGCGGTCCCCGCTGCCGTCGTCACGGCGCACACTCAATCGCGCGATCCGCGCCGCGGTGCGTTCGACATCGTCGCGCAGGGTGTCGACGTCGTCGTTGAAGGCGTTCAACTCGTCGCGCGGCACCACGTCGCGCGATTCCTCGGTCAGGTACTCGGCGGCAGTGCCCGCGAACTCGCCTGCGGCATCGCGTGCGGTGCGCAGAGCGGCGGCGATCGCGTTGGCCACCTGGACGCCGATCACGTCGCCGAAGACCGCCGCGAACGGCTGCTGCCAGTCGGGATCGAATCGACCGGCCAGGCGCTGCAGGCGCTGGGCAAGCTCGGCATCGCCGTCGATCCGCAAGCGGCCCACCGGCGCGGCCTCGGCATCGCGCGCCAGGCCCATCATCGCCGGCAGCTGCGACAGCAGCGCGCCCAGGGTGCTGCGCACCGCCAGGTCCGGCGCCAGTTCGCTGTCGACCGGGCCGACCTGCAGGCGCTCGCCCTGCACGCGCACCTGCAATGCCAGCGGCGGCGCCGCCACGTACAGAGCCACGCGGCGGCCATCCAGGGCCCGCAGCCCTTCGCGGGTATCGGGATCCAGTGCCAGCGCGCGATTGAGCGCGGCCTCCAGCGCGCGTCCGGCCAGCGGCTTGAGGGAATCCAGCGGGCTGCGGGGATCGGTCATCGGGGCATTCTAGCGGGCGGCCGTTCCGGGTCGGTGCAGGCGCCAGGGCCCAGCGATCAGGCGGCCCGGCGGGCGCGGCGCAGGCGCGCCAGTCCTTCGTCGACCGACACCGCCGGCACGTAGCCGAAATCGCGTTTCGCCGGGGCCATGTCGTACCAGTGCGTGGTCGCCAGTTGCTCGGCCAGGAACCGCGTCATCGGCGGTTCGCCTCGCAGCGGCAACGCGTTCCACAGGCCTTCGCACAGCGCGCCGGCCGCGTAGGCGAGCGGAAAAGGAACGGTCCTGGTGACCGGGGGCGCGCCGGCCGCCGCAAGCAGCCCGTTGATCGTCTCGCGTGCGCTGCGCGGCTCGCCGTTGCTGATGAAATAGGCGCGGCCCGCACACGCCGATCCCGGCGCAAGATGCTCGAACGCATCCAGATGCGCCTGCGCGGCGTTGTCGATGTAGGTCGAGTCCATGAGGTTCTCGCCGTCGCCGACAAGGCGCATGCGCCCGGCTTTGGCGCGCTCGACCAGGCGCGGCAACAACTGGTTGTCGCCCACGCCCCAGATCAGCCGCGGCCGCAACGCGACCACCGCAAGCGTGCTGCCGTTGGCCGCGAGCACGGCCTGCTCGGCGATCTTCTTGGTGGCCGCGTACGGCGCCTTGAAGCCTTCGCCGTACGGCACGCTGTCGGCGGTGCCGCCCTCGACCGGATGGGTCGCGCGGTGGGTGACGCTCGGCGTGGAGGTGTACACCAGCCGCCCGATGCCGTGGGCAAGGCATGCGGCGATCACGTTGTCGGTCCCGACCACGTTCGCGCGGTGGTACTCCTCGTACGCGCCCCACGCCCCGGCCTTGGCCGCGTTGTGGAAAATCGCCGCGCAGCCCGAGGCGGCGCCGATCACCGCCTCGCGCGAGGCCAGGTCGCCCTGCACCTGGGCGACGCCGAGCCGGTCGAGCGCGTCGTAGCGACCGCGATTGAAACTGACCACCTCGTGGCCGCGCGCGACCAGGCCACGGCATAACGCCTGCCCGAGAAATCCACCGCCGCCGGTTACCAGGATCTTCATGCGCTGCCTCGGGGGAACGGGTTTTGGTCCGCGAAGGACGCCAAGGGCGCAAAGGGAGCGCCAAAGAAAGAAAACAAGACGTCTGGAGGAAAGTGCGGTTTTCGGGTTTGTCGTGCGAACCGGTCGCTCCCGGTTGGCTCAGCGACCGGTCCTGCCTCGGGCCCACGATGCCAGCTTCTCACGGCCGATCTTGGCGTTGTGGCGGATGTCGACGGGGAATCCGGGGTGGCGCAGGAAGCGCTCGATCCGCGTCGTGTGCGCTTGCGTCTGCGCGAGCCCGCGCAGTTCGGGTTCGATCCGCGGCCACTGCGCGGCGCCGACACCCGGCGCCAGTTCCACGCACAGCAGCGGCTGCTGCGTGCCGGCGGCGCCGATCCCGACCAGCCCCGTGCGGCGCACCTGCGGATGCACGTTGAAGACCGGTTCGACCTGCTCGGTGTACAGCGGGCCGGCGGCAGTCTGGACGCGGTGCGACTTGCGGCCGCAGAACCACAGGCGGCCGTGTTCGTCGAAGTAGCCCAGGTCGCCCATGCGGTGGACCACGCGCTCGGTGCCGTCGTCGCGGCGCTCGCGGATCTTCGCCACCGCGGTTGCGGCCGGGCGGTTGTAGTAGCTGTCGGTCGCGCTCGGTCCGGCGACCGTGATCTCGCCGATCTCGCCCGGTCCGACCAGCAGCGCATCCGCCCAGGCTCCGATGGCCTGATCGCTGATGCCGATGATGCGCACCTCGTTGGGCGCGACCGCGCGGCCGACGCAGGTGCCGGCACCGCGCTCGCTCGCCTCGCGCGTGGACTGCAGTTCGCGGCCTTCGATCACCGCCACGGGCAGGCATTCGGTCGCGCCGTACGGGGTCCAGAACTGCGCCTGCGCAGGCAGCAGCTCGCGCATGCGCGCGACCACCTCGGCCGGCACCGGCGCGCCGGCCGAGGTCACCCGCATCAGGGTCGGCAGCGGCGCGCCGTGCGCGGCCAGCACCGCCATCAGCGCCGGGGACCCGAACAGTTGGTCGACGCCGAAGCGCGCGATCGCATCGATCAGTTTGCGCGGGTCGGCGTCGGCGGGGCGCGTCGGGTCCATGTCCGGGAGCACCGAGGTCAGGCCCAGCGCGGGATCGAACAGCGCGAACGGCGGGAACGTCGGCAGGTCGACCCCGCCGGGTCGAATGCCGAACGCGGCGCCCAGCATCGCGACCTGCGCGTGCAGGTGGCGGTGCCGGTAGACCACGCCCTTGGGCACGCCGGTGGAGCCGCTGGTGAACAGGATCGCGGCAACGTCGTCGGGTGCGGTCGCCGCCAGTTGCGGGGGCGCGCCTGCGCCGTCGCGTTCGACCTGCGCCAGCGTGGCGTCGCTGAGCAATGCGCGGCTTCCGGTGCTGATCCGCACCTGCGCCGACCGCGCCCAGCCGAGCAGCACGCGCGCCACGTGCGCCAGCGCAATACCGACGAATGCCTGCGGCTGCGCTTCATCCAGGCACTGCTTCAGCGCGCGCCTGTCGATGCCCGGATCGACCAGCACCGGCACCGCACCGGCCTTGAACAACGCGAACATCAGCAGGAAGAAGTCCGGCCCGGGCCGGATCATCACCACGGTGCGGGTGCCGCGCGCGACGCCGTGGCGCGCCAGGCCGGCTGCGATCGCGTCGCTGCGCGCGTCCAGCGCGGCGTAGGTCAGCTCGACGTCGTAACGGGCCAGCCCGTCGCGGCCGCGCGAACCGGGGCAGCGCATCGCGATGCGCTCGGGATGCTCGGCGGCCAGCCGCGGCAGCGCTGCCGCGATGTTGCAGCTTTCCTCCTTGCCGGAAGCGTCGGGCGGCGTGTTCATGCGGCGGCGCTCGCGATGCGGCGCCCGTCAGGCCGACATCGGCTGCGCATCGAGGAAACGCCGGATCGCCGGCACCAGCTCGTCGGCCGTGTCCTCGAGCACGTAGTGGCCGGCATCGCCGAATGCATGGACCTGCGCGGCGGGCAGCGCCTGGGTGAAGCCCTGGAGGAAATGCCGGTCGAACACGAAGTCGCGCAGGCCCCAGCCGATGAACGCCGGGCGGTCGGCGTACTCGGGCAGCTTCCTGCCGATCGCCTCGACCAGCGGCCATGCCAGGTCGCCGGGGCCCAGCGGGATGTCCTGCACGAAGCGCGAGGTCGCGATGCGGTTGCGCCAGGAGTCGTACGGCGCTTCGTAGGCGCGTCGCACCTGCGGCGGCATCGGCCGGACCACGCCCATGCGCGTGGCACCGGCGGCGAAGGCGTTGATGCCGCGGATCAGGCCGGTGCCGATCGCCGAGTCGCGCCCGAGCCGCAGCCGCCGCGGCAGCGGCTTGCCCGGCGGCAACGCAAACGCCGCGGTATTGAGGATCACCAGCCGGCGGATCTGCGCGAAGTGCCGCAGCCCCCAGCCGAAGCCGATCGCCCCGCCCCAGTCGTGCACCGCCAGGGTGATCGGCCCCGCGATGCCCAGGTGCGCCAGCAGCGCCTCCAGGTCGTCGACCCGCGACTGCAGCGTGTAGTCGTAGCGCGGCTGCGCGGAGGCGGCATCGTCGGGCTTGTCCGACAGGCCCATGCCGACGTGATCGGGCACGATGCAGCGATAGGCCTTACCCGAAGACGGATCGCGCAGCCCGAGCACCAGCTTGCGCCAGTAGTAGCTCCACGACGGATTGCCGTGCAGCATCAGCACGATCTCGCCGTCGCGCGGGCCTTCGTCCAGGTAGCTCATCGCGATTCCCGGTCGCACCTGGAAGCGGTTGGCGGTGAACGGGTAATCGGGAAGCTCTGCGGAAATCGTCATCGGCACTCGCGGCGCGTGGGCGCCACCTGACTGGGGCGGTCGCGCATTATCGGCGGCAATGCGCCGCGGGATGGTGCCCGCGGCTGCAGCGCGGACGGGGGCGATCAGACGTCGCCGTCGTTGCTCCAGCCCTCGCCGGTGCCGCGATGCAGCACCTCGTCGTCGGGCAGCACGGTTCCGGCCGGCACCGACTCGACTTGCGCAAGCCGCTCGTAGATCGGGGTGAAGTCCGGTTCGGTGGCTTCCATCAGCTGCTCGAAGCTGTCGATCACGAAATAGGTCTTCTGGTAGGTGTCGATGCGGTAGCGCGTGCGCATGATCCGCTCCAGATCGAACGCGACCCGGTTGGGCGCCGGCGACTCGAGGCTGTGGATCGATTCGCCCTTCGACGAGACGATGCCGCTGCCGTAGATGCGCAAGCCCTCGGCCTGGCGGATCAGGCCGAACTCGACCGTGTACCAGTACAGCCGGGTGAGATTCTGCAGTGCGTCGGGGCCGATCGCATGCGCCTTGACCCCACCGCTGCCGTAGGCCTGCATGTACTCGGCGAACACCGGGTTGATCAGAAGCGGCACGTGGCCGAACAGGTCGTGGAACAGGTCCGGTTCGCTGATGTAGTCGATCTGCTCGGGCTTGCGGATCCACCAGGTGACCGGAAAGCGTCGGTTGGCGAGATGGTCGAAGAAATCCAGCTCCGGCAGCAGGCCCTCCACGCCGATGATTTCCCAGCCGGTGGCGTCGCCCATGACCGCGTTAAGGTCGCTGAACCTGGGTATCCGGTCCGGCGTCATGCCCATCGCGTCCTGCGCCTGCAGGAAGGCGTCGCTGGCCCGTCCGACCAGCACCTCGCGCTGGCGCTCGTAGAGCTGCCGCCACACGTCGTGGTCGCTGCTGCTGTAATCGTCCCAGGGCTGCTCGACGATGCCGGTGGCATACACCGGTACCGAGCCCTTGTCGGTCTGGAGGTTCTCGACCTTGCGCGGCAGATTGTTCATGGCCTGATCTTACCCGCTGTGAGTTCGTCGCAGGTCGTGCGGCGGCGCGCACGCCCGGGGCCACTGAATCATGGCGCGGAGAACCCCGGCGCGAATGTCTCGCCGAAGAAATCCCCGTCGTTCCAGCGCGGCCTTGCGGCCTCGTCGCCGACCAGCCTGCCGATGCGGGCATTGAGCTTGGCCATCTGCGCCGCATCGCCGTACTGGATCGGCTGGGACACGTCGTCGCAGGGCTGGTGATAGCAGTTGCGCAGGAACGCCCGCATCGCCGCCTTGGGATCGGCGCCGCCGCGCAGGCCGACCACGCCGCCGTCGAGGTAGACGGCGGGTATGCCGGCGCGGATGAACGCGTACTGGTCGCTGCGCACGAACACCACTTCCTCCGGAAACGGATCCGGCGAGAGGTCCAGGCCCAGCTCCGCGGCCGCGGTTTCCACCGCGGTCTGCAGCGTGGAATGATCGATGCCGATCGGCACCACGTCGCGACTGGGCGCGAGCATCACCGGCATGTCGAGGTTGATGTTCGCCACCAGCGATTGCCCGGGAACCGGCGGCCGGGCGACGAACCATTCGGCACCCAGCAGGCCCTTTTCCTCGGCGGTGAGCGCCACGAACAGCATCGACCGCTGCGGCGCGACGCCCGCGGTGACCAGCTGGTGGGCGGCCTCGAGCATGATCGACACGCCCAGCGCGTTGTCGAGTGCACCGTTGTAGATGTCGTCTCCCTTGACCGGCGCGCCGATGCCGACGTGGTCCAGGTGCGCGCTGTAGACAATGTGCTCGCCGCGGGCGACGCCGCCGGAACCGGGGAATTTCCCCACCACGTTGCGCGACTGCGCCGGATCGATGCGCGTGCGCCCCGCGAGGGTGATCGTGCCGGGCAGGTCGAACGGCTCCAGGGTTCCGGCCTCCGCCTGGGCGAACACTTCCCGCGCGGTGTGCCGCGCGCCATCGAAGATCAACTGCGCCGCGGCGGCCGGGACCGAGGCGCCCGCCTGCAGTTGCGGCCAGGTGTCGATGCCCTTGCCGTCGTCTCCACGCAGGCGCATGCCCTGCTTCTGCCAGCCCGCGCTGCTGCGCGCCCACGGCGAACGCCGCTCGTCGGCATCGGTACTGACGAACACCACCCCGACCGCGCCGCGCTGTACGAGCTCGCGCTGCTTCTCGTGCCAGGAGGAATGGAAGGCGCGGCGGTCGTTGTCGAACCGCTCCGGCGCGCCGCCGAGCACCACCGCGATCTTGCCCTCCAGCTCCACCCCGGCGAAATCGTCGTGCTTCAGCGCCGGGGCATGCACGCCCTGGCCCACGAACACCGCCGGCGCGGTCAGCGAATGCGAGGCAGCGTTGTAGTTCAGCGCCGGCAGGAACTGCTCGCCGAAGCGCAGCGAGGTGCTGCGTCCCCTGCGGTCGATCTGCAGCCTCGCGCCGTCCTGCTCGCGGGTCGCCTTCAGCAGCGGCACCTGCTGGAACCAGGTTCCGGCGTCACCGGCCGGTTCCAGCCCGATCTCCTGGTAACGCCGCGCGACGTAGGCGGCCGCCATGTCGAAGCCGCGAGTCCCGGCCTCGCGGCCTTCGAGCGCGTCGTCGGCCAGGTAGCGCACGTCCGCCTCGATCCGGCTCGCGGCGGCCCGGTCGACCGGGCCTGCCTTGGGC
>JALYOG010000147.1 GCA_030856985.1 Pseudomonadota bacterium | reverse complement strand
GCGAGCTGAGCGCCGGCTGGAAGCACCGCTGCGCCGCAACCCGCGGGCAAGCGCACCGGCCGAGCTTCCGCGGGTGCCGCGCGATCGGTCTTGGTTGCTACAGGGCGGTGGCGATCACAGGCTGCAGAAGCAGTAGGCAAGCGACTTCACCGGTACGCCGCGCACCGGCTTGACCGCGCTGCTCACGAAGTCCAGCTCACGGGTAGCGCCCGGCACCGCCTGCGCCAGCATGCCGCGTGCGAGCCATTCGGCGCCGGGGCCGGAGCCGCCCAGCCACAGCGCGCCGATGCGGCTCTGCGCGAAGTTCTTCATGAACTGCGCGAACGGCGTGAGGCTCTCCTCGATGTAGCGCACCGGGTACTCGCCGGGCTTGCCGAGCTTCGCGCGGGCGGCGGCGTCGTCCATCGCGGCCTGCAGCCCGCCCATCTGGTCGACCAGCCCGCGCTGCATCGCCTGCGCGCCGCTCCAGACGCGGCCGCGCGCGACCGTGTCCACCTGCGCAACCGGCTGCCCGCGTGCCTCGGCAACGCGGCCGATGAAATCGCGGTAGCCCTTGTCGATGACCGACTGGATCACTTCGCCCACGGCCGGGTCCAGCGTGCGGGTGATGTCGAACGCCCCGGCAAAGCGCGTCGTGCCGACGCCATCGGAATTGACGCCGATCCGGTCGAGGGCGCGTGGAATGGTGGGAATCAGCCCGAAGATGCCGATCGAGCCGGTGATCGTCGACGGATCGGCATAGATGCGATCGGCGTTCATCGATATCCAGTAGCCGCCCGATGCGGCCAGGTCGCCCATCGACACCACCACCGGCTTGCCGGCCTGCTTCAATGCAACCACTTCGCGGCGGATCTGCTCGGACGCGAAGACCTCGCCGCCGGGCGAGTCGACCCGGAGCACGACCGCCTTGACGTTCTCGTCGTCGCGCGCTTCGCGCAGCAGTGCGGCGGTGGACACGCCGCCGATCGCGCCCGGCGGCTTCTCGCCGCCGGTGATCTCGCCTTCGGCCACCACCACCGCCAGGTGCGGACGCGGCGCCACTGCCTTCAAGGCGCCGTCGACGTGGGCCAGGTAATCCTCCAGGGCGACCTGGCGAAACCCGCCCTCGGCATCCGAATCCTCGACGCCGCGCTCGGTCAGCAGATCGTCGACCTGCTCGCGCGTCTTGAGGCCGTCGACGAATTTCTGCTGCAGCGCATATTTCGCCAAGTCGCCCTGCACCGCGGCGATGCCGGCGGGCATCTGCTCGATGCTCGCGGCGATGGCCGTGGGATCCAGCTTGCGCGCGGAACCGATGTCGACCAGATAGCGCTGCCACAGGTCGTTCATCCAGAACAGATCGGCCTGCCTGGACTCCGGCGAGGCCGAATCGAGGATGTAGGGCTCGGCGGCGGACTTGAACTCGCCGACCTTGAACAGGTGCACGTCGACACCGAGCTTGTCCTGCAGCGCCTCGCGGAAGTACAGGCGGTAGCGGCTGAGGCCTTCCAGCAACAGGCCGCCCATCGGATCCAGGTAGATCTCGTCGGCCTGCGACAGCACCAGGTACTGCTCCTGGCTCATGCCCTCGCCGAACGCCAGCACCTGCTTGCCTTCGGCGCGCACGCGCGCCACGGCCGCCGCCAGATCGCGGCGCGAGGCCATGCCGCCGCCCTCGAGCCGGTCCAGCCGCAGGACCACGCGGTTGATCCTGTCGTCGTCGCCGGCGTGCTCCAGCGCGCGCAGCAGGTCGCGCAACTGCACCTCGCCTCCCTCCCCGCCCATCGCGCGCTCGATCGCGCGGCTGACCGGGTCCTGGCTGTACTGCTCCACCAGCGAGCCTTCCGGCGCGATCACCAGCGTGGTGTCGCCCAGCAGCGGCCGGATCCGCTCGCCCGCACCGAGCAGCGCGATGAACAGGATCAGCAGGAGGAAGAACAGGATGTTCAATACCAGCCGGCGGGTGAAGTTCATCGCGTCCCACAGGCCGATGAAAAAGCGGGCGACGGGACCACGACGGTAGGTTTCGTTCATTGCCAGACACTCCGATGCGACCTTGAAGAGTACCCGCTGCCGCCGCGGTCTTCACCCGTCATAGGTCACGGGTCCGCGGGTGCGGCCGCAGAGTTCAGCCAGCGGTCCAGACGCAGCGGCGCGCTGGAGCGCAGGAACCGCACCGTCAACAGCAGCGCCGCGACGCCGAGCCCGGCGATCAGGCCGATCCACATGCCGCGCGGCCCCATCGCCGGCCACCATCCGCCGATGCCGAGCCCGAGCGCGGCACCCAGCGGCATGCCGACGCCCCAGTACGCGAATCCCGCCAGCAGCATCGGCATGCGCGTGTCCTTGAGCCCGCGCAGCGCGCCGGCCGACATCACCTGGATGCCGTCGGGGAACTGGAATGCGGCCGCGTACAGCAGCAGCGTGGCAGCCAGCGAGGCCACCGCGGCGTCGGCGGTGTAGAAGCCGACGACGAACTCGTTCCCGAGCAGCAGCGCCACGGCCGCCAGCAGCTGCGTGCCCATCACGATCGCGTAGCCGGCGAGCGCCGCGCGCCGTACGCCGGCGCCGTCGCCGCGTCCGAGCGCATGACCGACCCGCACCGTGGTCGCCTCGGCCAGGGCCAGCGGAATCATGAAACTGAGGCTGGCGACGTTGATCGCGATCTGGTGCGCCGCCGCGGGTACTTCGCCCAGGCGGCCGATCAACAGCGCCGTGGCGACGAACAGGCCGCTTTCCATTGCCACCGTGACCCCGATCGGCAGCCCGATCAACAGGAGCGCGCGAATGCCGGGCCAGCGGGGCGGCTCGAAGCGGTCGAACAGGCGCAGATCGGCGAAACGGCGCGTGCGCAACAGGTAGCACGCAAACGTCGCGGCCTGCATCCACAGCATGATCGCCGAGGCGATCCCCAGCCCCCCGGCACCGCGCGAGGCCAGCTGCACCGGCCCCCAGTTCACGCCGTAGGTCAGCGCGACGCCCAGCGGCACCAGCGCCAGCAGGCCGCCGATGCCGAGCAGCATCGTCGGCAGGGTCCAGTGCAATCCGTCGCAGAGATAGCGCATGCACATGTAGAGCGTGAGCGCCGGAACGCCCCAGCGGATGCCATGTAGGAACGCGGTCGCGCCGGGGCGGATCTCCGCCGCGATGCCCATCGGCTCCAGCGCGTGGACCACCAGGCTGAGGAAGCCGAACAGCACCAGTCCCAGGCCCAGCGACAGCCACAGCGCCTGGCGGAAGCGGCTGCCGATCTCGTCGCGCCGACCGCTGCCATCGAGCTGCGAGACGATGGCCGGCAGCGCCATCAGGGTGCCCATCGGCACCATCATCGGCAGCCAGAACAACGCGGTGCCGACCGCGACCGCCGCCAGCGTCTGGGTGCCGTGGCGGCCGGCGATCACGCTGTCGACGAAGCCGATCAGCCCCGTCGACAGGTGGCCCATGATCAGCGGCGCGGCGAGCGTGCCGCTCAGGCGCATCTCGCGCAGCAGGCGCACGCGCCTGCCGCTCGGCGCTGGAGCCGGATCGCCGGGTGGTCCCGGAGGCGGAGCGGACGAGGCTTGCATGAGCTTCGGGAACCTGGGCGGCGGAAGCGCGGACGGCGCTGGCGCCAATCGGCGGTGGGCCGCTATCTTAGGCGGTCCCGCACACCCCGGCCGGCCAGCGTCGATGAATCAACACGTGTCACTGGCAGGCGGGTTGCCGCCAGCATCGGCCACCGTGCCGGGGCCGGCGTCGGATCGCTGCCGCAACTGCTCCGCGCCGCTGGCCGGGCCGTACTGCCACGACTGCGGGCAGTCGGTGCATGACCCGATCCGTGAGGTCGGGCACGCCATTGAAGAGCTGTTCGAATCGCTGTGGCACCTGGACGGACGCGTGTTCCGCACGCTGCGGGACCTGCCGGTTCCGGGGCGGGTCGCCTGCGATTACCTGGCGGGCCACCGCGCGCGCTACATCGCGCCGCTGCGGCTGTTCGTGATCCTCAGCGTGCTGACGTTCTTCGTCGGGCAGATGACCGTGGACTTCAGCAACGTCGAAGTGGCCGCCGACGCCGGTGATTCGATCGCCGCCTCGAGCAGCGTCGCCGAACTGGAGCAGCGCCGCGACGACGCACTGGCGAACCTCGCGCGCTCGCGCCGCGAGGCCGCCGGCCTGCCCGCGATCGACGAGCCGCTGCGCCTGGCCGAGATCCGGGTGCGCGAGCAGGCAGCAGCGCGCAAGGCCGAACTGCAGGCCATCCCAGGTGGCGCGGATGCCTCCCCCGGCAGTGCCGCGGGCGGACCCACGCTGCGGATCTTCGACGACCAGCCGTGGCACGCCCAGGACAACCCGGTCGCGCTGCGATGGCTGCCGTCGTCCGCCAACCAGTGGCTCAACCAGAAGATCGCGCGCGCGATGGCCAATGCCCCGCGGCTCGAACGCGACGAGGATCTGCGTCGGCAGGTGCTCCTCGGCTCGGTCCCGACCGCGCTGTTCGTGCTGATGCCGGTTTTCGCGCTGCTGCTGAAGATCGGCTACCTGGGGAGCCGGCGGCTGTACCTGGAACACCTCGTGGTGGCGCTGTACAGCCATGCGTTCCTGCTGCTCGCGCTGCTGGGGATTTTCCTGCTGCTGGGACTGCAACAGGCCCTGGCATGGTCCCCGCAAGGGGCGGGGAGGCTTTTCGGGTGGCTGGAAGGCGCGCTATGGTGGGCCATGCCCCTCTACCTGCTGATCATGCAAAAACGCGTCTACAACCAAGGCTGGGGTGTCACCGTGCTCAAGTACGGGACGCTCGGCACCTTTTACGCGATCCTCGTCGTGTTCGCCGCCTTCGTCGCCGGCGCCGCCGGGTTGGCGCGGCTGTGAGCGCGTCGGGCATCGAGGGCGCGGTGGTGTACGAGGTCAACGTCGATCTCGACGCCGACATCGCCGACGCCTACCTGGTGTGGCTGGACGAGCACATCGAGACGATGTGCGCGCTACCGGGCTTCAGTGGCGCAAGCGTGTTCGAGGTCATCGAGCCGGCCGCCGACGTGGGAAGGCAGCGCTTCAGCGTGCACTACACGCTCGACGACCAGGCCGCGCTGGATGCGTACCTGCGCGACCACGCCGCGCGCATGCGCGCCGAGGGCGAAAGCCGGTTCGGCGGTCGGTTCCGCGCATCGCGGCGGGTGCTGTGCCCGATCGACTGACGCCGCGGTTCGGCAGGCGGCGCGCGATTTTCCAACGCGCACGTCGGCCGGACCTGCGCTCAGCGTTCCAGGCGGCTCCAGAGCCAGCGCTCGCGGTTGCTGGCGGGTGTGGATAGCAGTTCCAGCCGCAGCACGGCGCGCTCCTGGGGCGGGGTGCGAGCCACCAGCACCGCCACGTCGGCGCGCTGCACCGGCGTCATCGCGCGCAGCACCTGGAGCAAGCCGCCGTGCTGTTCCTGCGGAACCTGCGCCAGCAGCGGCTGCAGTGCGGGGTAGTCGTGGCCCAGTGCCGGGCCGAGCAGCCAGCCGCGCTGCACGCTGCGGTCGAGCTCGTCGAAGCGCGCGCGGATCGCCTGCCGTTGTTCGCGCGGCAAGCCCGCAAATCGCGATGCCGCCGCCCGGACCGCCGCGCGCTCGTGCGCCGGAAGCGCTTGCCAGATGGCGTAGCGCTCGCGTTGGG
>JALYOG010000130.1 GCA_030856985.1 Pseudomonadota bacterium | reverse complement strand
GCTCAGGCGCAGGCCGTGCACGGCAGCGCCATGCACCGGGGCGTGCCGGCTCCGGCACCGCCGGTTCGCGGTTCGTGGCGGCGGCCCAGCGGGGCGAAGGCCCTGGCCGATGCCACGCGATTGCCGTAGCCGTGTGCATAGCTGGAGGCATCGTTGCGGCTCCCGGCGGGGCGGCGGCTCGTGGGAAGAGGAAGTTGTTGAAGGGGCGCATGGGGAACTCCTGGCTGGAGAAAGCTCCAGTACTGCTGGAAGATTTCGCCGGGGGGCGAAAACGAAGGACCGGAAGGCGCGGCGGGATCCCGCATCGCGGCGTGGATCGCCGCCCGGCCTCCGGCAGAGCGCGGCCGATGCTCAGGCGCCTGCGGCCGGCAACGCCGCACCGGCGCCGGGCGGAACCGGAACCGCCGCATCGCTCGGCTGGGCTGCGGCGGCGCTGCGCACATCGGCCGCGGCGCCACCCGAGGTGGTTTCGTCGGGCAGCACCCGGAAGCCGTGGAGGAATAACAGACCCTGGTAGATGTTCATCGCGATTTCCTCTGCAGGCGGCGCCTGCCTTGTTGAACTGCAGACAAGGTAGGCCCATGATCGGGGCTGCAAAAGCGACCATTGTGCAAGGCTGACTTGAGGTATTTTGAACATGAGCCGCACTCCCCTGCAGATCCTGCCCGGGTTTGCCGCCGCCGCGCGTAGCGGAAACCTCACCCGCGCCGCCGAGTCGATGCATCTGACGGTCAGCGCCCTGAGCCACCAGATCCGCGCGCTGGAGGAGCGGCTGGGACGGCGCCTGTTCGATCGTGGCCCGCGTGGGGTGGTGCTGACCGCCGAGGGCGAGCGCCTGCTCGCGCAGATCGGGCCGCACCTGGATGCGCTGGAGCAGGCGCTGCGACCGTTCGGCGCCGCGCGCGACGACATCCTCACCCTCAGCGTCACGCCCTCGATGGCCTCGGCCTGGCTGGTGCCGCGACTGGGCAGTTTCCTTGCCTGCCATCCGCAACTGGAGATCAGCCTGCAGTCCAGCGTGGCGGTGGTGGATTTCGACCGGCAGCAGGGCGTGGATGCGGCCTTGCGCATCGGCCTGGGGCAGTGGCCCGGCGTCGTCAGCGAGCACCTGTTCGACGAATGGGTCGCTCCGGTCGCCAGCCCGGCGCTGATCGCGCGCATGGGCGGACTGCCGGCACCGGATGCATTGCATCGCTGGCCGCTACTCGGCGATCCGGGCCCCGACAGCCTCTGGCAGGCCTGGTTCGCACGGCGTAGCCAGCGTGCGCCCGACCGCTACGTCGCCACCTTCGATGATTCCGAGGCACTGCACCGCGGCGCAGCGGCAGGGGTCGGCGTGGCGCTGGGCAAGCTCACGCGGGTGCGCCTGCTGATCGAGAGCGGCCAACTGGTGGTGCTGACGCCCGATCGCCTGCAGACGGACTTCGCGCACTACCTGGTGTATCCGCCCCGGTCGCGGGAGCACGCCGGCCTGCTGGCGTTCAAGGCCTGGCTGCACCAGCAGGCGCGCGACTATGTCGCCGCCACCGAAAGCAGCGCCGCACTGGCGGCGGCAGCGAACACGGGCCCGGATTCGCGGCCCGATCCCGCCCCTCGCTCGGAACCTGCATGATGGCGGATCGCCGCGGGCCTGCCGTGGCGCTACCATTCAAGCCTGCACCACCTGCTCCTTGCCTTCGTCCGAAAAGGAAATCGCCATGCTTCGCAACTCCGCCATAGCCGCCGCACTGGCCCTCGCCCTGGGCGCCTGCGCGACCACGTCCGACACCCCCTCGCAGGCACTGCCGCGCGCATCGGCCGCCGCGCAGGCGACACCGGTGCCCGCACCGCCCTCTCCCGCCGAGCGCGCGCAGGAGCGGGCCGAAGACGCCCTCAGGCGAGTCATCGTGGGCCAGTGGCGCTCACGCGAGAACTCGATCCGCGACGCCTACCGCAATCCCCTCCAGACCCTCATGTTCTTCGGCGTGGAGCCGCAGCACACGGTCATCGAGATCACGCCGGGCTCTGGCTGGTATTCCGAGATCCTCGCGCCGTACCTGCGCGACCACGGCCAGTACATCGCCGCGGTGGTGGATCCCCAGGCGCTGCCGGAGGGAAAGCGCGACTTCTTGCTCAAGAGCAAGACGGGCCTGGAAGAGAAGTTCGCCCAGGCGCCGGCACAGTACGACCGCGCGCGCATCGTCGCGTTCGACCCGGCCCAGCCCAGGCTGGGACCGGCAGCATCGGCCGACGTGGTGCTGACGTTCCGCAACGTGCACAACTGGCGCAGCAACGGGAATGCCGAGGCGATGTTCAAGGCCTTCTTCGATGTGCTCAAGCCCGGTGGCACGCTGGGCGTAGTCGAGCACCGCGCCGCCACCGAAGTGCCGGCGGACGACCGCTCGGGCTACGTCGGGCAGGCGCAGGTGACCACGCTGGCGCAGCAGGCAGGCTTCATTCCCGCCGGCGCCAGTGAGATCAATGCCAACGTGCGCGACACCAAGGATCATCCCAACGGCGTATGGACGCTGCCGCCGGCGAACGCCCACGAAGCCGCCGATGCCGCCAAGTACCGCCTCATCGGCGAGAGCGATCGCATGACGCTGCGCTTCCGCAAGCCGGGCGCGTGACCCGCCCCAACCGTTGCTGATCGCGTTCAACAAGCCGTTCGGGGTGCTGTGCCAGTTCACCGACGCCGCACATGGACGTGCAGGTGCCGCCAGCGCAGGACGCGCGCGCGCGACCCGCGGCTCACCGCCGCGGCCGACCCTGGCCGGATTCGGGCTACCGCCCAGGGTCTACCCGGCCGGCCGGCTCGATCACGACAGCGAGGGCCTGCTGTTGCTGACCGATGACGGCGCGCTGGCCCACCGGCTGACCGATCCGCGCCACAAGCAGCCCAAGACCTACTGGGTGCAGGTGGAAGGCGAGCCGGACGCGACCCAACTGGCGAAGCTGGCGAGCGGCGTGACCCTGGCCGACGGCCCCACCCTCCCCGCGGCGGCGCATCGCATCGATTCCCCGGCGCTCTGGCCGAGGGATCCGCCGGTGCGATTTCGCAAGACCGTCCCCGATGCCTGGCTGGAGCTGACCGTCCGCGAGGGCCGCAACCGGCAGGTCAGGCGAATGACGGCGGCGGTCGGCCTGCCGACGCTTCGGCTGGTGCGGGTGGCGGTCGGGCCCCATCGCCTGGCCGAGTTGAAGCCCGGCGAGTGGCTGATCCTCGGCTAAAAAAACTAATTCAGCTGAATCGTTCATTGCGGGCGTATGCTTCACATCAAAGCCCGCGGGCTGTTAGCGGGTTTCTGTTAACTTGCGTTCGCATCCGGATGCGTCCCGCCAGACTTCGCCCCTTCCGGGGCTGGCGCCATGTGACAGGTAGGTGGAAATGAACGCAGCCTCAGTGCTGGGCAGGGTCCTTGTGGTCGACGATCAGGCCGCGAACCTGCGGGTCGTGAGCACCCTGCTGTCGCGCCAGGGCTATCAGGTCACCACCGCCGCCAGCGGCGAGGAGGCGCTCGCGCGCTATGCCGAGTCGGTGCCCGACCTCATCCTGCTGGACATGATGATGCCCGGCATGGATGGCTTCGAGGTGCTGGCCGCGCTGGGTGCCGATGCCGCTTTCCTGCAGGTGCCGGTGGTGTTCGTGACCGCCGCGCACGATCGCGAATTGCTGCTGCGCGCGTTCGATGCCGGCGTGGTGGACTACGTGACCAAGCCGTTCCTGCCCGAGGAACTGCTCGCGCGGGTCAACGCGCACATCGGCCTGAAGCTCACCCGCGACCGCCTCGCGCGCGTGGCCCGCGAGCGCGAGGAACTCGTGAACCTGGTGGCGCACGACCTCAAGAATCCGCTGAGCAGCGTGTTGTTCGCCAGCGAGATGATGCGTACCGGCGCGTGCAAGCCCGAGCGCGTGCCGCGCTACCTGGAGATGATCCACGAGAGTGCCGACGACGCGCTGGGTTATATCCGCCACTACCTGGAAAGCCGCGCTGGCGCGTCCGCCGTGACCGACACCCACGCCTTCGCCGACCTTGCCGATACGCTCGACTGGCTGGTCCGACGTTACGAGATCCAGCTCGATGCGCGCGGCATCCGCGTGCAGCAATTGCCGCCGCCGAGCGGCGTGCGCGTGGCGATCGACGAGCGGGTGCTGCGCCAGGTCAGCGAGAACCTCGTCAGCAACGCGATGAAGTACGCACCCGACGGCGAACTGCTGCTCGCCGGCCAGCCCGGCGCGCCGGGCTACTGGCAGCTGATCGTCGCCGACCGCGGGCCGGGAATTCCGGCGGCGCGCCAGCGCGAGCTGTTCAAGCCGTTCACCCGCCTGCACGACGGCGACGACGGTGTCTCCAGCGGCCTGGGCCTGTCGCTGGCCAAGCAGATCGTGGTCAAGGCCGGCGGCCAGCTCTGGTACGAGGACCGCGAGGGCGGCGGCGCCCGGTTCGTGGTCGAACTTCCCGAAGCGATGGCCTGATCCGGCCCCGAAGCAGCGGACGCGCATTCGCCCGCAGACGCGCCTGGTGACCGGCGCGCCCATTCCACCGACTGATCCACCGACTGAAACTCAGCTGCTCGGCGTGGTCTTGCGTGCGCGGGTGCGCGTGCTGGTCTTGCGCGGTTTGGCGCGCGTGGAGGTATCGGCCGAACTGCCGTTGCCGGAATGGCCGTTGGCCGACTTGCCGGACCGCCGCGCTTCCACGCGGGTCGAGGTGCTGTCGATCGGGCCGCGCTCGGCACGCTTGGCCTGTCGCCTGGCCAGCAACCACAGCGCACCAGCGCCGGCCGCGGCCGCGGCGGCGATGGCGGGATTGCGGCGGATCACCGCCACTGCCACGCGGGTGCCGGTCTTCACCGCGCCAAGCGCGACACCGGTCTGCAGCAGCTTGCCGGCGCTTTCGGGCACAACCTGCATGGCCATCTCCAGCGCGCGTTCGGGGAGGGAGCTGTACCTGCTCATGGGATTTTTCCTGGGATCATGGACGAAACACAGTGTCGCGAGCGCGCCGTCGAAGCTGCGTGAGCAGTTGCCGCGTGCTGCGCGAATGCCGATCATGGCCGCACCCCCCTGCCTGACGCCGCCATGATCCGGGTGCTTCCCAATGTCTTCACTGCCGCCGAACTGCAGGCGGTCCGCGAGCTGATTCCAAGGGTGCGATTCGCGGACGGGCGCGCGACCAACCCGGACTCGACCATCAAGCACAACCTGCAGGCGCCGCAGGAGGACGAGGCTAACGCGCGCATCGCGCAGATCACGCGCGATGCGCTGTTCCGGCATCCCGACCTGCGTCTGTACGCGCAGCCGCGCACCATGGCGCGCGCCACCGTGGTGCGGTACGAACCTGGCATGAACTACGGCTGGCACGTCGACGAGGCGCTGTTTCCCTCCAGCCCGCCGATGCGCAGCGACCTTTCCTGCACGATCTTCATCAATTCGCCGGGCGAGTACGACGGCGGCGAACTCACCATGGAACTGGGTGGCCAGGAGCTCGCCTACAAGCTCGAGCCCGGCAACGCGATCCTGTATCCATCGACCACGATCCACCGCGTCACCCCGGTGACCCGCGGCGTGAGGCTCGCCGCGATCACCTGGCTGCACAGCTGGATAGGCGACGCGCAGCAGCGCGAACTGCTGGTGCAGCTGGACGAAGCGCGCGCGCTGGCGGCGCGCGGCGGCCCGCCGGACCCGCGCCTGCAGGTGCTGCTGGAATCGCTTCGCGCGAACCTGTTCCGGATGTGGGCCGACACCTGAGCGCTACGCGAGGCTACGTCGCAGCCAGTGCCTGCAGCGCCGGGTAGCGGCGCACGCAGGCCGCCACCCAGGCTTCGCCCGTTTCGATGTCGGCACGATGGCGCTGCATCGCCAGCGCGAGGTCCTTGCTGCGATCCTCGCGCCCATACCCGTGGTCGGGCGCCTTGGAGTAGCGGCCCCAGGCCGGCGACGCCATCGCCGCGTCGACCCGCGCGGCGTCCAGCGACAGGTGCGCTGCGATCGCGTGCAGCGCGGCCCCGGGGGAAGTCAGCAGGTTTTCGAAGTCGACGCGCAGCACGCGCGATTCGCCGGCGCCCAGGCGGTCGAAGCGGACGCGTTCGGCGAGCCAGCCCATCGCGCATTGTTCGGGCAGGGACATCGCGTGCAGCGCCGCGTCCTGCACGAAGCCCAGCGCCTGCAGTTCCTGCAGGCGCTCGCCTGCGGCATGGGCGGCGTCCATGACCGAGCCGGGCGCCTTCAGCAGGGTCGCAAGCCAGGGCCGCAGCGGCATGTCGAGCAGGATCGCCCGCAGCATTGGCCGCTGCGCCAGCAAGGGCGCGACCAGGCCATTGCAGCTGCTGCTGGCCTTCACCACGCTGCGCGACGCCGGCGCGAGCGGCTGCGACCAGCGCGTCCACAACGCGCGCAACACGGCGGGCGCCTGCTGCGAATCGAGTCGGGACTGCGGCGTGCCGAGCAGCGGCCAGGCTTCGGCGAGCGTCCTCAGCGGCAGCGGCTCGCGCAGGCTCTGGACATCGGGCCAGGCTTCCAGCACGCGGCTCAACAGGGTCGAGCCACAGTGGCCGATGTGGAAGATTGCCGCGGCGGCCGGCGGGGCCCCGGTGTCGGTCAACGAGGCCAGCGGCATCCAGCCGGCCTGCGCGTCCCTGGGCAGCGCACGCTCGTCGAGAAAAGCGGCATCGCGTCGCTGCGCCGCCGACAGGCGCAGCCACAGCACCCGCCGGCCGACGAGGTCGAGCTTGAACGGCAGCAGTTCGGGATCGGCCACGGCGGAAGCGGACGCGGACATGGGGTGACGAGTGGCGGCCAGGATCGCCAGTGTAGGCGAGCCGGTCAGGGCTTCCGCGGCTTGGCCCGGTGGGTCGGGACCGCGGTCCAGGGGTCGTCGGGCCACGGGTGCTTGGGATAGCGACCCTTCATCTCCTTGCGCACCTCCGGGTAGGTCCGCTCCCAGAATCCGCGCAGGTCCTGGGTGACCTGCAGTGGTCGACCACCGGGCGAGAGCAGGTGCAGGGTCAGCGGCACCCGGCCTTCGGCGATGCGCGGCGTGTCGGCCAGCCCGAACAGCTCCTGCAGCTTGACCGCGAGCACCGGCGGCTCCGCGGCATCGGCGTCGGCCGCGTGTTCGTCGAACCCGTAGGCAATGCGCCGCTGCATGCCTGACGGGACGGCGATGCTGGTCGGGGCCAGCGCGTCCACGCGTTGTCGCATCGGCCAGTCGGCGAGCGACTTGAGCGCGTCGGCGAGTTCCGCGTCGTCCAGCGCGCCCAGCCGGGTCTTGCCGCGCAGGGCAGGCCGCAGCCAGCTGTCGAGCGATTGCAGCAACGCCGCGTCCGACAGGTCCGGCCATTGCGCGGCGATCTCCGGCAGCCAGGCACGCAGGCAGCGCACGCGCGCGCGCCATTGCTGCAGGATCTCGCTCCACGGCAGCGCTACCAGCCCGAGTTGCCGCACCGCATCGAGCAATGCGTCAGCGCAGAGCGCCGGGTCCGGTCGCGCCAGTGGCCTGGAGTCCAGCACGATGGCGTCGAAGCGGCGCTCGCGCACCGCAGCCACGCCGCGCGTGTTCGGATCCCACAGCACCCGGTCCTCCTCAACGAAGCGATGCGGCCAATCGCGTTGCAGCCGCGCCTCGTCCAGCGGCGCGGCACGCAGCACCATCGAATCGCTGCGATCGCCCTGGCTCGCGCGCAGCTCGCTGATCACCAGCCAGCGTTCGCCATACAAGGCGCTGTCGTCGAACACGCGCGCGCTGCGGCCGTTGGCCAGCTGGTAGCGATGGGGATCGGTCGGATGCTGGCGCGCGATCCGGTCGGGAAACGCGTGCCGGAGCAGGTCGCCGAGCGCGTGCGCGGGCACCGCATCGGGCGGTCGCGCGTCGACCTGCAGCCGGCGTCGCCATTGTTTCGCGGACTGGTCGATGGTCGCCAGCGCGACGCGCGACGCGTCGGCGGGAACCCGGCCGGCGCGGAACGCCGTCAGCGCGTGCCAGCGCTCGGCCAGCGCATCGGATCGCGAGCGCAGCGGATCGCGCGCCTCCACCAGCGCCGCCAGGTCGCACGCCAATGCGCACTCGGCGCGGTCCGTCGGCGCGAGCAACATCGCCGCGAGCCGCGGATGCGTCCCCAGCGCCAGCATGCGTCGGCCCGATGGCGTGATTGCGGCGCCGTCGAGCGCTCCCAGCCGCTGCAGCAGATCGCGCGCGGCGGCCATCGCGCCCGCTGGCGGCGCATCGACGAAGCGCAGGTCAGCATCGCCCCAGGCCGCAAGTTCCAGCGCGAGCCCGGCCAGCTCCACCTGGGCGATTTCCGGCCGTCGCTGCGGCTCCAGTCGTTGCGACTGCGGCCACAGCCGGTACGCCCAGCCCTGCGCGACGCGCCCGGCGCGGCCGGCGCGCTGGTCGGCCGATGCCTGCGCGATGGTGACCACGTCCAGCCGCGAGAAGCCGCTGTTGGGGTCGTAGCGCGGCTCGCGCGCAAGGCCGCTGTCGATCACCACCCTCACCCCGGGCAAGGTGACGCTGGATTCGGCGACATTGGTCGCCAGGACCACGCGCCGGCGCCCTTCGGCGTCGGGCTGCAGCACGCGCGATTGCTGCTCGACCGGCAACTCGCCGTGCAGCGCGAGCACCTCGGCCTCGGCTGCGGCGACGCTGCCGGCCAGCGCCGCGGTCGCACGCGCGATTTCGCGCTGCCCCGGCAGGAACACCAGCACATCGCCGGGATGCGTCGACAGCGCGTGTTCGACCGCGCGTCGGGCCTGCTGCTCGAGCGACTCCTCGCGCCGCGACGGAAAATGCGCGAGCTCCACCGGGTAGCTGCGGCCCTGGCTGCCGAGTCGTGGCGCGTCGAGGAAGTCGGCGAGCCGGGCTCCGTCCAGGGTCGCCGACATCACCACGATGCGCAGGTCGTCGCGCACCGACTGCTGCACGTCCAGCGCCAGCGCCAGGCCGAGGTCGGCGGCCAGGTGCCGTTCGTGGAACTCGTCGAAGACGATCGCGCCGACGCCGTCGAGCAGCGGATCGTCCTGGATCATCCGGGTCAGGATGCCTTCGGTGACGACCTCGATGCGCGTCGCCGCCGAGACCTGGTTGTCGAAGCGGATGCGGTAACCGACAGTGTCGCCGACGCGCTCGCCGCGCTGGCGCGCCATGAACTGCGCGGCCGCACGTGCCGCGACGCGGCGTGGTTCGAGCATCAGGATCTTGCGGCCCTGCAGCCATGGAGCGTCGAGCAGCGCCGGTGGCACCTGGGTGGTCTTGCCCGCACCCGGCGGCGCCTCCAGTACCAGGCGCGCATGCGTCGCGAGGCTGGCGCGCACCTGCGGCAGCATCGCGTCGATAGGGAACGGCTGCACGGCTTGCGCGGGAATGCTCACGCGGCAAGTCTAATCGGCCGCTCGGATAAACTGCGCCGATGCAGACGACCCCACCGCCACTGATCGACATCGGCGCCAACCTCACCCACGACTCGTTCGATGCCGATCGCGACGATGTCCTGCAACGCGGGCGCGATGCCGGCGTCGTGCAGATGGTGATCACCGGTGCCAGCCGCGAACATTCTCCACTGGCCCTGCAGCTCGCACGCGCGCATCCGGGCGAGCTGTTCGCCACCGCCGGCGTGCATCCGCACCACGCCAGCGAGTACACCGCCGAGTGCGATGCGCAAATGCGCGCGTTGCATGCGCATCCGGAGGTGGTCGCGGTGGGCGAGTGCGGTCTGGACTATTTCCGCGACTTCTCGCCGCGCCCGGCGCAACGTCGCGCGTTCGAGTCGCAGCTGCAGATTGCGGCCGATACCGGCAAGCCATTGTTCCTGCACCAGCGCGACGCGCACGACGATTTCGTGGCGGTCATGAAGAACTTCGACGGCAGGCTCGGCGCGGCGGTCGTGCACTGTTTCACCGGCACGCGCCGCGAGCTGTTCGAGTGCCTGGACCAGGACTGGCACATCGGCATCACCGGCTGGCTGTGCGACGAGCGCCGCGGCGAGCACTTGCGCGAGCTGGTCAGGCATATTCCCGCGCATCGGCTGATGATCGAGACCGACGCGCCGTACCTGTTGCCGCGCACGATCAAACCGGCGCCGCCGAACCGCCGCAACGAGCCGATGTACCTGGCGCACATCGTGGAGGAACTCGCGCGCGATCGCGGCGAGGATATCGCGGTGACCGCCGCCGGTGCCACGGCGACGGCACGCGCGTTCTTCGGACTTCCGGAAGCTGCTTCCAGGCAATCCGAGGCGTAATACCTGTGAGACGGACATTCCAATCCGAGTTGAGAGCGCACTTGGGAATGTTCAGTCGCCGCCGGATCGCTTTGCTCCCCTCTCCCACCGGGAGAGGGGCCGGGGGTGAGGGTTCGGTTTCGCGCTGATCTCCAGAACGGAAGGGCTACGGCTTCGTTGCCCGCACTGCCATGGCAACAACCGCTCGCTCGCACGAACCGAACCTGTTCTCACTGTCGCCGATACTCCGAACCCTCTCCGGGAGGAGAGGGGGCTCTACCGCTGCGCCATCCGGACTGGGCGCGCCTCTACGGCTGGTCGCCGTACTGCAGCAGGTCCCACCGGTTGCCGTACAGATCCTCGAACACGGCGACCGTGCCGTAGTCCTCGACGCTCGGCGCACGCACGAACACCACGCCTGCGGCTTGCATCGCCTCGTAGTCACGCCGGAAATCGTCGGTGGTGAGGAACAGGAACACGCGGCCGCCGGCCTGGTTGCCGACGAACGATTCCTGTTCGGGTGTCGACGCCCGCGCCAGCAGCAGGGTCGGGCCGCTGGATGCTGCGGGCGCGATCAGCACCCAGCGCCTGTCCTGCTCTGGACGATAGCTGTCCTCTACGACCGTGAAGCCCAGCTTGTCGCGGTAGAACGCGATCGCTTCGTCGTAATCGCGAACGATCAGTGCGATATGGGCGATGGACTGCGGCATGGCGCAAATCTCCGGCTGGCGTACCGCGTGGATGACGCGGAGGGTAAGGTCGGCGCGCGCGACGCACACGCGCGCTAGAGCATGAGCTTCATACCGTGGTGCGAAGCCACGAAGCCCAGCCGCTCGTAGAAACGCAACGCATCGGTTCGCGCCTTGTTGGTGGTGAGCTGGAGCATCACGCATCCGCGCTGCCGGGCGGACTCGGTCGCCCAGCGGAACATCGCGCCGCCGATGCCGCTGGAGCGCGCGCCCGAGGAGACATGCACGCCCTCGATCAGCGCCCGCCAGCCGCCACGGTAGGTCAGGTTGGGAATGAAGGTGAGCTGCAGGACGCCGATGACCTCGCCACCTGCCGCCGCAACCACCAGTTCGTTGTTCGGGTCCCGGTCGATCGCGTCGAAGGCGGTCAGGTAACTTTCGGCGAGCGGATCGGAAAACATCTCGCGCTGCGCGCCCAGCGGATCGTCGGCAAGCATGCGCACGATGGCCGGAACATCACCCCGGTTCGCCGCGCGGACCGTGAGCTGCTCCGCGCCTGGTTCCTGCTTCGACAAAGGCCGCTCTCCCAATCGATACCCGCAGCTCAGCTGCGCAGCCCCACGCCGCGTTTCAGCAGCCACAATCCGAGTGTCGCCAGCACGATCACGAAGCCGAACATCAGCGCGTAGGCCACCCCGATCGGCACGTCGCTGGTGCCCAGCAGCCCGTAGCGGAACGCGTTGACCATGTAGAACACCGGGTTGGCATGGGTGGCGGTCTCCGCCCAGTCCGGCAGCAGCTTGACCGAATAGAACACGCCGCCCAGATAGGTCAGCGGGGTCAGGATGAAGGTCGGCACGATCGCGATGTCGTCGAACTTCTTCGCGTACACCGCGTTGACGAAGCCCGCCAGCGCGAAGATGGTCGCGCCCAGCAGCACCGTGGTCAGGGTCACCAGCGGATGCGGAATGCGCACGGTGGTGAACAGCGATGCGATCACCAGCACGATCGCCCCGACCGTCACGCCGCGCAGCACCGCGCCGCTCACGTAGCCGGTGAGGATTACCCAGTCCGGCATCGGGCTGACCAGCAGTTCCTCGACGTGGCGGCCGAACTTCGCGCCGAAAAACGAGGACGAGATGTTGCCGTAGCTGTTCTGGACCACGCTCATCATCACCAGCCCCGGCACGATGAACTCCATGTAGCTGAAGCCCCCCATGCTGCCGATGCGCGAACCGATCAGGCCGCCGAAGATCAGGAAGTACAGCGTCATGGTGATCGCCGGCGGAACCAGGGTCTGGCCCCAGATGCGCAGGATGCGCATGATCTCGCGGCGCACGATGGTGCCCAGCGCGACCAGGTTGCGGCGGGTGTCGCTGCTCGCGGGCGCCGCGGTCGGAGGGGTCATCATGGCTGCTCCGGAACGGCGGTGGGCATGTCGTTGCCCAGCGGACCCTTGTCGGCGTTGTCGCCGGTCAGGCGCACGAACAACTCTTCGAGCCGGTTGCTCTTGGTGCGCATCGAACGCACGCAGATGCCGGCCTGCCCGAGTGCGGCGAACACGCGGTTGAGGTCCATCGCGCGCGGCATCTCTACGTCGAGCGTGTGGTCGTCGGTCGCCAGCAGCGTGGTGCCTTCGATCGACGGCAGCGTCGCTGGCAGGCGGCCCTCGATATCGAACACGAAGCCCTCGACATCCAGGCGCGCCAGCAGCGTCTTCATCGGCCCCTGGGCCACGATGGCGCCGCGATCGATGATCGCCAGGTTGCGGCACAGGTACTCGGCTTCCTCGAGGTAGTGCGTGGTGAGGATGATCGTGGTGCCCGACGCGTTGATCTCGCGCAGGGTCTGCCACATGCCGCGGCGGATCTCGATGTCCACGCCGGCGGTGGGCTCGTCCAGGATCAGCAGCGGCGGGCGGGTCATCATCGCCCGGGCGATCATCAGCCGTCGCTTCATGCCGCCTGACAGCGTGCGGCTCATCATCTGCGCCTTGTCCCACAGCTGCGCGCGCCGGAGTTCCTCCTCGGCGCGCGCGATCGCCTGCGCGCGCGGTATCCCGTAGTAGCCCGCATAGTTGACCAGGATGTCGAGCGGCTTCTCGAACATGTTGAAGTTCAGTTCCTGCGGCACCAGCCCGATCAGGCGCATCGCCGCACTGCGATCGCGCACCAGGTCGGTACCGAAGATGCCGACCTGTCCCTGGCTGAGGTTGACCAGCGAGGTGACGATGCCGATCAGGGTGGACTTGCCCGCGCCGTTGGGGCCGAGCAGGGCGAAGAAATCGCCCGGCATCACGTCCAGGGAAACGCCCTTGAGCGCTTCGACGTTGTGTTCATAAGTCTTGCGCAGGTCGCGCACCGACAAGGCGGGCACCGAAGCGGCATTGGATGCGGCGGCGGACGTGGCGTCCGCGGCAGCCGCGGGAATACGGGTCATGGAGTGGCCTGTGCCGCGAACCGCGCGGCGCTTGCCCTATTATAGGCGGCCCGTCGCTTGCGCCCCCGCCACACTGCGTTGCGCCGACGGGCCACCGCCCGCCCCCGAGCAGACCCTACCTTGGCCATCCAGCACTTCCCGCTCAAACTCGTGTCGCGTCGCATGCTCGCCCCTGCCGTCGGCCACTACGTGTTCGTGCGCGACGACGGCCAGCCGCTGGACTTCATCCCCGGCCAGTTCATCCAGGTCCACTTCCATTACGCCGATGGCACCGCGACCAAGCGCAGCTATTCGCTGGCGACGATCCACGACGATGCGATGGCCGCGGGCGACGCGGTCGAGATCGCGGTGAGCTATGTCCCCGGCGGCGCGGCGACGGCCCTGTTCGAGGGCCTCCAGGAAGGCGGCAGGATCGATGCGAGCGGTCCGTTCGGTCGGTTCTGCCTCATGCCGGCCGACAGCAATTCGCGCTATCTGCTGGTCGCCACCGGCACCGGCGTCACCCCGTACCGCGCGATGTTGCCGCTGCTGGCATCGGCCATTGCCGAGCGCGGCGTGCATGTGGTGTTGCTGTTCGGCGCGCGAACGCCGGATGAGCTGCTGTACGGCGACGAATTCCGCGCCTTCGCCAGCGAGCACCCCGACAACTTCCGCTTCGTGCCGTGCTTCTCGCGCGTGCTGCCCGAACCGGGTTCCGCGCAGGCCCACGCCGACGTGCGGCACGGCTACGTGCAGCAGTTCCTGCCCGAGTTCGATCCCGATGCGCGCACCGATATCGCCTACCTGTGCGGCAACCCGAACATGGTCGATGCGTGCTTCGAGGGGCTCAAGGCCGACGGCCTGCCGATTCCGCAGATTCGCCGCGAGAAGTACGTCAGCAGCAAGTAGCGGCCGATCCGCAACGCAGCGCCACACCCTACTTTCGCCACATTGGCCGCCGGCTCCCGTCTGTCATCCTGACGCCGGGCCTGCGCCGGAGAGAAACCACACATGCGAATGACTGCAATGCTCGCCGCAGCCTTGGCGGCTGCGACGCTGCTCGGCGCCTGCGCGCGGGAGGCCGCCGCACCGGCCGACGAGGCCCCCGCCACGCGCCGGTTCGGCCAGATCGGCTTTGAGCCCTGCTCCCTGCGCGGGACCAGCGGCGGCAACGCCACTCCCGCTTACTGCGCCCGCCACGAGGTCGCCGAGGATCCCGCTGCCGGGGGCGGAAGGCGTATCGCACTTAACGTGGCCTGGCTGCCGGCCACCTCGCAGGGCGGCGGCAGCGAGGATCCGGTGTTCTTCCTCGCCGGCGGCCCCGGGCAAGCCGCCACCGAGCATGCGGCCACCGTGGTCGCCGCACTCGCCGATGTGCGCAAGACCCGCGACATCGTGCTGGTGGACCAGCGCGGCACCGGGCAATCCAACGCCCTGGCGTGCCTGCAGGCCGATGGCGAACCGATGCAGCTGGAGCAGGCCGCGCCGAGCGCGGAGGATTACGCGCGCTTCGCCCGGGCCTGCGCGCAGACGCTGGCCGATCGCGCCGACCCGCGCCTGTACACCACGACCGAGGCGGTCGCCGACCTGGAGGCGGTGCGCGCCGCGCTGCAGGTCGAGAAGATCAACCTGATCGGCGTCTCCTACGGCACGCGCGTCGCCCAGCAGTACGCGGCGCGCCATCCGCAGCACGTGCGCACGATGGTGCTCGACGGCGTGGCTCCCAACGACCTGGTGGTGGGCGGCGAGTTCGCCAGCACCCTGGAGGACGCACTGGCCCTGCAGTCGGCCCATTGCGCCCGGCTGCCCGAGTGCCGGGCGCGCTTCGGCAGCGACATGCGCGTGCAGCTGCGACAGGTGATCGCGCGCTTGAAAGCGGCGCCGGTGGAAGTCGACTTCCGCGATCCGGCCACCGGCCAGGCCAAGCGCGACGAGGCGACCGAACATACCGTCGCGGGCCTCGCGTTCGCGTTCTCGTACGCACCGCAAACCGCGTCCCTGCTTCCGCTAATGCTCGACGAAGCCGCCAACGGCCGCTACGGCCCGCTGATGTCGCTTTCGCAGATGATGGCCGGCGAGATGGCCGGCCAGATGACCCAAGGCATGCAGTGGTCGGTGATCTGCGCCGAGGACGCGCCTCGTTACCGCGCGCGTCCGGGCGCCGAGGACACCGTTCTGGGCGAGGAGCTCGCGACCATGTTCTTCGCCCCGTGCCAAAGCTGGCCGACCGGCACGGCGCCGGCGAACTTCCACGCGCCGCTGCAATCGTCGCTGCCGGTGCTGCTGCTTTCGGGCGAGATCGACCCGGTGACGCCGCCGCGCTACGCCGAGCGCGTGCTCCAGGGCCTGTCCAACGGCCGCCACTTCATGCTCCCCGGACAGGGCCACAACGTCCTGGGCGTCGGCTGCATGCCCAAGCTCATCGGCCAGTTCCTGGAGACGGCCGACCCGACCGCGCTCAAGGCCGAGTGCCTGGACACGGTGACGTATGTGCCGCCGTTCGTGAGCTTCAACGGGTGGGCGCCATGAGGGGGCCGGGAATGGGGGGCGGAAAGGGGGAATGGGGAACTGCGGATTCGCGGGAGCTGCGACCACTTGCGCGGTTGGCCATGTCGTTTGGAAGTCGCCAAGCCAGGATGAGGGACGGGTCCGCAGAGCGGTGGATCTGCCCGAGCCGGCGACCCGCGCTCGATCGACCACTTTCCAAGGTGGCCGGAGTACCACGCGCGGGCGCCTCTTCGGTTCCCCATTCCCGCCTTTCCACCCCCATTCCCGGCCACACCCCATGATCACCGCCCGCGACCTGCACAAGGCATTCAAGACCAAGACCGGCACCGTCAAGGCCGTCGACGGCGTCGACTTCGAGGCGCGCGATGGCCGGATCACCGGCCTGCTCGGGCCCAACGGCGCCGGCAAGACGACGACCCTGCGCATGCTCTACACGCTGATGAAGCCCGACGCGGGCCAGGTGCTGGTCGACGGCATCGACGCGGCGCGCGATCCGGCCGCGGTACGGCGGGCGCTGGGCGTGCTGCCGGACGCGCGCGGCGTCTACAAGCGCCTGACCGCGCGCGAGAACATCGCCTACTTCGGCCAGCTGCACGGCATGTCGAAGGCCGCCGTCGCCCAGCGCACGCAGGCGCTGTCGGATGCGCTGGACATGGACAGCATTCTCGACCGGCAGACCGAGGGCTTCTCGCAGGGCCAGCGCACCAAGACCGCGATCGCGCGCGCGCTGGTGCACGACCCGCGCAACGTGATCCTCGACGAGCCGACCAACGGCCTGGACGTGATGACCACCCGCGCCATGCGCGGTTTCCTGCGCCAGCTTCGCGACGAGGGCCGCTGCGTGATCTTCTCCAGCCACATCATGCAGGAGGTCGCCGCGCTGTGTGACCGCATCGTCATCATCGCCAAGGGCCAGGTCGTGGCGGCCGGGAGCGCCGACGAGCTGCGGGCGCGCTTCGGCCGCGACAACCTTGAGGACGCGTTCGTCGAGGCGATCGGGTCGGAAGAAGGACTGCACGCGTGAGGGCCGGCATCGTGGGCGCCTGGGCCACCGCGTGGGCGGTGATGAGCAAGGAACTGCGCGACATGTCGCGCGACCGGCGCACCCTGGCGCTGGTGCTGCTGATGGGGCCGGTGATGTACCCGGCGATGATGCTGGGCATTGGCGCGCTGGCCGAGAACCGGACCCGGACGCAGCTGGACAAGGTGCTGGAAGTGCCGGTCGCCGGAGCGGAGCACGCGCCCAACCTCGTCGCGTTCCTCGCCACTCACGGCATCCAGGCCGTTGCGCCGCCGCAGGACCTGGACGCGGCGATCTCGCGCCAGGACATCGACGTCGCGCTCGAGGTCGATGCGTCGTTCGGCGAGGACTGGCACGCCGGCCGCCCGGCCGAGGTGCAGATGGTGCACGACAGCACCCGGCGCAACGCCGAGATTCCCGTGGCCCGGCTGCGCAATGCGCTCAACGGCTATCGCGAGCAGGTCGGCATGCTGCGGCTGATGGCGCGCGGCATCCATCCGGCGGTGACGCGTCCGGTCAGCGTCGGCACGCGCGATTTGGCGACCGAGGACGCCAAGCGCGGCGTGGTGATGTCGCTGATCCTGCCCTACCTGCTGATCCTGACTTCCTTCCTCGGCGGCGCCTACCTGATCCTCGACGCGACTGCGGGCGAGCGCGAGCGCCAGTCGCTGGAGCCGCTGCTGGCCACGCCGGCCTCGCGCGGGGCGATCGTGAGCGGCAAGATCGCCGCGGCCTGCGCGGTGGGGCTGCTGTCGCTGCTGCTGACCCTGCTCGCGTTCAAGCTCAGTGCGCAGATGGCTTCGGGCATGGCGCGGATGTTGGATGTGAGTTTCCCGGCGATCGGCAAGATGCTGCTGATCCTGGTGCCGATGCTGTTCATCGGCACTGCCCTGCTGACCTACCTGGCCGCCTCGGCCAAGAGCATGAAGGAGGCGCAGAGCCACATGACCTACCTGATGCTGCTGCCGCTGGTCCCGACCTTCGTGCTGATGGTGAACCCGGTCAAGACCCAGCTGTGGCAGTTCGCGGTGCCGTTCCTGGCGCAGAACCAGTTGCTGCTCAAGGTGATCCGCGCCGAGCCGATCAGCGCGCAAGTGTGGCTGGTGTACCTCAGCGCCAGCCTGGCGCTGGCGGCCTTGCTGTGGTTCGGCGCGGTGCGACGGTACCACCAGGAGAAGCTCGCGATTGCCGGCTGAGCCAGCGGCAGCGGCAGCAGCAGCAGCTGGCGCGGCCGCTCCGAAGCAGGACCCAATGAAAAGCCCGGCGCATGGCCGGGCTTTTCACGATCGGGGGACCAGCGCGGTCGGCGCCTATTCCCCGGGGTTGAAACCGATCGTGCGGCGCGTGGTCAGCGGCGCGGAGATCGGCTGGAAGCGCCAGCGCCGTACCGCGCTGATCGCCTCGCGATCGAACACCCGCGCCGGGTTGGACTGCACCACGCGCACATTGCCGACCGAGCCATCGGCGTTGACGGTGAACTCGACCTGCACTTCGCCCGACTGGCCCGAACGCAGGGCCTCGGTCGGGAACTTCGGCGCGGGGGTCGACAGCGGCCGCAGATCGGCGACCGTGGGCCCCGCGGGCCTTGCGGCACGGGCCGCCGCGGCACGCTGCTCCGC
>JALYOG010000110.1 GCA_030856985.1 Pseudomonadota bacterium | reverse complement strand
GGCGTGGTGCTGCTGCACGACGTCAGCCACTCGCATGCGCAGGCGCAGACGCTCACCCACCAGGCGCAGCACGATCACCTCACCGGCCTGCCCAATCGCGTGCTGCTGCACGACCGCCTGTCGCAGGCACTGGCGCAGATGGACCGCGGCTACAAGGGCGCGCTGCTGTACCTGGACCTGGACCGCTTCAAGCCGATCAACGACCGCCTCGGCCACCCGGTCGGGGACAAGGTGCTGCAGGAAGTCGCCAGGCGCCTCCGGGAGTGCGTGCGCGAGGACGATACGGTCAGCCGCCAGGGTGGCGATGAGTTCGTGCTGCTGCTGGTGCGCCTGGCCGACCCGCGCGATGCGGCGCGGGTGGCCGGAAAACTGATCGAGGCGATCGAGCGCACCATCGTCGTGGACGGTCACGAGCTGGGCATTTCGGCGAGCATCGGCATCGCGCTGTTTCCGCAGGATGGAAACGACACGGGCACTGTCACCCGGAACGCCGACGCCGCGCTGTACCACGCCAAGGACGGCGGCCGCGGGCGCTACAGCTATTTCACCGACATCATGGGCGCCAGCGCCGAAGAGCGCATGCGCACCGAACACGACCTGCGCATCGCGCTGTCCAACGGCGACTTCCGGCTCGCCTGGCAACCGCAGGTGCGGCTGCCAGGCACGGATGTCTGCGGAGTGGAGGCGCTGCTGCGCTGGCACCAGTCCGACGGCACGATGGTGTTGCCGGAGGAGTTCCTGCAGGTCGCCGAGGAAACCGGGCTGCTGGTGCAGATCGACGAGTGGGTGCTGGGCGAGGCCTGCCGCCAGAACCGCCGCTGGCAGGTGGACCGGGTGCCGCTTGGCGCGGCACCGCTGCCGGTATCCGTGAACGTGTCGCTGGCCCGTCTCGACGCCGATCGCCTGCTCGCGCATGTGCGCGGTGTGCTGCGCGACACCGGCCTTGAACCGCAATGGCTCGAAATCGAGTTCAAGGGCGCGCAACTGTTCGCGCACGAAGCCGCCGGGCAGGCACTGGTGGCGGCGCTCAAGGCGCTGGGCGTCCGCGTCGCCGTCGACGACTTCGGCAGCGGACAGGCCCACCTGGGTGCGCTGGCGCAGTTCGGTTTCGACACCCTGAAGATCGACCGCGGTTTCACCGCCCGCGTCGACAACGACGTGCACGCCCGCGCCGTGGTCCGGGCGGTGCTCGGCATCGGCGTGGCGATGGGCATCCGCGTGATCGCCAAGGGCGTGGAGAGCCAGGCACAGTTCGACGCGCTGGTGCAACTGGGTTGCACGGGCATGCAGGGCCGCATGTTCGGGGAAGCCGGCCCGGCGGAGCGGATCCCCGGTGGCGCCGCGCGCGGGAAGGTTGAGCGCGCGGCGGTGGACACCGGCAGGACCGTCGGCGTCGCCTGACGGAGGCGATCTTTTGCCGGGCGCGGCGGCATCGCCCTCTACCGGTCAGCCCGCGCGCTGCAGCCGCGCGCCCAGCCCGTGCACGGCGTCGAGCAGCGCGCGCAGCGCGAGCACCTGGAACCCGAACGGCAGCCGTGCCAGTTCGCGCGCGAACCAGTCGAGGTCGCCGGCCTGGGCGCAGGGAAGCGCGCCTCACGCTCTTTCACTGAACGATGAACCGCGTGTCGCCAAGATAGGGGGGGGCCCGCGGGCCGTGCTCCAGGGAGGAGCCCCGAACCTCCACTTCCAGTCGGGTCGACCACAGAGGCGAAAACCGCATGAATACTTCGGAATCGGAACACCGCCCGGCCAGGGCATCCTCGGCCCGGAACCTCATCATCGCCGCGGTTGCGATCGCGCTGCTGATCATCCTGGGCGTCTATCTGTGGGGCAACGCGCAAACCCGCAACCAGCTGAGCGCGCAGCAGACCGAACACGACCAGCGCATCGGCCAGTTGCAGAGTCAGTTGCAAGCCACGCAGGGCGAGCTGGCCTCCGCGCGCAGTCGCAATCAGTTGCTGATGGCGCGCACCGATCTGTACCGCGCCGCCGCGGCATTGGACCTGCGCAATTTCGGCATCGCCAACACCCACCTGCGCCAGGCGGAACAGGCCCTGGGCAAGGTGGATGCGTCCAACGCCAACCTGGATGCGGCCAAGCTCAACCAGCTGCGCTCGTCGATCGACGCGCTGGACATCAACGTGGCCACGAATCTGCAGGACCAGCGCAACCGGGTCCTCGAAGTGGCGTCGCGGCTCGACGCGATCGCGCTGGAAGGCCCGGAAGGCACCGCCGCGCGCTAGACCGCGTGCCTCCGTTGCACGCCGGCGGCTCGAACCTCCGCCGGCGCCCATGCATGCCCGTTGCGCGCCGAATGCGGCGCGCTCATCTGCGACCCAGGAAACGACCTTATGAATCCGAGCGAGAAACTGTCCGCGGGCAGTACATTTCCCGACCTGAGCTTCCCGCGCGTAGGCGGCGGCCGGGTGAGCCCGTCGCAGGGCAGCGGCTGGCGGATGCTGGTCGTCTACCGCGGCAGGCATTGCCCGCTGTGCAGGAAGTATCTGGCCGCGCTGGAAAACCTGCTGGGTGCTTACACCGACGCCGGCGTGGAGGTGATGGCGGTGTCCACCGACTCTGTCGAAAAGGCGGAGCCGGACGTCGCCGAGCAGGGCTGGACCTTCCCGGTGGGCTACGGCATGGAAATGGAGCAGATGAAGGCGCTCGGGCTCTACGTCTCGTCGCCGCGCTCGCCCGAAGAGACCGACCGCCCGTTTGCCGAGCCCGGCACGTTCGTGATCAACCCCGACGGCGCGCTGCACATCGTCGACATCTCCAACGCGCCGTTCTCACGGCCTGATCTGCAAGGACTGTTGAACGGTCTGAAGTTCATCCAGGAAAACGATTACCCGATCCGCGGCACGCTGGCCTGAGACACGCCGGGGAGTGACTGGCGGCGGGAGTCAGCTCCTGCCGCCGGGGCATTGCCTCCGGGCTCGGCGCATCGTCCGGGCCCGCGGCGCGTATCCGGGCTTCACTTCAGCCCCTCTCGCGCGAGCGAGTGAGCGGCGGAGCATCGGGCGACGGCACCCCTCCGCCTGAGCCGCGCGTTGCTTCTTTCGCACCAGCTCTTGGCAGACAAGGCAAGCCTCGCCCGACTGCTCGCCCGCCAGAAGCGGTCGCGCCTGCGGCGCAGGCAACTAGCCATGTGTTGCGTCGATCGTATGAAACCGCCGCCCTTTCCGGACCCATCCCGCGCCGATTGCGCGCGCCGCCCGCCAACCTTCGTCCCGCCAGCACGGCGGTTCGTCGCCGCAGGACCGCATCCGTCGAATGCCGGGTCAATCCGCCCCGGCGCTCGCTATGCTGCGCGCACATCGGAACCCCGGAACACCCGTGATCAAGAGCCTGTTCTTCGTCCTGCGCATCACCATCGCCTGGGTGCTGGCGATCCTGCTGGTCACTGCGATCTGGTACGAGCTGCCACTGCTGGGGCGGCTGGATTGGCCGGTGACGATCGCCGGCATGATCACCATGGCGCTGGTGGTGGCAGGGGTCTTGTCGCACCTGGGACGCGTGCGCCTCATTGCCGGGCGCACCGACAGCGCGGCACTGGCCAACCGCCAGCGCCGCCAGGTGGAGATCCCGCTGGAGGCCGGCGAGGCCTTCGACCTGCTCGACGCGGCGATCCGCGAGCTGCCGCGCATCCAGCAGGTCGAGAGCGCGCGCGACAGCCTGCAGGTGCGGGCCAAGGTCGGGCGGCCGGACAACTACGGCGCGCGACCCCTGGGGCGCTGGAACCCGCTGCTGTGGTTCGGCGTGTCGCGCAACCAGATCCTCGCCACGGTGACGCCCAGCCACGACAGCGGCAGTGTGACCCTGATCTGCGAACCGGAGAACCCCGCCTGGAGCGACTGGTTCCTGGTCGACGACGGCACCAACTTCGAGAACGCCGAGGCGATCACCCGCGCAATCTCCCGGCGCGTCGCCGAGCGCCGCCGCAACGAGAAGGCCGATGCGGCGCAGACCGCCACCGAGAAGGAGCTCACCGTCGCCAAGCTCAGCCTGCTGCACGCACAGGTGGAACCGCACTTCCTCTACAACACGCTCGCAAGCGCGCAACTGCTGACCCGCAGCGATCCGGCGCGCGCCGACCAGATGCTGGGGCACCTGATCCAGTACCTGCGCCACTCGCTGCCGCGCGCGGACGACGAGCTGTCGACGCTGGGTGCGGAGCTGGAGCGCGCGCTGGCGTACCTGGAAATCCTCAAGATCCGCATGGGACCGCGCCTGACGGTGGAGGTCGACGTTCCGGAGAACCTGCGCGCAACGCCGCTGCCGTCGATGATGCTGCAGACGCTGGTGGAAAACGCGATCAAGCACGGGCTGGAGCCGCGCACCGGCGGCGGCACCGTGTGGATCCGCACGCGCCGCAACGACGGGGTCGTCTCGGTCACCGTGGCCGACGACGGCGAAGGCTTCAATACCAAGACCAGCGGCACCGGCATCGGGCTGAAGAACGTGCGCGAGCGGCTGCGCCTGGCGTTCTCCGGCCAGGCGGCCCTGTCGGTCGTCGCCAATTTTCCGGCCGGTGTGGCCGCGACGATCACCGTGCCCGCGGCCACGGAGCGCGAACGCAGCCATGTCTGAGAACACGCGCACCTGCATCGTCGCCGAAGACGAGGCGCTGCTACGCCAGGCGCTGGTCGAGCAACTCGGTCGCGCATGGCCGCAGCTGCGCATCGTCGCCGAGTGCGAGGACGGCGCCAGCGCCCTGGAGGCCATGGCCGAGCACTCGCCCGACATCGCGTTCCTCGACATCCGCATGCCGGGATTGACCGGGCTGGAAGTCGCTGCGGCGGCGGTGGAAATCAGCCCGCGCACGCAGATCGTGTTCGCCACCGCCTACGACCAGTACGCGATCGACGCGTTCGAACGCGGCGCGGTGGATTACCTGCTCAAGCCGATCGCACCCGAACGTCTGGCGGCGACGGTGCAGCGGCTGCAGGCACGCACCGGCAACAACGATGCGGCGGCGCTGTCCGCGTTGCTCGAGCGTCTGGGGCGCAGTCCGCCGGATGTGGATGCGCCACCGCCGCTGACCTGGATCACCGCCAGCGCCGGGCGCGAGACGCGCCTGATCCTGGTCGACGAGGTGGCGTACTTCCGTGCCGATCAGAAATACACCACCGTCGTCACCGCCGAAGGCGAGGCGCTCTTGCGCACGCCGATCCGGGAGCTGCTGGGCGTGCTGGATACCAACACGTTCAAGCAGATCCACCGCTCGACGATCGTCAATCTCAAGTCGATCGCGGGCATCGTCCGCGACGACAGCGGCCGCGGCACCGTCCGCCTCAAGTCTCGGCCCGAGACGCTCACCGTCAGTGCGCCCTACATGGCGCTGTTCCGGCACATGTAATGCGCCACCGCTCACCGAGGTGATCCGTGAACAAGTTCCTCGCCCTGTGTTATTTTGCCCTGTCGCTCTACGGCTTCGACGTGGGCGGCAATGCGCTGATGCATCGCGAGCCCGGCGAAACGGCCATCGCGCGGCTGCAGTGCCTGGGCAGCGATGGCGCGCATTGCCGTTACATCCTGTTCCCGCGAATCGCGGCACCGACCCGGGATCGGGCGAACGCTGGCTCCAGCGAGCACTGCCGTCCACGGCCCCTCGACCGTTTCGCCATCGCACTCGGTGCCGACCATCCGAGACCGGTTATCGGACTCCTAGGCCTGCACGGCACAGCGGCGGCAACCCATACGAAAGCCGGTTGCGCGACGCCAGCGTCTGCCGTCCCCTGACGCGGTCGTCGGCGGAGGACGCGCAGCAGGAAGGCTTCTGCGGCTGCGGCCGACGCGCGAAGGCGTCGAGTCGTGGCCTGCCTACCTCAGCGCCGCAGTGGCGCGCATCGCGCGTGCGGCCGGATCATGGCGAACGCTGGTAGGCCGATCCGGCGGACCGATACACTCGGCCGCCCAGATGCCGGACCCGCGATGACCGAAGTCGCCATCCTCACCCCCGATCCCACCGACCCCAGCTTCGCCGGGCTGTGGCCGCTCGTGTTGCAGCGCCTGGGCGACACGCTGGCAAGCGCCGGAATCACCGCGGTGCCGGTCCCATGGACATCGCAGGTCGAACACTGCGGAGAACTCGCGCGTTTTCCCCTGGTCATGCCGCTGCTGGCCTGGGGCTACCACTATGATCGGGAGCGTTGGCTGCGGGCTTGCGCCACCTGGGAACGAGCCGGTCTGCCGCTGGCCAATCCGGCAAGCGTGCTGGCCTGGAACTCCGACAAGCGCTACCTTGCCGGGCTTGCCGAGCAGGGCATCGCCATCGCGCCCACGACGTGGACCGACAGCATCACCGCTGCGCAGCTTGCGCAGGCGTTCTCCGCGACCGGTGCAGCGCAGTTGATCGTCAAGCCGACCGTCTCCTCCGGCGCCTGGAAAACCCGGCGAGTCGGCCGCGGCGAGGTGCTGGCCGATCCACCCTGCGGATCGGTGATGATCCAGCCCTACCTGTCGACCATCGAGACCGAAGGCGAGACCTCGATGCTGTTCTTCGGCGGGCGGCTGAGCCACGTGGTCAACAAGCGCCCGGTTGCCGGCGAGTTCCGCGTGCAGGTGCAATACGGCGGCGTCTATACCTGCCTGCAGGACCCGCCGGCCGGTGCTCTGGCATTGGCCGAGCAGACGCTCGCGGCGATCGGCGCGCCACTGCTCTACGCCAGGATCGACACGGTGCCGGACGAGCATGGTCGCTGGCTGCTGATGGAAGCCGAACTGATCGAACCGGATTTCTACCTGGGTGCCGATCCGCAGCGCGGCGCCGCATTCGCGGCCGCGGTCGCGCGCATGCTCGAGGCCACGGCCGGCTGAGCGAAGCGCGGAACGTCCGATGGGCGCTCGGGTGCGGGCGCGGTCGTCGCCTTGAACGACCGCACCCGGGTGGGCCGGGTTTCAATGCTTCGCAGCGCCGACCGTCAACTCGACGATGCGCGGCGTGACCGATCCGTTCTCGACGAGGACCTCCGCCACGCTGACCGGCAGCTTGAAACGACGCGGGCCGGCACTGCCCGGGTTGAGGTATAGCACGCCGGCCTGGTGCTCGATGAGCGGACGATGCGAATGCCCCGACACCACGACATCGACGCCGCTCGCCACCGGATCGATGCCCAGGCGCCGGCGGTCATGCAGGAGGTGGATGCGGGTGCCCGCCAGCATCACCTCGCGGGAGTCGGGCACCCCCGCGACCCAATCCCCGGTATCGATGTTGCCGCGGATCGCCGTCACCGGCGCGATCGCGGCCAGCGCGTGCAGGATCTCCTCGCCGCCTATGTCGCCGGCCGTGGACGATGTGGTCGGCGCCCCGAAGGAACGCGGCCGCCTCGGGCCTCAGCAGCCCGTGCGTGTCAGAAATGACGCCGATCCGGAACATGGGCGACCTGGCCTCCCGGCGTGAGTCAGCACGACCATAGCGGCCCCGCCGTTAAGTGCTGCCAGCCAGACCGGGGCGGCAGAAGCCAGCTTAGACTTGTTGCTCTCATCCGGGGGAACGCCCAATGCCTCGTATCGACATCGACGCCATCGAACAGCGCACGGGCTCGGGGTATCCCGCGCCTTTCAACCAGCGTGCACAAGGGCGCGTCAAGCAGGCGCTCGGGGTTGGGCTTACCGACTTCGGGGTCAATCTCACGCGATTGCCGCCCGGGGAGTGGTCGAGCCAGCGCCACTGGCATTCGCATGAGGATGAGTTCGTCTACGTGCTGTCCGGAGAACTGACCATGTGCACCGACGGGGGCGAGCAGTTGCTGCAGGCCGGCGAGGCGGCGGCGTTCCCGAAGAACCAGCCCGACGGCCACCATCTGGTGAACGACGGAAAAGACATGGCGGTCTATCTGGAGATCGGCAGCCGCGATGCGGCGGATGTCTGCAGCTACCCGGATGTGGATCTTCACTACGCCGGCCGCTACGCACACAAGGATGGGACACCCTACTGAGGCGGCAGTTGCGCTCGCCCTGATCGACAAAAAAATGCAGCCGCGACTGGCGCGGCTGCATTCGGTCTTGCAAGCGGCGGCTTGGAGCCGCCAATCTCGATGGCGGTGTATCAGCCCGAGACGACCAGACCGGTGTGGACCACGGCGACGACGCCCTCGGTCCCACGTGCGGCGGCGACCGCCTGGTCGTGAAGCGCATGGCTGGCGACCTGGCCGGTGAGGTAAATGGTGCCGTCTTCGGCGCGTACATCGATTCCGGCACCATTGGTGCCTAGCGACGTCTTGATCGTTTCCTTCACGCGTGACGACAGGATCATGTCCGACGTTGCGGGGACCGGCACCTGCACGGTGGTCTTGCCCGGCCCCGGGGTGTCGATCGTGACGGGGCTGGTGGTGCACGCGCCCAGCGAGACGGCGGCGACAAGGGTCAGAGCGCCCGCAAGTAACTTGGTATGCATTTTCATTCGCTCCTCAGCGTGGGGTATGGCGCACTGTCCCAAGGTCGCAGTCAACCCCAGGTGATTTCCGCGGCCGCGTACGGTCCCCGTTCAGCTTGGATGGGCGGCGCGCGGGCAGCGGTCTGCCGGCCTGCCGGCCTGCCGGAGCTTGAGCGCGCGGCCGGTTGCTCGACCCGCACCATCGGGCATCCGCACGACCGCCTATGATCGTGGCCACCGCCCAACCCCGTGACCCATGTTGAACGCCGGCAATCCAGACGAGCAGCTTGCGCCGGGCGTGATCGACTGCGAAGACCTGCAGGCCGCGATCGACCACCACGTGGCCGCCCTGGGCTGGCGGCTGGACATGATCACGCCGGCCGACGAGCCCAGGCTTGCGCTGCTGAGCCGCGGCGGCCGCACGCTCCGGGTTCAATGCCAGCGCCCGCCAGCGCCAGCTCCAGCGCACAACGGGGCGGGGCCATTTGCGATCGCGCGCGCCGACGGTGCCGATCCATGGACCCGCGGCCGCGCCGGAATGCAGTACCGCGACCTCATTGCGGGCCGCCTCGGCGGCCGCTACATCGCTTCGCACATCCGTATCCAACAGGGTGGACCGGTGCCTGACTACGTGCACTACCACCAGGTGCGGTTCCAGGTGATCTACTGCCTTCGCGGCTGGGTGCGCGTCGTCTATGAGGATCAGGGCCCTCCGTTCGTGATGGTTCCGGGCGATTGCGTGCTGCAACCCCCGACCATTCGCCACCGGGTACTGGAAGCATCCGACGGGCTGGAAGTGATCGAAGTGGGTGGCCCCGCCGAGCACGCGACCTGGCGCGAGCACGAAATGGAGCTGCCGACGCCGCAGTTATTGCCCGACCGCCGCTATGGCGACCAGCGCTTCGTCCGGCACGTCGCCGCGGACGCACGCTGGCGGGCCTCGGCGTACGCAGGCTTCGAGCGGCGCGACACCGGGATCGACCTCGCCACCGGCGGACTGGCTTCGGTCGGGGTGATGCGCGCAGCGGCGCAGGCAGGCGCGCCGCCGCACAGGCACGCGCACGCCGGCGACCTGCTGTTCTGGCAGGTGCTCGACGGGGAACTCGAACTGCTCAGCGATGCGCTCGGCACGCAGGTGCTGCGCGCCGGCGACGCCTGTGCGATTCCCAAAGGGGCGGACTACGCGCCGGCAGCGCGCGGTGGATGCGAACTGCTCGAAGTCGCTGTGGTGCAAGGCGGGTAATCGCGAGCCAGGCCGCGCTGCAGCGTCGGCCACCGGCAACTAACGAGGTCCGCGCTAGGGTTCACTCCCCACACGAGAGGCTGCTGCGATGACCAACCAGCGCGACGACCATCAAGGCAAAGACGCCCCGCGGCCCGGCGGCGCTGTGGACGAACACCAGCGCAGCCGCGAAGGCGATCCGCGCAAGCGTGATCAGCAGGGTGTGCGCACGACCGGCGAACGGGACAGCGACCGTCCCGACGACGATCCCAACCGCGCACCGGAATCGGGAACCCCCTGAGCGAACTCCAACCAGGCCGTTCGGAAGGCGAACAGGTTGGCGGCGACCAGCGTGTAGGGCGCAGGCGGCCCGGGCAGGATGTTCACGCGAACCTACTCCCCTTTCTGTAGCGTTCAGGAGCCGCCTCAAAGCACGCCAGGAGCCCTCGGAAATGGCAGAAATCAACATCGAGCGAAAAAAATCAGTGTGGCCCTGGGTCATCGCGGCGATCGTCGTGGCGCTGCTGATCTGGGCGTTGCTGGCGATGATGGGCCGCGATGGCCGCAACGGCCGGGACACGGCCGCGCCTGCCGGCACGGCCGCCACGGTCACGCCC
>JALYOG010000109.1 GCA_030856985.1 Pseudomonadota bacterium | reverse complement strand
ACCAGGCACTGCTGTCGCGCCCGAGCCAACTCGCGCTGCTGGATGCCTACGGTCGGACCGAGCGCGAGCGCGCCGACGTCGCCGCCGCAGCCGCGCACTGGACCTCGCTGCTCGCCGAGCGCGAGGCGCTGCTGGCCAAGGGCGACGTGTCCGACCGCATCGACTGGCTGGAGCACCAGTTCGCCGAACTGGAGCGCGAGACGCTTGACGCCGAATCGATCGGGCGCCTCCGCAGCGACCATCGCCGCCAGGCACATGCGTCCGGACTGATCGAGGCCTGCGAGAGCGCGTCCGCGCGCCTCGGCGGCGACGACGACGGACCGTCGCTGTCGCGCGGTCTCCAGCAGGTGCGCGGCGAACTGCAGCGCGTGGCCGCGCACGAATCCCGGCTCGAAGCGGTCGACACGTTGCTGGAAAACGCCGCGATCCAGGTCGACGAGGCGCTGGCGGTGCTGGACCGGGTGCGCAGCGACCTGGACATCGATCCGGCGGCGCTGGTGGCGATCGAGCAGCGCCTGACGCGCCTGCACGAGTTGTCGCGCAAGCATCGTGTGCCGACCGAGCAACTGGCTGAGCATCGCGATGCCATGGCGCTGGAACTGGAAAGCCTGCGCGGCGCTGGCGACCGGCTCGAACGCCTCGACGAGGATCTGCACGAGGCCCGGCGCGGCTGGCGCGAAGCGGCCGATGCGCTCGGGGGCAAGCGCCGCGAGGCGGCCGACGCCCTGTCCACGGCGACCAGCATCCTGATCGGCGAACTGGGCATGGGCGGGGGAAGTTTCCAGATCGCGATCGAGCCCCTTGCCGGCGACAAGCCCGACCCGCAAGGCGGCGAGCGCGTGGAGTTCCTCGTCGCCGCCAATCCCGGGCAGCCGCCGCGCGCGCTGCGCAAGGTCGCCTCGGGCGGCGAACTGTCGCGCATATCGCTGGCGATCGAAGTCGCGGCGCTGGGGCTGGACGCGGTGCCGTCGATGGTTTTCGACGAGGTCGATTCCGGCATCGGCGGCGCCGTGGCCGAAATCGTCGGCAGGAAACTGCGCGCGCTGGCCGCCACGCGCCAGGTGCTCTGCGTGACCCATCTGCCGCAGGTCGCCGCGCAGGGCCATGCGCACTACCGGGTCAGCAAGTCGGCAAGCGAAGGGGTGACCCAGAGCGCGGTGCAGTCGCTGGACGGGGATCAGCGCGAGGAGGAACTGGCGCGGATGCTGGGCGGCGTGGAACTGACGCGCGAGGCGCGCGCGGCGGCCAGGCGGCTGTTGACCGACGTGGCGTGACTGGAGGGAAACAGCCCGCATGCCGATAACGTCGCGCGTTGCGACGCGGTCGTTTCCGCCAGGTTTGAGGTCTATCGCGGCGCCTTGCGCACGTAAAGCACCAGCGAATGCTCCTCGATCGCGTAGCCGTGCCTGGCGGCGATCTGCCGCTGCAATTCCTCGATCTCGCCGCTTTCGAACTCGATGATCTTGCCGGTGTCGATGTCGACCATGTGGTCGTGGTGCTGGCCGCGGTCCAGTTCGTAGACCGACTGCCCGGCCTCGAAGTTGTGCTTGAGCACCAGCCCCGCGGCCTCGAACTGGGTCAGGACCCGGTACACCGTGGCCAGCCCGATGTCCTCGTGCCGGTCCAGCAGCTTGCGGTAGATGTCTTCGGCCGTCATGTGGCGGGCCTTGGACTCTTCCAGCAGCGTGAGGATGCGCACGCGCGGGTGGGTGACCTTGAGGCCGGCGTTGCGAAGATCCTGCGATTCCATCGTCACTCCAGATCGGCTCTACGGGGCACCGTGGGCACCCAACACGGGATGAACGTCGCCTGCCACAGGCCGCGCCAATGCACCTTCAGTGTATCATCGGCCCGGTTTCCAACTGCCGCGAAGACCCGATGCAAAAGCTGATTCTCGCCCTCCTCGTCGCCCTGCTGATCGCAGGCTGCGGAATCATCTATCGCCAGCCGATCTACCAGGGCAACCTGCTTGAGAAGTCCGCGGTGGACCAGTTGCAGGTGGGCATGAGCAAGCAGCAGGTCGTGACCCTGATCGGCACGCCCTCGGTCCAGGACCCGTTCCACCACGACCGCTGGGACTACATCGCCAGCCAGCGCGTCGACCGGCCGGGCAACACCACGACCAAGATGCTCACCCTGTGGTTCGAAGGCGACGCGCTGACGAAGTGGGAGGGCGAGTATTTCCCGGAGCAGGACGAGCAGATCGCCAACGCCGCGTCCAAGCAGTTCGGGCGCAACCTGCCGAAGGAAAAGGACAAGCGTCGCTGAAGCGGCGGTTGCAGGCGTAAGCCGGTTCGGCCAGCGCGTCGTCGTGCCGGCAATCAGATCCGGCGCTGCAGTTGCGCCCGGCTGCGTCGCGCATCCTTCGGGTCGGCCTGCAGCGACCTCAGCAACTCGACCCTGTCGCCGTCGGTGAGCCGATGCCCCGGATCGACCGTGCTGCCGAACACGGCGTAGGCGACGATCTCCGCGTCTGCATGCAGGCCCGCCGCTCGCACCGCATCGATGACGGTCGCGCTTTCCGGCAGTTCCAGGTCCACGCTCGAAAACCGCCGCGGCCAAGAGCGCAGCACCTGGACCTTCACTCGCCGCCCCGGTCCGCGACCCGGATGAAATCATCGACCATGCGGTCGGCCAGGCTCTGGAATCCCACCGCCATCGCCGGGCCCAGGAGCCTGATGGCGGACTGGAACGTGAGCGTCAGGGTGACCTTGCAGGCCGATTCGTCGAGCGCGTGGAACTCCCAGCGCCCCTCGAGCTTGCGGAACGGGCCGTCCACGAGCTTGAGGTCGATGTGGTGCGGCGGCGACAGGGTGTTCTCGGTGACGAACCACGTGCTGAGCCGACCGAGGCCGAGGTCCAGGCGCACGACCATCCGGTCCTCGCCAGGCTCCATGATGCGGGAAGCACTGCACCAGTCGAAACGGCGCGGGTAGGCTTCCACGTCATTGACCAGCGCGAACATGCGCGCGGCGGAGTGTTCGACCAGGGCGGTACGACGAATGGTTGGCATGCATTTTCCTGTTGGTCGCATCGCCCCCGGGCGGCTGGCACGACACCGGAGTCTGCGCCGCCACTGCCGAATCGACGGGCAAGTCGCTCGCCGACCGAGGATCAGGGACAATAGCGGCAATGGCCAAGAATACGAAAGACAAGTCGAAGGATAAGGCAAAGGGCGGTGGAACCATCGCGCTGAACAAGCGCGCGAGCCACGACTACCGCCTCGAAGAGCGCTTCGAAGCCGGCATGGCGCTGCAGGGCTGGGAGCTCAAGTCGATCCGTGCCGGCCGCGCCAACATCGGCGAGAGTTACGCGGTGGTCCGAGAGGGCGAGATCTACCTGTTCGGCGCGCAGATGACGCCCCTGCTGTCGGCATCGAGCCACGTGGTCGCCGACGATCGCCGTACCCGCAAGCTGTTGCTGCATCGGCGCGAAATCGATGGCCTGATCGGCAAGATCCAGCGCGACGGCTACACGGTGGTGCCCACCGCTCTGTACTGGAAGGGCAACAAGGTCAAGATCGAACTGGCGCTTGCGAAAGGCAAGCAGGACCACGACAAGCGCGAGTCCAGCAAGGAACGCGATTGGGCCCGCGAGAAGCAGCGGGTCATGCGCCAGCACAACAAGGGCGCCTGACCGGGCCCTGCCTCAGGGCGAGGGCTCGTCCGACAGGGTGAAAAAGAAGGTCGCGCCCTCGCCTTCGGTGCCCAGCGCGCGGATCGTGCCGCCATGTCGCTCGACGATGCGCTTGACCGATGCCAGCCCGATGCCATTGCCGGCGAAGTCTTCCTGGTCGTGCAGACGCTGGAACGGCCGGAACAGCTTGTCCACGTATTCCTGGGAGAAACCGGCGCCGTTGTCGCGGATGTAGAACTCGCATTCGCCATCGACCGGGGCCGAGCCGAACTCGATCCGGGCGTCCTCGCGTCCACGGGTGAACTTCCACGCGTTGCCGAGCAGGTTCTGCAACAGGTTGCGCAGCAACACCACGTCGCCTTCGGCCTCCAGCCCGGGCTGGATATGCACTTGCACCCGGCGGTCCGGCTCCGCCGCTCGCAGATCCTCCATCACCTCGGCGGCCATCCGGCTCAGGTCGACGCGCTCGCGCTTGAGCGCACCCCGGGTCAGGCGCGACATCTTCAGCAGCGCGTCGATCAGCTCGCCCATGCGCGCAGCGGCCTTGCGCACGCGGCCCAGGTAGTCGCGCCCGACCTCGTCCAGAGACTGGGAATGACGTTCGACGAGGATGCGGCTGAAACCGTCGATGGCCCGCAAAGGGGCCCGCAGGTCGTGGGAAACGCTGTAGGCGAAGGTTTCCAGCTCTTCGTTGGCGCGGATCAGGTCGCGGGTGCGGGCAGCGACCCGCGCCTCCAGCGTGCGATTGAGTGCATTCACCTGCGCCTGCGCCCGCAGGCGTTCGGTCACGTCCTCGACCTGGACCAGGCCCACGATGTCCTGCCCGATGTTGCCCGGCAGTGGCGCGTAGGTCAGTTGCGCGTGCCGGGGCATGTCGCCGAGCCGGTGCAGCCGCCTGGTCGTGCGGTGCACGCCCTGGGGGTCGGTGGTTTCTCCGGAGCCGGCATGCGCGACTTCCTGGCTGCTGTCGGCGTCCTCGAACAAGGATTCGAAGCGGGTACCCACCAGCGTCTCCGGGGGGCGACCGACGATTTTCCCGAACGCGCCGTTGGACTCCACGATCACGCCCTGGCTGTCGAGCAGTGCCTTGCCGATGGGCGAGTTCTCCATCGCGGTGCGGAAACGCATTTCGCTGCGGCGGAATTCCTCGGTCATCCGCAGTGCGATCCGGTGCGCCTGCAGCTCGGTGCGCGCGAGCATCCACGCGATCGCATACAGCAGCAGCGATGCGAACACGCCCAGCGCCAGCGTGGTGTGCAGGCCCGCCATCCTCGGCGCGGCCTCGGCCAGGGGCTCGGACTCGAACATCATCCGCCAGCGACGCCCATACTGGTTGATCTGTACTTCGTGGACGAAAGCAGGCTCCAGCTCGCGGTCCTTGCCGATGGAGTCGAACAACAGCCGCTCCTGTCCATCGGTGACGTCATGGATGCGGAACTGCGCGTCGGTCCTTCGAAGGCCGAGGGCGTTCTGGACGAATGCCTCGGCTTGGAACGGAACGTAGATCCACCCCAGCATGCCCTCGCGCCGCCCGGCCTCCAGCTGCGGACGCCCGCCTCCCCGGTAGACCGGCAGGTAGAGCAGCATTCCCGTCCGGTTGAGCGCCTTGTCCTGGATGAGCTGCGTCGGCCCGGAGAGCGCCGGCTTTCCGGTTACCAGGGCTCTCTGCATGGCTTCACGACGCGTCGGTTCGGAATACATGTCGAAGCCGATGGCATCCATGTTCTCCGGCGTGCGTGGCTCGAGGTAGAGGATAGGGCCGTAGTGCCGGCGGGCGCCGCGGGGACGCACCTGGAGCAGGCCCCAGCCGGCCTCGCGCCATTCAATCTGCAGATCCTCCAGCCGCGACTGCCGGACGTATCCCGCGAACCCCAGTCCCAGCATGGCGCTGAAGCGATTGCGGATGTCCATGCCTTCGACATAGCCGGCCCACTGGCTGGGCGTCGGCCGCACCACGGAGGCGAACAGCGACGCCCCGCCCCCGGCGACTAGTTCGTACTGCACGGCCTTCTGCTTGAGCAGCTCGGCGATCTCGGCAGTGGAGTTGATGAACTCCAAGTTCGCGGCGCGCATCTCGCGCTCGTAGGCCGCCCGCCACAGCAACAGCACCGACAGCAGCGAACCCACCAGGACCAGCAGCGCCCATAAGTGCCCGCGCAGCGGCCAGGAGCGCTTGCCTTCGCCGGGTGAAGCCATGTCGTCGGGTCTGCGCATCGGGGCGCAAGCATACAAGGACGGCCGCCAATATCCCGTTGTGAACGCGCGCTGGCGGTTGACGCCGGCACGCTTGAGTCGCGCCGCGCTGCCCCTATACTGTGCGGGCAAGCGAAATCGTTCTTCCCCGGGGGTGCACTGGCTTCGACGGGGGTCGCGAAATCACTTGGCGCATGCCGAGGGGGTAGCTTTCCTCGTAAATCCAGCTGCAAAACT
>JALYOG010000159.1 GCA_030856985.1 Pseudomonadota bacterium | reverse complement strand
CGCCCGGGCAGCGGATGGTCGGTGACCTCGACCGGTTCGAGCTTGCTGAGCAGGCCGTTGGCGCTGGACGCGACGTTGCCCATCCGGCGGTTGGGCTGGTGGCTCCAGTAGTCGAAGCCGCCGGCCTGGGCCAGGTAGTGGGTCTGGTTGGTGAACCCGGAGCGCAGACTGCCCGGATCGGTCTCGTTGAGGCCGACGATGTCGTAGGCACGGGCGAGTTGCGCGATGAGGTCCAGGCTGCCGCGCTTGTTGCCGGTCGGCAGCACGTGCGACCAGCTGCGCGACACGTAGTCGCTGTAGCCGCGCGTGCTGGAGCCGGCCTGGATGTTGGCGCTCAGCAGCCTGAGCCGACGCGACCCGGAGGCTGCGTCGGCGCTGGCATCGACCGGGTCGTCGATGTGGCCGCGTGTGGACATCGCCGCTAGCGCCCGCGTGCCACGCCGGCGATCAGCTGCCGGCCGGGGTTTCCGCGGCGGCTTCGTCTTGGGCGGCCGGGGTGCCGCTGGCAGCGCGCTCCCGGGCGATCAGGTGGTCGGTGATGCGCAGGATTTCATCGAAGCCGCGGCCGGTGACCCGGTACTTGCCATTGACCACCATGGTCGGGGTCGAGTCGACGCCGCTGGTCTCCAGGAACTGCTGCGCGCGCCGGAGCTTGGCGTTGGTCGCGAAGCTCGCCATGGTGCTTTGGAAGGCCTTGGGGTCGGCGCCGAATTTCACGTAGAACTGCGCGATCTGCTCGTCGCTCGGGGCCGGCTGCACCGGCAGGCTGCGCTCGACGTGGATCGCGCGGAACATGGCGTCGTGGGTCTTGTCGATCAGGCCCATCGACTGCGCTGTGTAGAAGGCCTTGGCGTAGGTGTTCCAGAAGCCGCCGAACGGCGCGGCGACGGGTTCGAATTCCACGTCGGCCGGCAGCCTGGCCTTCCAGGCGTTGGCCAGCGGCTCGAAGCTGGCGCAGGCCGGGCACGTGTAGCCGAACACTTCGACCACTTCGATCTTCTCGCCCGGCGTGTACGGCTGGCCGCCGGGAATCTCGACGTAATCGGTACCGGCCACGGGTGCGGGGCCGGTGGGCGGAACGATGGGACCCGCCGGTGCATTGGCGTCCGGGGTGCCGGCAGCGGTGGCCTCGGTGGTGGGTGCGGTCGCGGTCGCGGCAGGCGCGGCGGCGGCCGGAGCGGGCTCGGTCGCAGTCGGCTCGGGTGCGTCCTTGGTGCAGGCAGCGGCCGCGAGGACGGCGGCGAGAATCAGGGGAAGACGGGTCATCGAAACCAGACGCGAAGTCATCGGGGTCTATCTCCGTAGCATGGGAAAGTTGGGTTGGCGCAAGGCAGGGCGACGGTGAACACCGCGCCGGGTCCGCCCAAGGATACCCAGCATGGGGGTCGCACGGGAGTGCGGTTGTCGCGGAGCCGCCATCGCGCCCACGCGCCATTCAGCTGTGGCGGCTGCGGCCGCAGCGGGTGCGAAGGGCGCCGATGGGGCGCGCGGAAGGGCTTATCTGCCCCCGGAGCCGGCGGCGGGCGCCGCCCGGGCGGGTGTCTTGGGCAGTTGGGCACGCTCGCGCGCAATCAGCTGGGTCGTGATCCGCAGCGCATCGGCGTAGGTCTTGCCGCCGATGACGCGGTACTTGCCATTGACCACGAGGCTCGGGGTGCCTTCGACGCCGCTGCGCTTGATGAATGCACGCGCGCGCTCGAGTGCGGCTTCCACCTGCGGACTCGACATCGTCGCGATGAAGCGCTTGGGATCGGCGCCGTGGCGCGCGTAGAACGCCGCGATCTGCTCCGGCGTCGGCCCGCTGACCGGGAGGCTGTGTTCTTCGTGCAGCGCACGGAACATCGCGTCATGGGTGGCGCCGTCCAGGCCCATCGACTGGGCGGCGTAGTACGCCTTCGCATACGGGATCCACAGGCCGCCGAACGGCGCGGCGACCGCGGTGAACTGCACGTCGGGCGGCAGCTTCGCCACCCAGGCGCTGAGCTGGGGCTCGAATTTGGCGCAATGGCCGCAGGTGTAGCCGAACACCTCGACGACCTCGACCTTCCCCGGCACCGGCGCGAACGCGGCGCCTCCGGGAATCTCGATGTAGTCCACGCCGGCGACCGGTGCCGGGTCCGAAGCGGCCGGCGCTGCCGCCGACACCAGCGCGGCGGGCAGCAGCAAAAGCACGGCCAGGGCAAAACGTGGCAGCAATCCGGAACGTGGATTCATGGGGATCCTCTGTCGATGGCGGCCGTGGAGTGGCCGGAGCACAAAATGAAAGCGCCGGCCATAAGGATACGGCCGGCGCGACGGATTCTGGCGTGATGGGGCGAGCGGCTTACTGCGCGTCGCCCTCTTCGGACGGCGGCGGGCCATCCGCCGGGGCCGCGCCGGACTCCGGTGCGGGATCGTGCTGGCGACCGGCTGCTGGGGTCGGAACGGCGACCGGCGAAGCGCCGGCGGCGACCACCTCCGGGTTGCGCGTGTGCAGGCCCTGCAGGTAGCTCGACAGCGAGCCGATTTCCTCGTCGGTGAGTTCACGGGCGATGCTCGCCATGATCTGGAACGAGGGATTGGCGTTGGCGGACTCGGGCGAGCCGGCGCGGAATTCCTCAAGGCGCCGCTGCGAATAAGTCGCGAACTGACCGGCGATGCGCGGGTACGGCGGACCCGGATTGCCGGCACCGTCAGGGCCGTGGCACGCCATGCAGGCGGGAATGCCGCGCTCGCGGTCGCCGCCCCGGTACAGCTCCTGCCCGACCTCGAAGAACGGCCTGCCGGTGTGCTCGCCGGTGGCGATCACGCCCTCGTCGGCAACGCCGGCACCCGCGGCCTGGGTCGCGAAATAGGCGCCGACATCGCGCGAATCCTGCGCGCTGAGCATCTGCGCGAACGGGATCATCACCGGTGCCAAGCCGCTGGTGCGGCGACCGCTACGGTACAGCGCGAGCTGCTGGGCGATGTAGCGCTCGGTCTGGCCGGCCAAGCGCGGGAACTGGGGATCGGCCGGATTGCCGTCCAGGCCGTGGCAGGCCGCGCAGGTGCCGGCGAGGGTCGCGCCCTTCTGCACGTCGCCCCAGGTGGTGATCTCCGGGGCCAGCGGTGCCAGCGGCGCGGTCTCGACCGGCGCGTTGTCCGGGATCGGAGTGACCGTGGTCTGGGCGTAGGCGAAGGCCGCCGCCGCGAGGGCGGCGACGCCGACGATGCCGAGGACGCGGGCTGAGGTCATTACGGGTCACTCCGGAAAAGCTGCGGATGAAGCTGAATTGGAGGCGATCGAAGCGATCGCCGGAACCGCGGGATTATCGTCGGCAGGCGAAGCCGGGTCAACGCGCGCAGCGATCCGCGACCGCGACGCCAACGCGCGCCAGGCCCCGCATCCGGCCGCCGGCCGCGGCCCGTGCGATCCTATGCCGATGTCCAATCCCCTTGCCCGCGCCAAATACCTGATGGCGGCGCACAACCCGCAGCAGCTCCCCGCCGACGGCGGCTACGAGGTCGCGTTCGCCGGCCGTTCCAACGCCGGCAAGTCGACCGCGCTGAACGCGATCTGCCAGCAGAACGCGCTCGCCCGCGTGTCCAAGACGCCCGGGCGCACCCAGCAGCTGGTGTTCTTCGACATCCCGCCGACCACCGACCGTTTTCTCGTCGACCTGCCCGGCTACGGCTACGCCAAGGTGCCCAAGGACCTGCAGGCGCACTGGCAGGCGTTCCTGGACCGTTACTTCGCCGAACGCCAGGCGCTCAAGGGCCTGGTGGTGGTGATGGACATCCGCCATCCGCTGAAGGAATACGACAGGCAGATGCTCGGCTACGCGGTCAGCCGCGGCCTGCCGGCGCACGCGATCCTGACCAAGGCCGACAAGCTCGGCCGCGGCGCGCAGGGCAACGCGCTGCTCGCGGTACGCAAGGACATGCAGGCCGAGTACGGCGAGGGCGTCAGCGTGCAGTTGTTCTCGGGCGAGTCCAAGATCGGCGTGGACGAGGCGCGGCGGACAATCCGCGGTTGGCTGGATCTTTACTGAGCTGGGGATGGTTTGCGGGCGCGAAGGGATGGTCCGCGAAGGGCGCGAAAAGCGGCAAGAGAAAAAGGGCGAAGGTGTGTGGGTGTTCCGCGCCTTGCACGTTGCCGCTGGGATGGAGGCTGCCTTTTCGCCCATTGGGTTCGCGCGATCAGGGTGACCGGTCGATTCCACTTGCGCGATGTTCCGAACGCTCACCCCAGCCCTCTCCCGCAGGGAGAGTGAGCCAGAGCAGTCCGCCAGGTTCCGCTCTTTTTTGCGTCTTTTTTTGCGTCCTTCGCGGACCGAGTTTTCAGTGCTCGGCATCGCGCAACCGCGGGTCCATCGCGCTGCGCAGGGCATCGACCAGCGTGTTGATCGCCACGATCAGTGCGCCGACCACCAGCACCACGCCCAGTACCAGCGTGTAGTCGCGGTTGAGTGCGCCCTGGATGAAGTAGCGGCCCATGCCGGGGATGCCGAACACCTGCTCGACGACCACCGAACCTGTGACGATGTTGATCAGCGCCGGCGCGAGCCATGCGACCACCGGCAGCATCGCCGGGCGCATGGCATGCGACATCAGCAGCCGCGACTCCGACAGGCCGCGGGCGCGTGCGGCGCGCAGGTAGTCGGCCGATAGCGTCTCCAACATCGAGGCGCGTGCCAGGCGCGCGCAGTAGGCGATGTTCGGCAGGGCCAATGCGATCACCGGCAGCACCAGGTTGTTCCAGTCGCCCCAGCCGCCAGCGGGCAGCCAGCGCAGGGTCACCGCGAACAGCAGCACCAGCATCGGCGCGGCCACGAACTTCGGAATCGCCAGGCCGAGCCCGGCGCCGAACATCAGCAGGCGGTCCGACCAGCGCCCCGCACGCAGCGCGGCCCAGACCCCGATCGGGATGCCCACGCCCAGCGCCAGCAGCAGCGCCAGCGCGCCGTTGAGCGCGGACACCGGCAGCGCGCTGGCGATCATTCGGTTGACGCTGCTGTCGGGGTACTGAAACGAAGGTCCCAGGTCGCCGCGGGCGACATCGCCCAGCCAGGCGCTGTATTGCCCCAGCAGCGGCCGGTCGAGCCGGTATTGGCGTTCCAGCGCCGCCTGCACCTCCGGTGGCGCGGCCTTTTCGGTGTCGAACGGTCCGCCGGGCGCGGCGCGCAGCAGCACGAAGCACAGCGTGGCCAGGATCCACAGCGTGATCAGCGCCTCCAGGCTCCTTGCGGCCACGGTGCGTGCCGCGGCACCGGCTCCGCGCGGCATCAGCGCCGCTCCGGTGGCGCGCGCAGCCGCAGCCAGCGCGAGCCGTGGCGGTCGAGCGCGTTGGCGTGGAAGCCCTGCACCTCGGGGGCCACCAGGTGCTTGGACGTGTAGAAATACAGCGGAATCACCGCATGCGTCGCCAGCAGCCGGGTCTCGGCAGCGTGCAGCCAGGCGTTGCGCGCCTGTTCGGACTGCGCCGCGTCGGCTTTTTGCAGGCGCTCGCGAAAGCCGGCATCGTCCAGCCCGGTCCAGTTCAAGGGACCATCGCTGCCGAACGCGGCGAGGAAGTTGCGGGCATCGGGCACGTCGGCGATCCAGCCGCCGCGGAATACCTGGGTGATGGTGCGCTGGCGGCGGTTCTGCACGAACACCTTCCACTCCTCGTTGCGCAACCGCACCTGCGCGCCGAGGACCTGCCGCCACATCGAAGCCACCGCCAGCGCGAGGCGGCGGTGCGGCGTGGAGGTGTTGTAGCGCAGCTCGATCACCAGCGGATTGCGCGGCGAGTATCCGGCCGTGCGATACAACGCCCTTGCGCGCGCTTCGCGCTGCGGCTGGTCCAGCGCAGCCCAGCTCGCCGACGCCGGCGTGTAGCCCTCGATCCCGGGCGGGACGATCCCGTAGGCCGGCGTCTCGCCCAGCCCTGTCACGTGGCGCGTCAGCAGGTCGCGATCGATCGCCAGCGACAATGCCTCGCGCAGCGCGGGCGCGTCCTCCAGCGGCGGTTGCGTGAGGTTGTAGCCGAGCCAGAACGCGCCCAGGTACGGCGCGATGCGCAACTGCTCGCCGAAGCGCGCGCGCAATGCCGGCAATGGCTGTGGCGGCACCACTTCGGTGATGTGCAGGCCGCCGGCGGCGAAGCGTTGCAACTCCGCGGAAGCGTCTTCGGTGACGTGGAAACGCACGCGTTCGATCGCGACCGCGTCGGCATCGTGGAAGTGCGGGTTGCGTGCGACCTCCAGGTTCGCCTGTGGCGTCCATGCCGCCAGGCGGTACGCGCCATTGGATACCAGCCTGCCCGGACGGGTGTGCTGGCTGCCGTGTCGCTCCAGCGCCGGCAGGTACACCGGAAAGGCGATCGGCAGCGTCAGCAGTGCCGGCAGCGATGCGGCGCGATCCAGGGTGAACACCACCGTGCGCGCATCGATTGCCGCAATACCGAGTGCGGACGGCGGCAGCGCGCCCGACTGCACCCGGCCGGCGTTGTGCAGCGCATCGAGCAGTTCGGCGAACGGCGCTGCGGTCGCCGGTGCGAACGCGCGCCGGAAACTGGCGACGACCTGGTAGGCGTCGAGCGGTTCTGCGTTGCTCCAGCGCAGGCCGTCGCGCAGCACGAAGGTCCAGCGGCGGCCGTCATCGGATACCTGCCAGCGCTCGGCCATGCCGGGGATCAGCCGACCGTGCGCGTCCTCGGTCACCAGGCCTTCGAACAGGTCGCGCAGCACGTTGCCGCAGGCGACCTCCTGGCAGCGGTGCGGGTCCAGCGTGCTCGGCTCCGGGCCGTTGCCGCGCTCCAGCCGGCTGGCTGTGCCGGGCTGCGCCTGCGCGAACGCCGTTGCCAGCGCCAGTAGCACGGCCAGACCAGAGCGTTGCAGGACGGTCGACGTCTTCGGGTACAAGGGCGCGGCTACACTGCGGAGTCTTGCGATTGTAGGCGACCTGCCGCATATCGCCCGTTCCAGCTTCCGCGAGGTGCGCGTGTTCGGTCCCAGCCATGTCAAGGAAGCTCCCGCGCCGCTGATCGAAGGCGGCCGCGACGCGCTGGTCGACTATCTCGCCTCCGGAGCGCGCCCGTCGACGGCCTGGAAGATCGGCACCGAGCACGAGAAGTTCGGCTTCCGTACCGACGACCTGCGGCCGCCGGCCTTCGACGGAGAGCGCGGCATCGAAGCGCTGCTCAAGGGCCTGACGCAGTTCGGTTGGGCGCCGGTGGAAGAAGCCGGCCGGGTGATCGCGCTGACCCGCGGCGACGCCTCGGTGTCGCTGGAACCGGCCGGCCAGCTGGAACTTTCCGGTGGCCAGCTCGACACCCTGCACGAAGCCTGCAGCGAGGCCGCCCAGCACCTGCACGAGGTACGCACTGTCGCCGAGCCGATGGGGCTTGGTTTCCTGGGGATGGGTTTCCAGCCCAAGTGGCGCCGCGACGAGATGCCGTGGATGCCCAAGGGCCGCTACAGGATCATGCGCGAGTACATGCCGAAGGTCGGCACGCTCGGGCTGGACATGATGGCCCGCACCTCCACGGTGCAGGTCAACCTGGATGTCGGCTCCGAAGCCGACATGGTGAAGAAATTCCGCGTGTCGCTGGCGCTGCAGCCGATCGCCACGGCGCTGTTCGCCGACTCCCCGTTCACCGAAGGCAGGCCTAACGGCTTGTTGAGCTACCGCTCGCACATCTGGACCGACACCGACGGCGACCGCACCGGATTGCTGGACTTCGTGTTCGAGGACGGCTTCGGCTACGAGCGCTACGTCGACTACCTGCTCGACGTGCCGATGTATTTCGTCTATCGCGATGGTCGCTATCTGGACGCGTCCGGGCAGTCGTTCCGCGACTACATGGCCGGCAAGCCGATGGCCGGCGAACTGGCAGCGTATGCGAACCTGCGCCCCGGCATCCAGGACTGGGCCGACCACATGACCACCGCGTTTCCGGAAGTGCGGCTGAAGAAGTACCTCGAAATGCGCGGCGCCGACTCGGGACCGTGGAGCCGGATCTGCGCGCTGTCGGCGTTCTGGGTCGGGCTCTTGTACGACCAGACCGCGCTGGATGCGGCCTGGGACATGGTCAAGGATTTTTCGCTGGCCGAACGGCATGCGCTGCGCGACGGCGTGCCCAGGCACGGCTTCAAGTTACCGTTCCGCGATGGCAGCGTGCTCGATCTAACGCGGCGCGCGCTGGAGATTTCCGCCCATGGCCTGGCGCGGCGCGCACGCCTCAATGCGCACGGCGCCGACGAGACCATCTTCCTGTCGCCGCTGATGGAATTCGTCGAGGCGCGCGAGAGCGCGGCCGAGCGCAAGCTCGCGCTGTTCCACGGGCGCTGGAACGGCAGCGTGGATCCGGTGTTCCGCGAGTTCGCCTACTGAGGCCGGGCCGGGCGCCGCCGCGCGGCGGCGACTGCGCAGGACCGATATGCCGGGTGCGCTAGGCTCGCCGCCATGAATACCAGTACCGATACCTCCGAAGAACCGCTGCGCGTGGTCGCGTTCGCGCCTACCGATGCGCTGCTGCGCGAAGACGTGAAGATGCTCGGCGCGCTGGTCGGCGAGATATTGGCCGAGCAGCGCGGCGACGCGTTCCTGGCCGAAGTGGAGCGCGTGCGCCGGGCTGCGATCGTGCGCCGCGAGGCCGATGCGCCGGTCGGCGAACTGGCCGACGCGCTGGCCGATGTCGACGTGGAGCGAGCCGGCGACCTGGTGCGCGCGTTCGCGTCGTACTTCCAGGCCGTCAACCTCGCCGAGCGCGTACACCGCATCCGTCGCCGCCGCGACCACGAGCGCCAGGGCGACAGCGCGCAGCCCGGCAGCCTGCGCGACGTGATCGGCAAGCTCGCCGGTGAGGGCGTGGGCGCCGCGGAAATCATCGCGCTGCTGCCGCGATTGCGGATCGAGCCGGTGTTCACCGCCCATCCGACCGAAGCGGTGCGCCGCGTGCTGCTGGAGAAGGAGCGGCAGATCGTCACCAGCCTGGTTGCCGACATCGATCGCGGCCGCACCCCCGCCGAGCGCCGCGCCGACCGCGAGCGCATGCGCCTGGCGCTCACTGCCAGCTGGCAGACCGCCGAGACGCCGGCCGCCAAGCCCACCGTCGCCGACGAGTTCGAGCACGTCGGCTACTACCTTTCCGACGTGCTCTACCGCGTGCTGCCGGTGTTCTTCGAGGCGTTCGAGGACGCGCTGCAGCAGGCCTACGGCGACCACGACTGGCCGCTCGCGCTGGGCGACGTGCTCGGCTTCGGCAGCTGGGTCGGCGGCGACATGGACGGCAATCCCAACGTCGGCGCCGACACCATCGCGGCCGCGCTCGCCGGGCAGCGCGCTCTGGTGCTGGCGGCGTACCGGCGCGACCTGGCCTCGCTGGCGCAGTCGCTGAGCCAGTCGCTGGGGCGCGTGGGCGTGTCGCCGCCGGTGCTGGCGCGCATCGAGCAATACGGCGAGCTGCTGCCGGCTGCGGCGGAAAAGTTGCAGCCGCGCCACGCCGACATGCCGTACCGCAACCTGCTCGCGCTGATGACCGCAAGGCTGTGGGCGACGGTGCACGAAGAGTCCGTGGGCTATCCCGACGCGGAGGCGCTGCTCGCCGATCTGGACCTGATCGGCGACAGCCTGCGCAACAACCGCGGTGAACGCGCAGGATGGTTCGCGCTGCGGCGGGTCAGGCGGCGTCTCGTCTGCTTCGGCTTCCGCCTCGCCAGCCTGGACCTGCGGCAGGATTCGGCGGTACACGATGCGGCGCTGTCGGCGCTGCTGGACGACCCGCAGTGGGAGTCGCGCGACGCCGCCGCGCGTGCCGCGCGCCTGCGCGAGCTGTTGGACGGCAGTGCGCAGATCGTGCATCCCGCGGCCGAGGCGGCGGCCTCGACGCTCGCGGTGTTCGAGGTCGTCTCGCGGCTGCGCCCGCAGTACGGCGCGCGCGCGTTCGGCCCGTACATCGTCAGCATGAGCCGCAGTGCCGCCGACGCGCTGGCGGTGCTCGCGCTGGCGCGGATCGCCGGCTGCACCGAAGGCGACGATGGCCCGGTGCCGCTGGACGTGGCGCCGCTGTTCGAGACGGTCGACGACCTCGACGCGGCGGCCGACACCATGCGCGCGCTGTTTGACGATCCCGCGTACCGCGCGCACCTGCGCACGCGCGGCCAGCGCCAGGTGGTGATGCTGGGTTATTCCGACAGCGCCAAGGACGGCGGCATCGTCGCGTCGCGCTGGGCACTGCAGCGCACCCAGATCGCGCTCACCGAGCTGGCCGCGTCCAGCGGTATCCGCATCGCGTTCTTCCACGGCCGTGGCGGCTCGCTCAGCCGCGGCGGCGGCAAGACCGAGCGCGCGGTCATCGCCGCTCCGCGCGGCTCGGTCGATGCCAGCCTGCGCATGACCGAGCAGGGCGAAGTGATCCATCGCAAGTACGGCATCCGCGCGATCGCGCTGCGCAACCTGGAACAGACCACCGGCGCGGTGCTGCGCGCGAGCCTGCGTCCGCGCCCGCCCGAGCCGCGCGAAGGTGCATGGCGCACGATCGCCGCGAAGCTGGCGCTCGACTCGCGTCGGCAGTACCGCGCGCTGGTGTATGAAAACCCGGATTTCCCGGCTTATTTTCGCGCCGCCACCCCGGTCGATGTGATCGAACGCCTGCGGATCGGATCGCGACCGAGCAAGCGCGCGAGCGGCAATGGCGCCGCGGCCGGGGTGGAATCGCTGCGCGCGATCCCGTGGGTGTTCGCCTGGTCGCAGAACCGTTGCGGGCTTACCGCCTGGTACGGCGTCGGCACGGCGCTGTCGGACGCGCTGGAGCGGCACGGGCGCGACGCACTGGCGGAGATGGCGCGCGACTGGCCGTTCTTCGCCGCCCTGGTGGACGATGTCGAGATGGTGCTCGCCACCTCGGACATGGCGATCTTCGAGCGTTACTCGCGCCTGGCCAGCGAGCTGCCGGATGGCGATCTGCACGCGCGCCTGCATCCCGGCATCGTCGCCGAGTTCCGGCGCACGCGCGATGCGGTGCTCGCGATCAAGGACGAGAAAGGGCTGCTCGCCAGCGACCCGCGCCTGCGCCAGTCGATTCGGCTGCGAAACCCCTACGTCGACCCGATCAGCCTGCTGCAGGTGGATCTCCTGGGACGCTGGCGCGCCGCCGGTTCGCCCGAGGACGCGCGGCTGCACGCCTTGATCGCGACGGTCAACGGCATCGCCGCCGGGATCCAGAACACCGGCTGACCCGCGCCTGCCCGCGAAACGGGCCCAGCGGGTGCGCCGGCTATCATGTCGCCCACGCTCGCAACGGGACATTCCGCGATGAAATCACGTGCCGCCGTCGCCTTCGCAGCCGGCCAGCCGCTGCAGGTCGTCGAGATCGACGTGCAGCCGCCGCGCGCGGGCGAGGTGCTGGTGCGTATCGCCGCCAGTGGCGTCTGCCACACCGACGCGTTCACCCTCAGCGGCGACGACCCCGAAGGCCTGTTCCCGGCGGTGCTCGGGCACGAAGGCGGCGGCGTCGTTGTCGAAGTGGGCGAGGGCGTCGAGAGCGTCAAGGTGGGCGACCATGCGATTCCGCTGTACACGGCCGAGTGCCGCCAGTGCAAGTTCTGCCTGTCGGGCAAGACCAACCTGTGCCAGGCGGTGCGCGCGACGCAGGGCCGCGGACTGATGCCCGACGGCAGTACGCGTTTCTCGTACGAAGGTCGGCCGATCCACCATTACATGGGCTGCAGCACCTTCAGCGAGTACACCGTGGTGCCGGAGATATCGCTGGCGGTGGTGAATCCCGAAGCGCCGCTGGAGAAGGTCTGCCTGCTGGGTTGCGGCGTCACCACCGGCATCGGCGCCGTGCACAACACCGCCAGGGTGAAAGCCGGCGACAGCGTCGCGGTGTTCGGCCTGGGCGGCATCGGACTGGCGGTGATCCAGGGCGCGGTGCAGGCCGGCGCGGGGCGTATCGTCGCGATCGACACCAACCCCGGGAAGTTCGAACTCGCCCGCAGCATGGGTGCGACCGATTGCATCGATCCCAAAGATCACGACCGCCCGATCCAGGAGGTCATCGTCGAACTCACCGATGGCGGCGTGGATTTCAGCTTCGAGTGCATCGGCAACGTGCGGGTGATGCGCGCGGCGCTGGAGTGCTGCCACAAGGGCTGGGGCGAGAGCATCATCATCGGCGTGGCCGGCGCCGGACAGGAGATCTGCACGCGGCCGTTCCAGCTGGTGACCGGACGGGTGTGGCGCGGCTCGGCGTTCGGCGGCGTCAAGGGTCGGACCCAGCTGCCGGGCATGGTCGAGCAGGTGATGCGCGGCGAGATCGACCTGGACCCGTTCATCACCCACGAGCTGCCGCTGGAGCGCATCAACGAGGCCTTCGACCTGATGCATGAAGGCAAGTCGATCAGGACCGTCATCCGGTTCTGATGCAACTTGCCTTCCGCGCTGCGGAGGAACGTGCTGGAAGTCCAATCCCACCGCAAGGCCATCACATGCAACGCATCGAGGACCACGCCTGCTTCAACGGCCGCCAGCAGACCTGGCAGCATCCATCGCTGGTGCTCGGCTGCCCGATGCGCTTTGCCGTGTACCTGCCGCCGCAGGCCGAACACGGCAGCTGCCCGGTGCTGTACTGGCTGTCGGGGCTCACGTGCACCGAGCAGAATTTCATCGCCAAGGCCGGCGCGCAGCGCTATGCGGCGCATCACGGATTGATCCTGGTCGCGCCCGACACCAGCCCCCGCGGCGACGGCGTTGCCGACGCCGAAGGCCGTGACCTCGGGCTCGGCGCCGGCTTCTACCTCAATGCGACGCAGGCGCCGTGGGCCAGGCACTACCAGATGCACGACTACGTGGTCGAGGAGCTTCCTGCGCTGATCGACGCGCATTTCCCGACCAGCACCGCGCGCGCGATCAGCGGGCATTCGATGGGCGGGCATGGTGCGCTGGTCGTCGCGCTGAGGAACCCGGGTCGTTATCGCAGCGTGTCGGCGTTCTCGCCGATCGTCGCGCCCTCGCAGGTGCCCTGGGGCGAAAAAGCGTTCGCCGCCTACCTGGGCGCGGACCGCGAAGCCTGGCGCGCGTGGGACGCCACGCAACTTCTGCCTTTGGCCCGCGAACGGCTGCCGCTGCTGATCGACCAGGGAGCCGATGACGAGTTCCTGGCCGAGCAGTTGAGGCCGGAACTGCTGCAGGCGGCGTGCGACAAGGCCGGCCATCCGCTGCAATTGCGCATGCGCGCCGGCTACGACCACAGTTACTACTTCGTCGCCAGCTTCATCGGTGAGCACATCGCCCATCACGCGCAGGCGTTGAAGGGCTGACCCGGCTACGTTTCGGGCGGCCGCCCGCCATCAGCCGGCGAGCGCGAAGTCGGTGTAGCAAAACCGCGCGTCGCGCAGCACTTTCTCGCCGCGCGCCAGTTCGATCCGATGGGAAAACATCGGACCGCCGGCGACGCAGGTGTGGAATTCGCCGTTCTCGCCGCAGGGGTCGCAGCCGTCCGGCAATTCGTCAAGCAACGCCTCGTCGAAACCACGGCCGCTGAAGTCGGCGGACAGCTGCTGGGTGTCGACGCAGCACAGCGTCGCACGCAGGCCGCCGCCGATCATCGTTCGGGCGAGCTCGGCGGTGTTCGCGCCGAACAACGGAAACAATGGCGTCCAGCCCAGGCGTTCGCACAGCGCCTCACGCCATGCGCGGATGTCCGCCAGGAACAGGTCGCCGTACGCGATCGCGGTGATCTCCGGCCAGCGCTCGCGCGCGGTGTCCAGCGCCTCGGCGAAGGATGCCTCGTAGATCACGTTATCCGCGCGCTGCGGAATCCACGCTTCGATCACCGGCAGGGCCGCGGCGGCGGCCTGCGCATACAGCACGTCGCGGCGGATGCCCTGCATCGAGATGCGATCGAAGTCTTCGGTCAGCGTGGTCAGCAATCCGACCACCTCCACGTCGTGGCGCTGGCGCAGCGTGTGCAAGGTCCAGGCAGCGTCCTTGCCGCCGCTCCATGACAGCAGCACTGGTTGCTTCATCGAAGGCTTCCTTCAGGCGGCGCTGACGTCGCGCAACTGCCAGCCGGTGCCTGCGAGTAGGCGCATGCGATGGCGCAGGATGTCGCCGGGCAGCGATGTGATCACGATCAGGTCGATGTGCAGGTCGTCCTGTCGGCCCTCCACCGTCGCATTCGGGTCCGTAGCGCCGAGCGACGGGGCCACCTCGTCCGGATCGTCCTGCGCCGCGCGCCAGCGCTGGAACAGCGAATCGCTGCGTATCGTCTGCTGCAACTGCTCGGCGAAGGTATCGGCGCCCTGCGCGGTAAACGCCAGGTCCGGGTTGTTGCCGCGTGCCTGAGAAGCGTCGGGCAGGGTGATGTGGAAGCGTGTGGCCATGGGCGATCATCTCGTGCGGTGAAGGGTCACAGTAGTCGTTCGCTCGCGCACCGGTCGTGAAACGCGCGCCGCGGCGGCGGCACGTCCGCATCGAAGGCTTTGCCCAGGGTCGTGCGAAGCCGGGCGCGCTCAGTCCTCGTGCCCCGGCTCGCCATGCCCGCCCTTGGGACAGCTGCAGACGGCGCTCGGTCCGTATTCGAGCCCGAAGGTCTGACCATCGCGATGGCGCTGCCAATAGAAGTTCGGTGCTTTCTCGCCGCGGTTGCCGATCTCGGCCAGGTCCGCATCGACGTCGAACAGGCGGCCGTCGACCATCACGTAGCGCGTGTCGATCGTGCTGCGGATATCGTCCAGCGGATTGCTGTTGAGCACCACCAGATCCGCCTGCTTGCCGACTTCCAGCGAACCCAGCTGGCGCGACAGCCCGATGTAGTCGGCGCCGTCGATCGTGGCCGCGCGCAGGGCCTCGAAATTGCTGAAGCCGCCCTGGGTGAGCGACCAGGTTTCCCAGTTCGGGCTCAGGCCCTGCAACTGGCCGTGACCACCGATCTGGATCTTGACGCCGGCATCACGCAGCACCTTGGTGGCCTTGGCGACCTCGACGTGCCAGTAGTCCCAGTCGGGCGCGACCTCGCGACGGATGCTGCGCGCTTCCAGCGTCTCCCGAGGGAAGAACCGGTTGAGCTTCTTGTCTTCCCACACGTCGTCGCGCGCATACCACCAGTACTCGCCCGACAGGCCGCCGTAGCTCACCACCAGCGTCGGCGTGTTGCGCACGTCGGTCTGGCTCCACAGCTGCACGACGTCCTTGTACAGCGGGGCGACCGGGATGTTGTGTTCGATGCCGGTCGCGCCGTCCAGGATCATGGTCATGTTGTGGTGGAAGGTGCTGCCGCCTTCCTCCACGACCAGCATGCCCAGCTCGCGCGCGGCGGTGTTGATCTGCTGGCGCTGGTCGCGGCGCGGCTGGTTGTAGCTCTTGACCGAGAACGCGCCGTTGGCTTTCATCCGGCGCAGGTGCGCTCGCGCGTCGTCGAGCGAATCGACCACCGCCTTGAAGTCGCCGTCGGCGCCGTAGAGGATCGTGCCGGTGGAGAACACGCGCGGCCCGACCATGCGCCCGGACTTGAGCAGTTCGGCCTGGGAGAACACGAACTCGGTGCTGGCCGACGGATCGTGCATCGTGGTGACGCCGAACGCGAGGTTGCTGTAGTACGCCCAGTTCTGCTGCGGCACCACACCTTGGCCGAAGTGCGCCGCGTGCGCGTGCGCATCGACGTAGCCGGGCACGATGGTCTTGCCGCTGGCGTCGATGACGTTCGCGCCCGAGGGAATCGCCACCGAGCCGCTGGCGCCGATCGCGTCGATGACGTCGCCACGCAGCACGATCGTGCCGTTCTCGATCACCTCCTGCGCGTTCTCGGCATCGCGCATGGTGACGATGCGCGCGTTGGTGAACGCGACCACGGCAGACGGATCGTCGACGGCCATCGTCAGGCCGACCGGAATCCCGCCGCCGTTCACCGGCTTGGCGATCTCGGCCGGCGCGCCGGGCAGGAACGCGAAGCTCTGGTTGAGATCTCGCGAGTGGTAGCGGTCGCCGACCATCCAGTGCAGCGACTGCGAGTTCGCCGACCAGTGCAGGTAGCTGCCGACATCGGCGCTCATCGCGGTCACCGGGATCGCCTTGCTGTCCTTGGACAGCTCGATCGGCATGCCGGTTTCCACCAGCGGCGCGACATAGGCGTTGAACAATTCGGTGAACGCGACCCACTGCCCGTCGGGGCTGACATGCACCGCATCGACGTACTTGAGGTTGAAGACCTCGCGCGGGTGCTCGCCATGCAGGCCCACCGACATCAGTTTCTTCTCGAGGCCGCCGCCGGTGAGGTAATAGACGCGGCTGCCGTCATGGTTGAACTGCGGCGATTCGCCCTCCTCGGCGACGCGCACGGCCTTGCCGCCGCCGGCGGGAATCACGTAGATGCCGCGATCGCCCGACCACAGGCTGCCGGTCAGTCCGCCGCCGCCGCCCTTGGTGTAGACGATGCGGCTGGCATCGGGCGAGAAACGCGGACCATAGTAGAAGCCCTTGTCGGGCGTGATGCGCCGGCCGCTGCCGCCGCCGGACGCATCGCGTACATAGATCGCGCCGAGCGCCTCGTCCGACCAGGTGGTGTAGAGCAGCTTTCGACCGTCGGCGCTGAAGCCGGGCTGGTATTCGAACAGGTTGTCGTTGCCGGTCAGGCGCTCGGGCCTACCGTCGGGAAGGCGTTTGCGCCATAGATGTCCGACCGCGTGGAACACCAGCGTTCTGCCATCGGCGCTGGTGGCCACATCGCGGATCATCTTCGGCGCGAAACTGCCTTCCTCGATCGTCTGCTCGAAGCGCAGCGGTTCGGCGACGGTCTGCTCGACCTTCGCGGTGAACGGGATGTCGCTTGCGCTGCCGTCGCCGATGTCGACGCGCCATAGCTTGCCCTGCGCCCAGACCACCACGGCCTTGGAGTCGGGCGTCCAGTCGAAGTTGGTGTAGGGCCCGAAGATCGCCCAGGCCTCCTGCATGTCGTGGCTGAGCCC
>JALYOG010000054.1 GCA_030856985.1 Pseudomonadota bacterium | reverse complement strand
GTACATCGTTCACCACAACACTCAGCCCAAGCCGTTCATCTGGACCAAGTCCGCTCGCGACATCCTCCAGAAGGTCATTCGCGCCAACAGCGGCTTAAGTTCCAAACAGAATGCAACGCTACACTAGCAGTCAGGCGGTCCGCGCCTGGTTGAGCACCAGCCAGTAGAGGCCGACCTGCTTGACCGCCCACACGAACTGCTCGAAGTCGACCGGCTTCTGGATGTAGCTGTTGACCCCGAGCGCATAGCTGGCTTCGACGTCGAAGGGCTCGGCGCTGGTGGTCAGCACCACCACCGGCAGGGTGCGCGTGGCCTCGTTGGCGCGGATCGCCTGCAGCACCTCGCGCCCGTCGACCTTGGGCAGGTTGAGATCCAGCAGCACGATCGAGGGCAGGTGCGTCGGGTCGCGGTCGGAGTATTTGCCGCGGGCGAACAGGTAGTCCAGCGCGGCGGCACCGTCGGTCACCACCACCAGCTTGTTGCCGATCTTGGACTCCTCGAACGCGAGCCGGGTGAGCTCGACGTCGTCGGGATTGTCTTCGACCAGCAGGATTTCCTTGTGCGTCATCAGGCGCTCCGGGACGGTGGCTACTGCGGCGACACGACCGGCAACTCCAGCTCGAAGCTGCTGCCGCCTTCTTCTGGGGAATGTCCGCTCAACCGTCCGTGATGGCGCGCGGCGATCCGCTGCGCCACGGCCAGACCGAGGCCGTGGCCGCCGCCCTGGTCCGGCCCGTGCAGGCGCTGGAAGGGTTCGAACAGCTTGTGAGCATATCGCATGTCGAATCCGCAGCCGGCGTCGAGGACCCGTAGCCGCAAGGTTCCGTCGTCGGTCTGGCCGCTGACCCGGATCCAGACCCGCTCGCAATCGCGGGAAAACTTCCATGCGTTGCCCAGCAGGTGGCCCAGCAGCAGCTTGAGCAGGCGCTCGTCGCCATGGCCGACGATCCCGGCCTGCACTTCGATGTCGGTCGCCCGGTCCGGTTGGGCCTCCCGCAGCTCGGCGAGCGCCCAGTCGGCCAGCAGGCTGATGTCCACCTTCTCCGGCTTGAGGTCGGCGCGGGTCACGTAGGACAACTCGGCCAGCGCAGCGAGCAGGGCGCTCATGCGCGCGGCGGCGCCGCGCACCCGTGCGAGGTAATCGCGGCTGGTCTCGTCGATGCTGCCGTCGATCCGGTCCGCGAGCAGCCCGGCGAAGCTCTCGATGGAACGCAGGGGGGCGCGCAGGTCGTGCGACACCGCATCGACGAACAACTGCAGCTGGCGGTTCGCCGCGTCGCTCTGGCGCAGCAGCTCTTCCGCGGCGCGTTCCGCCCCGACGTCGCGAAGCTGTGCCACCAGGTACAGCGGCGCGCCGGAGGCATTGCGCATGGCGGCGATGTTGGCCTGCACCCAGACGTCCTCGCCGCCATCTCTCACGCAGCGGTAACGGTCGTCGATGAGCGCAACGCGCCCGGAGATGAGTTCCTCCAGCCGCCCCCGGAAGCGCGACAGGTCCTCCGAGTGCACGACTTCCTCGGCCGCGCGCCCCGGCATTCCGGCGGCGGCCCGGCCGAACATGGCCTCCAGCGTCGGGTTGACCTCGCGCCAGCGGCCGTCCAGGCCGACGATCGCCATGCCTATGCCCGATGCTGCCATCGCAAGACGGAAGCAGGCGTCGGCAGTTGGCACTTCGTGGGCAAACGACATGGCGGGCGGCAATACGGTTTTCCCGAGTCTAACGACTGGGATCGTGACGGGTCAGTGCATGGCGGGCCGTACCTTGACGCCGCGTTGACGCACAATGCGCCGATGGACGCACTGCCTTTGACCCTGGAACAGGGAACCTTCCTGCTGATTCTCGTCGGCGGCCTGTACCTCTTCATCAGCGAACGGCTGCGGGTCGACATCACCGCGATGCTGATCCTGCTAGCGCTGGTGGTGACGGGGGTGCTCGACGAAAGGCAGGCGCTGTCGGGCTTCGCGAGCGATCCTGCGATCATCGTGGCGGCGGTGTTCGTGATCTCCGGCGGACTTGCGGCCACCGGCATCACCGAGCGCATCGGCCAGTGGATCGGCCACGCCGCCGGCCGCAGCGAGCCGCGCGCGATCGCGGTGGTGATGCCTGCGGTCGCCGTGATGTCCTCGTTCACCCACCACGTGATGGTGACGGCGATGATGCTGCCGATCATCACCCGCTACGCCAAAGCCCGCGGCATGTCGGCTTCACGACTGCTGATGCCGATGTCGTTTGCCGCGTCGCTCGGCACCACGCTGACCCTGGTCAGCGCGCCGGCATTCCTGCTGGCCAACAACCTGCTCGAGCGCAGCGGCGCGGAAAGCCTGGGGATCTTCTCGATCACCCCGATCGGCCTGGCACTGGTGGTGATGAGCGTGGTGTACATCCTGCTGACGCGCTGGATCCTGCCCAAGCGCATCGGCGATGCAGGCGATGACGACTATCTGCGCCTGGACCGCTACCGCACCGAGCTGCTGGTGACCGAGGGCTCGCGCTGGAGCACCCGGCCGCTGGCGGAACTGCAAAAGGCCGTCGGCGACAAGCTCCGCATGCGCGGCTGGCTTCGCGACGGCGTGCTGCGCACCGATCTGGGCGAGAACAGCCGGCTGGTCAGCGGCGACGTGCTGCTGGTGGAAGCCTCGGCCGACGCGCTGGCCTCGCTGCACGACGACCCGGGTCTGGACCTCTACGCGGTGGCCCGGTTCGGCCACACTGCGATCGAGGACGCTGGCGAGGCGCAACTGGTCCAGGCGCTGGTGGCGCCGGGCTCGGAGTTCATCGGCCGCAGCATCCGCGAACTGGATTTTTCCCGGCAGTTCAAGGCGGTCATCGCCGGTCTGTGGCGCCGCAACGGCAGCCACAGCCTGCGCCTGACCGACGCCCGGCTGCGCGAAGGCGACCTGCTGGTGCTGTGGGGCAAGCCCACGCGGTTTGCGGAACTGGCGGCGCACCATGGATTCCTGATGCTGGTGCCCTTCGTCGGCGAGGCCACGCGCCGGATCCGCGCGCCCCTGGCGCTGTTGATCCTCGGCGGCACGGTGCTCGCTGCGGCGACCGAGTGGCTGCCTCCGGCGCTGGCGTTCCTGTTCGGCGCGGTGGCGATGGTGGGCACGCGCTGCGTCGACGTCGCCCAGGCCTACCGCGCGATCGACGTGCGCGTGTTCGTGATGATCGCCGGCGTGATCCCGCTGGGCATCGCGATGGAGCAGACCGGGACCGCGCGGCTGATGGCCCAAGGCCTGTTGCACGTGGTTGCGCAGTGGCCCGCGCTGGCGGTGCTGCTGGTGATGTTCGCGGTCGCGGGCCTGCTGACCCAGATCCTCTCGGACGCGGCGACGACGGTGCTGCTGGGGCCTGTCGCGGTGTCGCTGGCCGAATCGCTGCAACTGCCCGCGACGCCGTTCGTGGTGTGCACGGCGCTGGGAGCGGTTGCCGCGTTCCTGATCCCGATCGGCCACCACGGCAACCTGCTGGTACTGGGGCCGGGGCGCTACCGGTTCCACGATTTCCTGCGCCTGGGCCTGCCGCTGACGATCCTGATTGCGCTGGTCAGCGCCTGGATGGCGCGGTGGTTGTGGCTGCAAGGCCCGCTGTTGCCGAGCCTGGGCGGCTGAGCGCCGCCGCCTTCGCGCGAGTCAGAACAGCTCTTGCTGCGGCGAGGGCGCGCGCGGCGGCACGAACCGGCTGCTGTCCAGCGGCGGCAGCGCGGCGAACCCGAGCTTGTCGTGGGCGCGCGCGAAGCGACGCGCGATCAGCTCCGCGAACGGCCCTTGCCCGCGCATGCGGCGGCCGAACGCGCTGTCGTAATCCTTGCCGCCGCGCATCTGCCGGATCAGGCTCATCACGTGCTCGGCGCGCTCGGGATAATGCAGTTGCAGCCATTCGCGCCAGACCTGCTTGAGCTCGTGCGGCAGGCGCAGCAGCACGTAGCCCGCCGAACGCGCACCGGCCTCGCGCGAGGCCGCGAGGATCGCTTCGATCTCGTGATCGGTGATCATCGGGATCAGCGGCGCGATCATCACCCCGACCGGCACGCCCGCATCGTGCAGCGCGCGCATGGCCTGCAGCTTGCGATGGGGCGCGCTGGCCCGCGGTTCCATGCGCGCCGCCAGGCGGTTGTCCAGCGTCGTGATCGAGAAGTGCACATGCACCAGGTCGTGGCGGGCCATGTCCGCGAGCAGGTCGAGGTCGCGCTCGATCATCGCGCCCTTGGTGACGAACGTGACCGGGTGGCGACAATCCGACAGGACCTGCAGCAGCTCGCGGGTGATGCCGTAGCGGCGCTCGATCGGCTGGTAGGCGTCGGTGTTGATGCCCAGGGTGATCGGCTCGGCGCGGTATGCCGGCCTGGCCAGTTCGGCGCGCAGGCGTTCGGCCGCATTGGTCTTGGCGTACAGCCTGGTCTCGAAGTCGAGGCCCGGGGAGAGGTCCAGGTAGGCGTGCGAGGGCCGCGCAAAGCAGTACACGCAGCCGTGCTCGCAACCGCGGTACGGATTGACGGACTGGTTGAAGCCGATGTCCGGGGAATCGTTGCGGCTGATCACGCGCCGCGCGCGCTCCTCGGTGACCCGGGTGGGCGGCCGCGGGGTTTCGGCGAGGTCGTCGTACACCGAGCCCCAGCCGTCGTCGGCTCCGAGCGTCTGGGTCGCCGCAAACCGGCCGTGGACGTTCGAGGCGGCGCCTCGGCCCTTGAGCGGCGCGCGGGCTTTGCGAGCGTCATCCATGCCGCCTAGGCTACCCTCGCCGGGTCGCAGCCCATGCGACGGCGTTTGAACCATTCACCCAGGAGCGCGGATGCTCGACCAGTTGCACGGCCTGTGGCAATCATTCCTTTCGATCCCGCATCTCACGACCTACCTGGTGATCGGATGGGGCGCGTACGTGATCGGCCTGGGCGTCTGGATCGTGCTGCAGAAGCGCGAGCCGGCCGCCACGCTCAGTTGGTTGATCAGCCTTGCCGCGTTGCCGTTGCTGGGCTTCGTGATCTACTACGTTTTCGGCCCGCAGCGCGTCACCCGCCAGCGGCTGCGCCGTACCCGCTCGCGCGCGGCGCTGCACTCCTTGCCTCAGGGACTGGCCCCGGACCCGGAAACGGTCGAGCTGGCGCTGGTTGCCCAGGCCACCTCCGGCCTGCCCCCGACCACCGCCACCAGCGTGCGATTCCTGGTCGATGGCGCGGCCAAGTACGACGCGCTGCTGGAAGCGGTCGCGCAGGCGCAGACGACGATCCATGTGGCGTACTACATCTACGAGCCCGACGTCACCGGCAAGCGCCTGCTTGATGCGCTGGCCGAACGCGCAGCCGCGGGCGTGAAGGTACGCCTGCTGCTGGACGCGGTCGGATCATCGGCTCTGAATCGCCGTTTCCTGCGGCCCCTGGTGGACGCCGGCGGCGAGGTCACGTGGTTCCACCCGATGCGGTTCAGCGGCCTGTTCAAACGGCCGTGGCTGAACCTTCGCAGCCACCGCAAGATCGTGGTGATCGACGACCGCGTCGCCTTCACCGGCGGCATGAACGTCAGCGACGAACAGGACGAGCGCCGGTGCGCAACCGCCTATCGCGACCTGCACCTGCGCCTGGAGGGAGACGTGGTCCGCGAGCTGCAGCTGGTCTTCATCGAGGACTGGGCGTATTCCACCGGCCAACCGCCGTTGCCGATCCCGGTGAAGACCGCCGCCGACGGGCCGATCCACGCGCAGGTGATCGTATCGGGTCCCGACTCCAGGTGGGAGGCGATCCACCGGATGAAGGTCAGTGCGATCCACGCCGCCAGCCGCCGTGTCTGGCTGGTCACACCCTATTTCGTCCCGGGTGAAGCGGCGCGCATGGCCCTGACCTCGGCCGCGTTCGGTGGCCTGGACGTGCGCCTGCTGGTTCCCAAGATGAGCGACAGCCGGCTGGTGACCTTCGCCGCGCGCTCGTACTTCGACGAACTGCTCGGTGCCGGCGTGAAGATTTTCGAGTACGGGCCCCGCCTGCTGCACACCAAGGCGCTGCTGTGCGACGACGAGCTCGTGTGCGTCGGCAGCGCGAATTTCGATCACCGCAGCTTCCGGCTGAATTTCGAGGTGTCGGTGCTGATGCTCGACGCCGGCGTGGCAGGAGAGCTGGCCGAGCTGCTGGAGCACGAGTGCAACGAGTGTCGCCAGGTGACCCACGATCGCGACCGTCCGCTGTGGCGGGCGCGCCTGCCGGAGGCCTTTGCCCGCTTGCTGTCGCCGCTGCTGTAGCGCTCCCGGCCGCTCCTGCGGCGGACGGAAGGTCGAGCCGGGCGCGCCGCCGGTTCCGGGCGGGTCGGCCGCTCCAGTACACTCGCCGTGACTGTGCACTGGAGCGGTGTCGTGATGCCCTGGATCCTTTTTCTGTTGGCGCTCGCCGCGCTGGCGATCGCGTTCATGACCGCATCGATCGCATTGCTGGTGCTGTTCCTGCTCGCCGCCTTCGGGCTCACCGTCGCCGGGATGATGCAGTTGTTTGCGCAGCGCATTTCCAGCCGCCGCCGCGACGAGACGCTGATGCTCGATCCGGAGGAACTGCGGCGCCTGCGCGAGCAGGTCGAGGCAAGGAAGCTCGCCACCGCGGCCGACGAATCGCCGCAGTGAGCGCTGGCGCCCGACGGCGCGGCCGTGGTACCGGGCGCAAGCCGTGACCTCCCTGAGCGTCAACGTCAACAAGATCGCGGTGCTTCGCAATTCGCGCGGCGGCGATCAGCCCGACATGGTCCGCGCCGCGCGCGCGTGCCTGGATGCCGGCGCCCACGGGATCACCGTGCACCCCCGCCCCGACGCGCGCCATGTCCGCGCTGAGGACGTGCGTTCGCTGTCGCAGCTGACGCGCGAGCGGGCGGTCGAGTTCAACCTGGAAGGCAATCCGTTTGCGCCGCCGCGCGAGGGCTACCCCGGCTTTCTCGCGCTGTGCGAGCAGGTGCGTCCCGCGCAGGCGACCCTGGTCCCCGACGGCGACGGACAACTCACCTCCGACCACGGCTTCGACTTCGTCCGCGACGGCGAGCGGCTGAAGCCGTTGATCGAGCGCCTTCGGCAGATCGGTTGCCGGGTCAGCCTGTTCGCCGACGCGCACCTGGATCCGGCGACCGAATCCACGCGCGGGGGCATCGAGATGGCCGCCGAGCTCGGGGCCGATCGGGTGGAGCTGTACACCGGGCCGTTCGCCGAGTCGGTCGGCCGCGGCGACGCGGCGCAGATGCTGGCGCGCTTCGCTGCCAGTGCGCGCCGCGCGCGTGCCGCCGGGCTGGGCGTGAACGCCGGGCACGATCTCAGCCAGCTCAACCTCGCAGGGTTTCTGCGCGCGGTGCCCGACGTGCAGGAGGTGTCGATCGGCCATGCACTGATCGCCGAAGCGCTATACGACGGCTTGGCGCCCACGGTACGCGCCTACCTGGCACTGCTGGAGCAGGACCGCTCCTGATGCGCAGCCGGGGCATCGGCGCCCCGACCGGTCGATGACCCACGTCGCCGGCCGGGTGGTTCCCGGCGGCGCGTGGGAGACGGTGGCAGCGGCTTCGCCCAAGGGAACGGCGAGCATGCCTGGCGCCGCCGCCTGTGCTCTGGCCTTGCTGGCGGCGCTGCCGGCATCACTCCGGGAGCGACCGGTTCGCAGCCGGCCGCGTGCAGCAAAAAAAACGCCGCCCGGGGGCGGCGTCTCAACACGACGTTGCTGATGCGTCAGTTCTGTACGAAACCGATCTTCTGCATGCGGGCGTTCTTCGCGTGTGCCAGCACCTTGGCGAGCACGCCGTAGTCGGCCTCCGGGCTGGTGTCGATCTCCAGCACCGGCTGGTTGGTCGGGTCGCGCTGTACTTCCGCATCCATCATCTCGGCGATGGTCGGCAGTGGATAGGGCGAGTCGTTCCAGAAGGTCTGGCCCGCAGGGTCGATCCGCAGGCGGATCGGCGGCGGCGGCGTTACCAGCTGCGGGGGTGGATTGAGTACCCGCTGGGGCAGGTTGACGTCGATCGGGTAGGTGAGCGTCGGGGCGGTCACCATGAAGATGATCAGCAGCACCAGCATCACGTCCACGAGGGGCGTGACGTTGATGTCGGCCATTGCGCCGCCGCCGGAGTTTGATGCGAATGCCATGTCTGGGGTCTCCGGCTAGCGTTCTTTGATGGACACGAAACCGACCTTGCGCATTCCCTGGGACTGCGCCGTCTGCACCACTTCCTGCACGACCCGGTACTTGGTGGTCGTGTCGGCGCGGATGTTCAACGGCGGCTGCGGGGTCTTCTGCGCCTCGATCGAGAGGCGGCTTTCCAGCTGCCCCGCGGTGATCGGCTCGTCGTTCCAGAAGATCTCGCCGGTCTCCCGCACCGCGAGGGTGATCGGCGGCGTCTTGGATGCCTCGGCGATCTCTCTCAGTGTCGCCTCCGGCAACTTGATCGGGACCCGGTGCGTCATGAGCGGGGCCGTGATCATGAAGATGATCAGCAACACCAGCATCACGTCCACGAGGGGCGTGACGTTGATGTTGGCCATCGGCCCGCCGGTGTCATTGCCTGAACTGAAGGCCATTGCGAACTCCAACTACCCTGAAAGTGACGACGTGGCTCAGCGGTTGGCGGGCAGTTCGCCGACGCGCGAACCGGTGGCGAAGAAGTCGTGCAGGTCGTGGGCGAAGGTGTCGAACTTGTTGTTCGTCACCCGGTTGAGGCGGATAAAGAAGTTGTAAGCCAGCACCGCCGGGATTGCCACGAACAGACCGATCGCGGTCATGATCAGCGCCTCGCCGACCGGGCCGGCCACGGCCTGGATCGAGGATTCACCGCTCATGCCCAGCGCGATGAGCGCGTGGTAGATGCCCCAGACGGTACCGAGCAGACCCACGAACGGGGCGGTCGATCCCACCGACGCCAGCAGCGTCAGGCCGCTTTCCAGACCCATCGACTCGCGGGTGACGGCCTGGCGCAGGGCGCGGTCGACGAACTCGGAGCGGTTGAGCGACTCGACCAGGCGCGAACCTTCGTTGCGCTGGTGATGCGCGGCTGCCTGTGCGGCGTCGAGCGCGATCTTGGAGAACGGCTCGCTACGCGGCTGCTCTTCCATGTAGCGGATCGCGTCCTGGGCATTGTTGGTTTCCCAGAAGGTGCTGATCACACGGTCCGAATTGCGGCGCAGACGCATGTTCTTGAAGAAATTGATGACGATCCAGTAGATCGACAGGATCGACATGATCACCAGCGTGATCAGAACGATCCAGCCGAGCATGTCGAGGTTCTGCAACAAGTGGGCGAAGCTCATCTGCTGGAGGGCTTCAGCGTTGGAAGCCGAGGCAGATGCGGCGGCGGTAGTGGTTTCCTGCAGCATGACGCTTACCTTTAGATGTCGTGGAAAGGAAAGAAGTTACGAAAGTGTCGCT
>JALYOG010000007.1 GCA_030856985.1 Pseudomonadota bacterium | reverse complement strand
CACCTGCACCGCGGGTCGCGGCGAGCGCACCGATCGAGGAATTGCAAGCCGCCGGCCTTGCCGACGAATACCGCAGCCTCGTGGCGGGACTCGACGAAAACCCCGAACTCTATCTCTGGCTGGCGAGCAACGAGGCCGCGCTGGCCCTGTCCACAGGAACGATGAACCAATGAGCATCAACCGCACCGCTCCAATGCCGCGTCTGGCCATCTCGCTCGTGCTCGGTTGCCTCGCGGCCCTGCCCGCCTTCGCCACGCCGGCGCCGCTGCCGGCCTGGGACCAGCTCAGCGAGGCCCAGCGCGAGGTGCTGATCGCGCCGACGCGCGAGCGCTGGAACGCCGATCCGGTGCGGCGCGCGCAGTTGCTCGAGCGAGCCCGGCGCTGGCAGCAGCTTCCTCCCGAACAACGCAGGCGCGCACATCACGGCATGAAGCACTGGGAGCGCATGTCGCCCGAGCAGCGCACCCACGCGCGCGCGCTGTTCCGGCTCATGCGACCGATGGACCCCGCGGCGCGCGAGGCATTCAAGGCCAAATGGCGGACCATGACCCCGGCGCAGAAGAATGCGTGGATCAAGGCGCATCCTGCTCCGGAAGCCGGCGATCGCGGTGACACGGAGGGACGGCGCGAACCCGGTTCGCGCTGAATGCAGGCATCGCGCGAACCAACGGGTTCGCAACAACCGTGAAGCGGCATTGCGCGAACGCGCAGTTCCTCAGTCCACCGAGGAACGCCACGCCGCCAGCAGCACCGCGGTCGCCGCGGCGACGTTGAGGCTCTCCACCGCGCCGCTGCCGGGAATCGACAGCTGCAGATCGCACCCCGCCGCCAGTTCGCGATCCATGCCTTCGCCCTCGGCGCCAACGACATAGACCACCCGCCCGGGCAGCGCTGTCGAAAACAGGTCGCCTCCCCCGGCGACCACCGTGGCCGCCAGCACGAAGCCGGCGTCGCGCAGTCGTGCCTTCGAATCTTCACCGGCGCCCATGCGCACCAGCGGCACGACCTCCGCGCCGCCCTCGGCCACGCGCGCCGCGGCACCGGACAACGCCAGCGTGGAGTGCTCCGGCAGCAGCACGCCGGCGACCCCGAAGTGCGCCGCCGAGCGCAGGATCGCGCCGAAGTTGTGCGGGTTGCCAACCCCGTCCAGCCACAGCGCGCATTGCGGCCCCGCCTTCAGACCCGACAGCCACTCCGGCAGCGGCAGCGGCTCGCTGCGCAGCACATCGGCGACCACGCCTTCATGGTGCGAGCTGGACGCCAGCTTCCCCAGGTCCGCATCCTCGACCACGCGATAGCCGACCCGGTTGGCCACGCACCAGGCCAGCAGCGGCTGCAGCGCCGGGATCCGCGCCTGGCTCAGGTACAGCTTGCGGATTGCCGAAGGACGCCGGAGGAACACCGCGTTGATCGCATTCAGCCCGTAGAGCCGCATCTCGGCATGCCGCCCCGCCCGCGGCGCGTCGGTCGTCGTCGCAGCGGCCGCGGGCGCGGACTCCGGCGCAGGACGGGCGAGGTGCTTGGGGGTTTTCCAGACAGACATAAGGCTTTCCGCGGCAGGCGTGGATGGGCCTGAGCGCGTCCATGATAGGTGGTGCGGCGTAGAAGCCTGACGGATCGGGCACGTCGCGCCACTGAAGCGTTGCCTCCTGTGACACCAGTCGTGCTCACGCTGGCTTGGGGCTTTAGCATCTCGTGGGCGTTGTACCGTCAGCTCCTGCGAATCGACTTGGCTCATGCGGTTAAGCTGCTCCAAGCCGCCCTTGCGCATCCGTACGTAAACGCGTACGTTACGGCCAAAGGAGCCTGCCATGACCGCTTTCACTGCCAGCGAAGCCCGCGCCAACCTCTACCGCCTCATTGATCAAGCGGCTGAGTCCCATGAGCCAATCCTGATTTCCGGCAAGCGGGCCAACGCTGTACTGCTCTCCGAAGAAGACTGGGCAGCCATCCAGGAAACGCTGCACTTGCTTGCTGTGCCCGGAATGCGCGAGTCCATAAAACAGCGCATGGCCGAGCCCGTAGACGCCTGTTCGACAGAGCTTGATTGGTGAAGTGGCAGGTCGTCTTTACCAAGCATGCGCAGAAAGACGCCAAGAACCTGGCGTCTGCCAACCTGAAAGAGAAGGCTCAGCAACTGCTACGGATTCTCGCCGAGAATCCGTTCCAGACTCCGCCTCCCTACGAAAAGCTGGTCGGTGATCTCGCTGGAGCCTACTCCCGCCGTATCAACATCCAACACCGGCTTGTCTACCAACTCCTCGAGCCTGAGCGTGTGGTCAAAGTGCTGCGCATGTGGACCCACTACGAGTAGCAGCACGAATAATTACCTAGCTAGGGTCGGCAGGCGTTGCCTCACTTGGACTTGCAACTGCCACTTGTGGTCGAGCGGGCGGAGTCGCCCACAATAGTTGTCACTTGACAACCACTTCTGTCGTCACTAAACTTCCGTTCGTAAGTCAACCATCATGGCTAGAAGCAGACATCCAAGACCTGAAGTGGAAGCCGCGATCCGACATGCCGAGCAACACGGCTGGACGATCAAGGAAGGTGGCTCCCACGCATGGGGACGGATGCTTTGCCCTTACAACGATGAAGCCTGTCGCTGTGGCGAGTTCTGCAGCACGAGTGTCTGGAGCACGCCAAAGAACTCTGGTAACCATGGCAAGCAACTTCGCCGCGTAGTGGACAACTGCGCACGCGAGAAAGCAAAACAGAAAAATTTCCAGCGGGACTTCGACGATGAGTGAGTACGAATTCACCTTGAAATTTCGTCTGCCGGATGGCAATCCCGACCCGGGGCAGTTCATTGATGCACTGGCGGAGGCCGGGTGCGATGACGCGACCGTTGGTGTTGGTCAGCGGGGCCGGATCGCCCTGGACTTTACCCGGGAGGCTTTCAGCGCTTTCGAAGCCGTCGTCTCGGCCATGCAGGCGGTCAAAGAAGCGATTCCGGGCGTAGAGTTGGTCGAAGCATCGCCGGACTTCGTCGGTCTGACGGACGTCGCTGAGTTGGTCGGCTGCACGCGTCAGAACATCCGCAAGCTGATGATCAGCAATGTGGCGACCTTCCCGGTGGCGGTACATGAAGGCTCGCAGGCGCTTTGGCACCTGCGCCCGGTGCTGGGCTGGTTTGCCGAAACCCAGAAGCGCTCGATTGATCGCTCGCTGATCGAGGTTGCCGAGGCGACCATGAAGGTCAATATCGCGAAAGAGACACGTCGACTGCCCGGAGCTGGCCTCCCGAAAGAGCTCGAAATGCTATTCGCATAAGGCCGGTCGCCGCCACCTGGAACTCGCTCAGAGAAGAGTTTTTTGTTGCCCGCGCGATGGGCACAGATGCCGGAGGGAGGGCTTTTTACGATGACCGCCAGAGGCATGGTGGCCGCTTTTGCCGCTCACTGAGCTTGGCGATTCCATTCCCTCAAGCAAGCCCACGCGCCTGCGGCGTCACCTCTTCGAGCCGTTCCAGTTCACGGCTCACCGCCTCTGGCGAGCGGGTGTAGCGGGCCCGCAGCACGTAGAACGCCGGCACCACGAACAGCGACAGCAGCGTGGAGAACGACACGCCGAAAATCACCACCACGCCGATCGTTCCGCGGCTGGCCGAACCGGGTCCACCTGCCAGCACCAGCGGCATCGCGCCGGCGACGGTCGCGATCGAGGTCATCAGGATCGGCCGCAGGCGAACCCCGGCCGATTCGATGATCGCCTCGCGGATGCTGCGGCCCTGGTCGCGCAACTGGTTGGCGAACTCGACGATCAGGATGCCGTTTTTCGCTGCAAGCCCCACCAGCATCACGATGCCGATCTGGCTGAACAGGTTGAGCGTGCCGCCGGTCACCAGCAGCCCGATCAGCCCGCCGAGCACGCCCAGCGGCACCGTCAGCATGATCACCACCGGGTGGATGAAGCTCTCGAACTGTGCGGCCAGCACCAGGTACACGACCAGCACCGCGAGCGCGAGGGTGAACACGATCGCGCCGCCCGCACGCTGGTATTCGCGCGACTCGCCCTTCCAGTCGACCTGCGCGTAATCGGGCAGTTCCTCCTGGATCACCTCATTGGCCCACGCGATCGCCTCGCCTAGCTCGTAGCCCGGGGCAAGCCCCGCGCTGACCGTGATCGCACGCAGCCGGTTGAAGCGATTGAGGCTGCCGGCCTCGGCGACCTCGTTGAGTGTGACCAGGTTCGACAGCGGCACCAGATCGCCGTTGCGCGCGCGCACCTGGATCGCGGCGAGGTCCGCCGGCGTCGAACGGCCGGCGCGGTCGGACTGCACGATGACGTCGTATTCCTCGCCGTCCTGCACAAAGGTGGTGACACGGCGCGAGCCCATCATCGTCTCCAGCGAGCGGCCGATGTCGGCGACGCTGACGCCCAGGTCGGAGGCGCGTTGGCGGTCGATCTGCACGCGCATCTGCGGCCGGGTCTCCTTGTAGTCCGAGTCGGCCGAGAACAGGTTCGGGTTGCTTTCCATGCGCGCCAGCAGGCGGTCGCGCCACTGCGCGAGCTCGGCGTAGTCCGGTCCGCCCAGCACGATCTGCAAGGGCTGCCCGCCACTGCGGACCAGGCCGGTGCGCACCGACGGGTTGGCGCGCACGCCGGGCAGCGCGCCCAGCGTCCGGCGCAGCTCGCCGACGACGTCGTCGGTGCTTTCGCTGCGCTTGTTCCAGTCCTGCAGGAACACGATCACCTGGCCGGTGTGCATCTCCTCGCTCGCGCCGAAACCGCCGGGCACACGCGTGTTGTAGCGCTGGATCGGCTCGTCGCCGCCGGTCTGCGCGGCGAACACCGCTTCGACCTGCTTGATCTGCTCGACGGTGTAGTCGTAGCCGGCGCCTTCGGGACCGACCACCGATACGAAGAACGCGCCGCGGTCCTCGGGCGGGGCGAGTTCGCGCGGGAGCACCATCACCAGCAGCGCGATGCAGGCGAACGCGGCGATCACCAGCCCGCCGAACAGCCAGGTCCGCTCGACGTTGCGATCGAGAAAGCCGCGGTAGCGGCCGGTCGCCCGGGTCAGGCGGTCGTTGATCCAGCCGTGCAGGCGCGTGGCCTTTTCCTCGCTGTGCGGGCGCACGAGCTTTGAGGCCATCATCGGGGTCAGGGTCAGGGCGACGAACGCGGAAATCGCGACTGCGCCGGCCAGCGCGACCGACAGCTCGCGGAACAGCCGGCCGGTCGTGCCTTCCATGAACCCGACCGGCAGGAACACTGCGACCAGCACCGCCGTGGTCGCGATCACCGCGAATGCGACCTGCCGGGTGCCGCGACGGGCGGCGACCAGCCGCGGCTCGCCGAGGTCCGCACGGCGCTGGATGTTTTCCAGAACGACGATGGCGTCGTCCACGACCAGCCCGATCGACAACACCAGCGCCAGCAGCGTCAACAGGTTGATCGAAAAACCGAACAGGTACAGCGGAATGAAAGCCGCGATCAGGCACACCGGCACCGTCAGCGCGGGAATCATCGCGGCGCGGAAGCTGCCCAGGAACAGCCAGATGACCAGCAGCACCAGCGCGATCGCCTCCCCAAGCGTCCAGTAGACGCGATTGACCGCCGCCTCGATGAATACGGTGGAGTCGAACGCCACGAAGATGTCGGTGCCCTGCGGGAGGGTCTTCTGGATCCGCTCGGCCTCCGCGCGCATCGCCCGGGCGACATCGAGGCTGTTGGCGGTGGAGGTCTTGACGATGCCAAGCCCGACGTTGGGCTCGCCATTGCTGCGGAAGTACTGGCGGCGCTCGGCCGAGGCCAGTTCGACCTTGGCGACATCGCCCAGGCGCACCACGTAGCCGTCCTCGCCGCGCTGCAGCGGCACCTGCGCGAAGTCCGCCGCCTCCTGGTAACCGCGGGCGACGCGCAAGGTGAAGTCGCGCGTCTCCGACTCGATGCGCCCGGCGGGCAGTTCGACGTTCTCGGCGCGCAGCGCATTCTCGATGTCGCCCGCGGTAATCCCGCGCGCGGCCATCGCGGCGCTGTCGAGCCACACCCGCATCGCATAGCGCTGCTGCCCGCCGATGCGCACCTGGGCCACGCCGTCGATGCTCGCCAGCGAGTCGACGACGTAGCGCTCGGCGTAGTCGCTCAGCTGCAGCGTGTCCATCACCGTGGAGCTCATGTTGAGCCACATGATGGTTTCCGAATCGCTCTCGGCTTTTTCGATCTCCGGCGGATCGGCCTCGCCGGGCAGGCGATCGCCGACGTCGCTGACCGCGCTGCGCACGTCGTTGGCGGCCGCCTCGATGTCGCGCGCGAAGGTGAATTCGATGCTGATCGACGAGCGTCCGTTGACGCTGCGCGACTGGATCGTCTCCACGCCTTCGATGCCCGACAGCGCGTCCTCCAGGACCTGGGTGATGCGGGTTTCCACCACGCTGGCCGAGGCGCCGGGATACGACACGTCCACCGAGACCACGGGAGGGTCGATCGCGGGCAATTCGCGCAGCGTCAGGCGCGAGAACGCCATGATCCCGAGCACGATCAGCAGCAGGCTCATCACCGAGGCGAATACCGGGCGGCGGATCGAGAGATCGTAAATGCTCACCGGCTCAGCCCTTCGACGGCCTGATCGCGGCAGCGCCGGCGGCGTCGCGCACAGGATCCGGACGCGCGCGTTCGGTGATCGTGGCTCCGGGGCGCAGTTTCCCGGTGCCATCGACCACGATCCGGTCGCCGGGGCGCAGGCCCTCGGTCACCTCGGCCAGCCCGTCGCGCCGGGTGTCGATCACGACATCTGCCTGCTCGACCTTGTTGTCCTCGTCGACGCGATACACGAACGACTGGCTGCCCACCTGCACGATCGCGATCTCCGGCACCAGCAGCGCCTCGCGCGTCGGGCCGCTCTGGGTGATCTGCACCAGCATGCCGGGGCGCAGCCGTCGCTCGGGATTGGGGAACTCGCCGCGAACGATCACCGCGCGCGATCCCGCATCGACGCGCGAATCCACCGTGCTCACGATGCCTTCGAGGATTTCGCCCGGGTACGCGGCGCTGGTGCCCTGCAGGCGCTGCCCGGGGGAGATCGACGCCAGCAGCGTTTCGGGCACGGGAAAATCGACGTAGACACGCTCGATGTCGTCGAGCGTCGCGATCGGCGTGCCCGGCGTCACCAGCGAGCCGGGGCTGACCTGGCGCAGGCCCAGCACGCCGGAAAAAGGCGCACGCACGACACGGTCGGCCAGTTGGGAGCGGATCTGGCGGACCCGCGCATTCGCCGCGTCGCGCGTGGCGCGCTGCGTGTCCAGGGTGGAGCGCGCGATCAACTGCTGCCGCGCCAATTCGTCCTGCCTGCCCAGCAGCTGGCCGGCCTCCTTCGCGGCGGCCTGGGCCGCGGCCAGCTCGGCCTGTTGCGAATCCCCGCTCAGGGTGATCAGGGGCACCCCGGCCCGGACCACGTCGCCGCTCTCGAAGTGCACGCCGCGCACGGTCTCGCTGACTTTCGCGGTGACCGTCACCGACTCTCGTGCCTTGACGGTGCCCAGGGCCTGGACGGTGTCGTTCCACTCCCGCTCCTGCACGCGCTGCGTCGTCACCGGCACCGGCCGGTCCTCGGACCTCGCCGAAGGGGCCTGGTCGCCGCCACAGGCCGCCAGGGCCGCGCCCAGCGCCAGGACACAGGTAATGACGCGCAGTCGCGGATCGATTTGCATGCCTCTCTCGAGGTGGGAAGGGATGGCAGGCAGGACGCCCGCAGCCGGCAAGTCTAGACCGGGGAATGTAACGCGCGCTTGAGGGCGGGCGTTGACACGCGGGCGCAACGGTCCGTTCGACCGATCCGTCCGCATGGGCATCGATGGAGACGGTCCAAACACTGATGTGGCACTCTGCACTGGCGACGCCGGCACGATGGAAGCCGCAGGCACGACGGCCTTCCGATCCGGCGCCCCCAGACAAGGAGAAAGCGCGATGATCCACGACAGCATCCTCGGCACGGTCGGCCGCACCCCGGTGGTCCGGCTGCACCGACTCGCCCCGGCCCATGTGACCCTGTTCGCCAAGGTCGAAGCCTTCAATCCCGGCGGATCGGTGAAGGACCGGCTGGCGCTGGCGATCATCCTGGATGCCGAAGCACGCGGCGAACTCAAGCCCGGGGCCACCGTGGTCGAGGCGACCTCCGGAAATACCGGCGTCGCCCTGGCGATGGTCTGCGCGGCCCGCGGCTACCGGTTCGTCGCCGTGATGAGCGAGACCTTCTCGGTCGAGCGGCGCAAGCTGATGCGCGCCTACGGTGCGAAGGTGATCCTGACCGCCGCGGCCGAACGCGGCAGCGGCATGGTCAGGCGTGCGGAAGAACTGGCGAAGCAGCATGGCTGGTTCCTCGCGCGCCAGTTTCAGAACCCGGCCAACCCGGCGTTTCATCGGCAGACCACCGCGGCGGAGATCCTGCAGGATTTCGCCGGTCGCCGGCTCGATCATTTCGTGACCGGCTGGGGCACCGGCGGCACCCTGACCGGCGTGGGCGAGATGCTCAAGCTGGCCCGTCCCGACGTGCGCATCACCAGCTGCGAACCCGCCGGCGCGTCGTTGCTGGCCGGCAAGGAATGGCAGCCGCACAAGATCCAGGGCTGGACGCCGGACTTCGTGCCCGAAGTGCTGAACCGCGAAGTGGCCGACGACAACCTGCCGATCGACGACGTACTCGCGCGCGACACGGCGCGGCGGCTCGCGCAGGAAGAAGGCATCTTCGTCGGCATCTCGGCCGGCGCCACCACCGCAGCGGCATTGCAGGTCGCGCGCGATGCCGCCAAGGGCTCGGTGATCCTGACGATGCTTCCCGACACCGGCGAGCGCTACCTGAGCACATTCCTGTTCGAGGGCGTCAACGAGGGTTCCGATGACGAGTGGCTCGCTGGCCTGAGCTGAGGCGCCCGCCCCGGACAACATGCGCCCCGCAGGCGTCTGTGCGTCCGGCGGACGCCTTGCGCTGTCTTGCCACTTCCCTTGCTCTGCGCTTTGCTGTTGCGCCTTTGCTGTTGCTCTTGGGCTATTGCGCCTCGGCTGTTGCGCCCTGGCTGTTGCGCCTTGGCCGTTGCCCCTGCTCGTGACCCACAATCTCGACTGCCTATCGGCCGCCTACGACCCGTAGGGCGCCGGGCATGGATGCCCGGCGGTTTCGGCCGAGCCATGGATAGCGAGTCCGAAACTCCCGCGCAGACACTTCGCTTGAAGGCTCGTGATCTTGCGGGGAAGCGTTTTTCTTTGGTTCCGTTTTGTCCGCAGGGTATCCCTTGGGACTTTGGCGCTTACCAAAAGAAATGAACTCGGCCTTCAGGCCGAAAGCCCTTGATCTTGCTCGGCTTTATTGCCTTTTGAAAGACAAGAGATCAAGAGCAAGAGCTTCCGCCTGAAGGCGGGTCACTTTCTTTGATAGCGCCAAAGAAAGTAACCAAAGAAAGGCGCTTCCCCCGCAAGATCAAGAGCCTCATGGCGCAGTGTCTGCGCGGGAGTTTCCGACTCGCCATCCTTGGCTCGGCGGAAACCGCCGGCCATCCATGGCCGGCGCCCTACGGGTCATAGGCCGCCGACAGGCAGTCGCGACTGTGGGTCCCGAGCAACGGCAACAACAACGTCAACGTCAACATCGAGACAAAGACAACATTACGCCGGGTTGCGTCGGGAGCCGGGAGCCACAAACAAGAACGCCGGCCAGCAAGGCAGGCCGGCGCCGGTAGCGGGCTCCACCGCGCGCGGTGGAGCCAAAGGCAATCAGCTGGCCTGCTTCCACTGACCCATCGCCGCCAGACCGTTGTCGCGCGCCCGGGCGAAGACCGTCTGCTGCGCTTGGGCGACGTTGGTGACGATGTCCTTGGACCACAGTTCCAGCGCCGCAGACTGCATCGCCCTACCGTAGGAGAACGACAGCGGCCACGGGTGCGGGCCCATGCGGTTGATGGCGTCCAGGTGCGCGGTCGCTTCCTCGTCGGCCTGGCCGCCCGACAGGAACACGATGCCCGGCAGCGTCGCCGGCACGGACGACTTCAACACCTGCACGGTGGCAGCGGCCACCTCGCCGACGCTGGCCTTCTCGCCGCTGTTGGAACCCGGCAGCACCATCGACGCCTTCAGGATCGTGCCCTCCAGCATCACGCTGTGCTCGTACAGCGAGCCAAACAGCGAGCGCAGGGTCACTTCGGTGACCTCGTAGCAGGTGTCGATGTCGTGGGTGCCGTCCATGATGACTTCCGGCTCGACCATCGGCACGAGGCCCTGCTCCTGGCACAGCGCGGCGTAGCGCGCCAGCGCATGGGCGTTGGCTTCGATGCAGGTGCCCGACGGGATGTCGTCGCCGATGTTGATCACCGCACGCCACTTGGCGAAGCGCGCGCCGAGCTTGTAGTACTCCTCCAGGCGCGCGCGCAGGCCGTCGAGACCCTCGGTGACGACTTCGCCCGGAAAGCCCGCGAGCGCGTGCGTTCCCTTGTCGACCTTGATCCCGGGAATGATGCCGTTGTCCTTCATCAGCCGGGTGAACGGCGTGCCGTCCTTCGTCGACTGGCGGATGGTCTCGTCGTACAGGATGGCGCCGGAGATGTGTTCGCCCAGGTTCGGCGTGCTCAGCAGCAGCTCGCGATACGCGCGCCGGTTCTCTTCGGTGCACTCGATGCCGACGCCGTCGAAGCGCTTCTTGATGGTGGACGTGGATTCATCGATGGCGATGACGCCCTTGCCGGGAGCAACCATGGCCTGGGCGGTTTCGGCAAGCTGTTCGACGCTCATTGATCATCCTGGAAGACGGGGGAAGCCCCCGATTATAGCGGCCCGGCTGCGTTCGCGATCCGTGAAAATACCAGTCCCGGCTGCCGGCTCACTTACAACGCATGTTGCGTACGCGCGCGTAGCTAAGACCGAAGCGCGCCTGCTCCGAGGGGCCAACCACACGTGCGCCCCCACCCCAGCCCTCCCCCGGAAGCGGGGAGGGAGCCCGACTAGCGGCCGCCGCCGCGACTACAACCCGCGGCATCACAACTCGCCCAGGCCCTCGGCGTGCCCGTCGGCACCGACCTGCAACAGGCGCAGCGTGTTGGTCGCGCCGTGATGTTCCATGTGGTCGCCGCTGGTGAAGATCAGGCGCTCGCCCGGTTTCAGGCAATCCTTGTCGAACAGTTGCTTCACCGCATTGCGGGCCGCGTCGCGCGAGGCCATGCCGCGGCTGTCGAACGCGATCGGCACGACGCCGCGCATCAGCGCCATCTGCCGCCTGGTGCCGCTGTAGCGCGAGAGCGCGAACACCGGTGCCGGCGAGCGGAACCGCGACAGGAACCGCGCGGTTCCGCCGGATTCGGTCATCGCCACGATTGCGCGCACGCCGATGTGCTCGGACAGGAACATCGCCGCCATCGCGATGGCCTGGTCGGCGCGCTGGAGATTGCGCGGGGCAGCCTCGAAATCGGTGTCGTGGGCGAACTGGCGCTCGGCGCCCAGGCAGATCCGCGCCATTGCCTCGACCGCCTTGACTGGGTAGCGTCCGGCGGCGGTCTCCTGCGACAGCATCACCGCGTCGGTGCCGTCGATCACGGAGTTGGCGACGTCCAGGACCTCGGCACGCGTGGGGATCGGGCTCTCCACCATCGACTGCAGCATCTGCGTGGCGGTGATCACCACGCGGTTGCGCGCCAGCGATTCGCGGATGATCTTCTTCTGCAGGCCCGGCAACTCCGCGTCGCCGATCTCCACGCCCAGGTCGCCGCGGGCGACCATCACCACGTCGCTGGCGTCGATGATCTCGGCGAGATTGTCGATCGCCTCGGTGCGCTCGATCTTGGACACCAGCGCGGCGGTGCTGCCGGCTGCGCGTGCCAGCCGGCGCGCTTCGTGCATGTCCTCGGCGCTGCGACAGAAGGACACGGCGATGAAATCCGCCTCCAGTTCCGCGGCCACCGCGATCAGCTCGCGATCGCGGTCGGTCAATGCGCCCAGCGACAGGCCGCCGCCCTGCTTGTTGAGGCCCTTGCGGTTGGAGAGCGGGCCGTCGTTGAGCACGCAGGTCACGATCCGCTGCCCTTCGACCGCTTCCACGCGCAGCTGCATCATGCCGTCGTCTAGCAGCAGCACGTCGCCGGGCACCACGTCGCCGGGAAGACCGAGGTAGCTCAGCCCGACTTCGCGCTCGTCGCCGGGTGGTGCATCGGCGCTGGCCACCAGGTCGAAGCGTTCGCCGGCCCGCAGCATCACCTTGCCCTCGGCGAAGCGCTCGATGCGGATCTTCGGCCCCGGCAGGTCGACCAGAATGCCGATCTCGCACCCGAGCCGGCTCGACGCTTCGCGCACCGCATTGGCGCGCGCGATCTGCGATGCCGGATCGCCGTGCGAAAAGTTCAGTCTCACCACGTCGACGCCCGCGACGAGCAGGGCGTCGAGAACCCCCGGCGCATCGGTGGCCGGGCCGAGGGTGGCGAGGATCTTGGTGCGGCGCAGGGTGTCAGACATGGCGGATTCCGTTCAGGCGCTTCAGTGCGGGGCACGCTAGCACAGCTCCCATGCGGTCCCCATCTGCGCACCATGAAGCGCAGGCCGGCGCAAGCCCGGAATGCGCGCCGCCAGCGGGCGTCGAACCCGCGCCGGCGCTTCGCCTGCGTACCGTCGGAAGTGGAGTCCAGGCGCTACCCGCTTGTGCTCCGAACGAGAGGAACTGAACCGCGCGGAAGCGGCAGTCAGCCGCCTCGCCGGATCAATGCCGTCACGGCCGGCAGTTCCTTGCCTTCGAGGAACTCCAGGAACGCGCCGCCGCCGGTGGAGATATAGCCGATGTCATCGGCGATGCCGTACTTGTCGACGGCCGCGAGGGTGTCGCCACCGCCGGCGATCGAGAACGCGCTGGACGCGGCGATCGCGCGCGCCAGTTCGCGAGTGCCGTGGCCGAACGCCTCGAATTCGAACACCCCCACCGGTCCGTTCCAGACCACGGTGCCGGCGCTGGCGATCAGTTCCGCGTAGCGGCGCGCAGTGTCGGGACCGATGTCGAGAATCATGTCGTCGGCACCGACGCGATCCACCGGCTTGACCGTCGCCGGCGCGTCGGCCGCAAACGCCGGCGCGACCACGACGTCGGTCGGCACCGGAATGTCCGCGCCGCGCGATCTGGCCTGCTGCATGATCTGCCGCGCGGTGTCGACCAGGTCCATCTCCACCAACGACTTTCCGACGCCGTGACCCATCGCGGCGATGAAGGTGTTGGCGATGCCGCCGCCGACGATCAACTGGTCGACCTTGCCGACCAGCGAGCCCAGCAGCTCCAGCTTGGTGCTGACCTTGGAGCCTGCGACGATCGCCAGCAGCGGTCGCGCTGGCTGGTGCAGGGCCTTGGCCAGCGCGTCGAGCTCGGCCATCAGCAACGGCCCGCCAGCGGCGACCTTCGCCTGCCGGATCACGCCGTGCGTGGACGCCTGCGCCCGATGCGCGGTGCCGAACGCATCCATGACGAACACATCGCACAGGTCGGCATAGGCCTTGGCAAGCGTTTCGTCGTCGGCCTTCTCGCCGACATTCATGCGGCAGTTTTCCAGCAGCACCAGTTCACCGGGACGGACCTCGACGCCTCCCGCCCAATCCTTCACCAGGGGCACGTCCATTCCCAGCGAGTCCGACAGCCGGCGCGCGACCGGGGCCAGCGAGTCGTCCTCGCTCCACGTGCCTTCCTTCGGGCGGCCCAGGTGCGACATCACCATCACCGCCGCGCCCTTCTGGAGCGCGAGCTGCAGCGTCGGCAGCGCCGCACGGATGCGCTGGTCGGAGGTGATCCGCGGCTGCCCGTCGTCCCGTTCGATCGGCACGTTGAGATCCTCCCGGATCAGCACGCGCTTGCCGGCGAGGTCGAGATCGGTCATGCGGAGGATGGGCATGCTGCTTCCTTGGGGTCGGAGGAGTTGGCCGCTATTGTCGCGGGCGCACGGCAGGTTGGCCAACGGCGCGCGTGCAGGCTGCGCGGCGGCAACCGCCGACGCGATGACCCGTCATGACCGCACGGAGATTCGGCAGCGCAGATCCCGATGAAATCGCACAGCCGCCCGAACTCTGCGGGATCCTGGCGAAGCGCTTCGTAGGCGACCTGCTCGACGGCATTGGCAGCAGCGCCAGCAGTCCCTGCACGAGCTGACGCTTGCCCGCGAGGCGACGCACCCGCGCGACCAGCGTCGCCGGATCGAGCGCCACCTGCACCTGCCGCAGCGCCTGGTCGCGCGAGACGTGCGAAGTCCCGGTCACCCGCGCCAGTTCCTCGGACAACGGGATGTCCAGCAGGTTCTCGCGGACCAGATGCACGATCCGCACCCGCCGCCGCACGAGGTGCGGCAGTATCTGCGGGTTCTGCCGCAGTTGCGAGTACATCAGCTTGAAACCGACCGATCCGGGGCGCCGGTACAGGCCGTCCAGATACTCGAACACCGCCGCGGTCCGCCGCTTCGAAAGCCGGGCGCGCATCTCCACGACCCGCGGGTAGTCGTTGCAGCCGGCCATCGGCGGTTTCTGCCGCCGCAGGTGGAATAACAGTTCCATGTGGCCCTGCGCGCCGGGGACGTTGCTGATCCGGTCCATGACCCAGCCCGATCCGGTTCGCTGCATCGCCAGCAGCACGAACGGCGTGCGCGCTTGGGCGACGGGCGCGAGCGTAGCGCCGGTCATCGAGATTCATCAGGCAGGGCCACAATGCCGATTACGCGGGCCGCCGCCGCGGGCGGCCAGTCGCCAGCGGAAAACACTTTCCGGCGCGGGACTACGCGTGCGCAGCTGGCCGCGGCGCGCAGCCAACCCCGGCAATTCCCGTCCCGCCTGAAACGGGAATGCAGTGGCGCCATGGCGTGCCCGTTACCGGGCCGCCACCACCCGGACCATTTCCAGGCACTTGTTGGAGTAGCCCCACTCGTTGTCGTACCAGCTGACTAGCTTTACGAAGGTGCTGTCCAGGGCGATGCCCGCGCCGGCGTCGAAGATCGAGGTGCGCGCGTCGCCGCGGAAGTCGGTCGCCACGACCTTGTCCTCGGTGTAGCCCAGGATGCCCTTGAGCGGTCCTTCGGACTGCGCCTTCATCTCCGCGCAGATTTCCTCGTAGCTGGCCGGCTTTTCCAGTTCGACGGTGAGGTCCACCACCGACACGTCCGAGGTCGGCACCCGGAAGGACATGCCGGTGAGCTTCTTGTTGAGCTCGGGAATCACCACGCCGACGGCCTTGGCCGCGCCGGTGCTCGACGGAATGATGTTCTCCAGGATGCCGCGGCCGCCGCGCCAGTCCTTGTTGCTCGGGCCGTCGACGGTCTTCTGGGTTGCGGTGGCCGCGTGCACCGTGGTCATCAGTCCGCGCTTGATGCCCCACTTGTCGTGCAGCACCTTGGCGATCGGGGCCAGGCAATTCGTGGTGCAGCTGGCGTTGGAAATGATCGCCTGGCCGGCATAGCTTCCGCAGTTCACCTTGTGCACGAACATCGGGGTGTCGTCCTTGGACGGCGCCGACAGGATCACCTTCTTGGCGCCCGCGTCGAGGTGCTTGCCCGCGCTGGCCTTGTCGAGGAACAGGCCGGTGGATTCCAGCACGATGTCCGCGCCGATCTGGTCCCACTTCAGGTTGGCCGGGTCGCGCTCCGCGGTCAGGCGGATGGTCTTGCCGTTGACGACCAGGTTGCCGTCCTGCACCGACACGTCGCCCTTGAAG
>JALYOG010000160.1 GCA_030856985.1 Pseudomonadota bacterium | reverse complement strand
AGGTCATCGACCTGATGTGCCCGTTCGCCAAGGGCGGCAAGGTCGGCCTGTTCGGCGGCGCCGGCGTCGGCAAGACCGTCAACATGCTCGAGCTGATCAACAACATCGCCACCGAGCACGCCGGTCTGTCGGTGTTCGCCGGCGTCGGCGAGCGCACCCGCGAAGGCAACGACTTCTACCACGAGATGGCCGAAGCAGGCGTCATCAAGCTGGAGGACCTCAAGGAATCCAAGGTCGCGATGGTCTACGGCCAGATGAACGAACCGCCGGGCAACCGCCTGCGCGTCGCGCTGACCGGCCTGACCATGGCCGAGTACTTCCGCGACGAGAAGGACGAGAGCGGCCAGGGCCGCGACGTGCTGTTCTTCGTCGACAACATCTACCGCTACACGCTGGCCGGCACCGAGGTATCGGCGCTGCTGGGCCGCATGCCGTCGGCCGTGGGCTACCAGCCGACGCTCGCCGAGGAAATGGGCGTGCTGCAGGAGCGCATCACCTCGACCAAGACCGGTTCGATCACTTCGATCCAGGCCGTCTACGTGCCCGCGGATGACCTGACCGACCCGTCGCCGGCGACAACGTTTGCCCACCTTGACGCCACCGTGGTGCTGTCGCGAAACATCGCGTCGCTGGGCATCTACCCGGCCGTGGATCCGCTCGACTCGACCTCGCGCCAGCTCGACCCCAACGTGATCGGCAACGAACACTACGACACCGCGCGACGCGTGCAGTCGACCCTCCAGAAGTACAAGGAGCTCAAGGACATCATCGCGATCCTGGGCATGGACGAGCTGTCGGAAGAAGACAAGCAGGCCGTGTCGCGCGCGCGCAAGATCGAGCGCTTCTTCTCCCAGCCCTTCCACGTCGCCGAAGTGTTCACCGGCGCGCCTGGCAAGTACGTGTCGCTCAAGGACACCATCCGCGGCTTCAAGATGATCGTCGACGGCGAATGCGACCACCTCCCCGAGCAGGCGTTCTACATGGTCGGCGCGATCGAGGAAGCCATGGAGAAGGGCAAGAAGATGGGGGTGGGGTAAGAGAGCGGGAAGAGCGACAGCGGGAATGGGGAATGGGGAACTTGTTTCCTGCGCGGTGCGGGTTTCCGTACTCGATCATTCCCCGCTGGAGGCTTGAGCGGAAAGCGCCAAAGCGAAAATGGCAGGCATGGAATCACGTCCAATCGATCCGCAGTTCCCCATTCCCGCCTGATCATTCCCGCTCCACCTCCCGGCTCCACTCCCAGTTCCCCATTCCCGCTTCACCACTCCCGCTTCACCACTCCCGCTCTAACCCGAGACCTCCAAATGGCCACCTTCCGTTGTGACATCGTCAGCGCCGAAGAAGAGATCTTCCACGGCGAAGCGACCATGCTGGTAGCGACCGGCGAGATCGGCGAGCTCGGCATCGCGCCGCGGCACGCGCCGCTGATCACGCGGCTCAAGCCGGGCAAGGTCGTGGTGACGCTTCCCAGCGGCGAGCAGCTCGACTTCGCGGTCTCCGGCGGTTTGCTGGAAGTGCAGCCGCAGGTGGTCACGGTGCTGGCCGACACCGCGATCCGCGCCGAGGACATCGACGAGGCCGCGGTGCTGGCCGCCAAGGCGGAGGCCGAACGCATGCTCGCCAATCGCGGCGAGCAGATGGACGTCGGCGAGGCGCAGGCCAAGCTCGCCGAAGTGATGGCCCAGCTGCAGGCGCTCGAGCGGCTGCGCAAGAACCTGAAGCACTGATTGCCCGCGGCGCTGCAGGCGCTCCATGGGATACGAACGCCGGCCTTGCGCCGGCGTTTTTTATTCGGCTCCGCTTCCCGATCGGGAGCGGGAGCCAGAACCAGCGTCGGGAATCGAGATCCGCGCTTGCTGCCTTGCTTCCCTTTCCCACCGGGAGAGGGACCGAGGGTGAGGGTCCGAGGTCGGGACGCACTCGATGATCGCGCTCGAACAACCCCGGCGCGTTCGAGCAACTGCATTACTTCCACAGGCACCGTGCTCCGAACCCTCACCCCAACCCTCTCCCGAGGGGAGAGGGAGCCAAACCCGTGCGCTGGCTGCTTTGCCTCCCTCTCGCACGGGAGAGGGACCGAGCGTGAGGGGTCGAGGTCGGGACGTACTCCATGATCGCGCTCGAACAAACCCCGGCGCGTTCAAGCAACTGCATCACTTCCACAGGCACCGTGCTCCGAACCCTCACCCCAGCCCTCTCCCGAGGGGAGAGGGAGCGAAACCCGCGCGCTCTTGGTGCCTTGCTTCCCTCTCCCACCGGGAGAGGGACCGAGGGTGAGGGGTCGAGGTCGGAATGCACTCCATGATCGCGCTCGGACAAACCCGGCACGTTCAAGCAACTGCATCACTTCCACAGGCACCGTGCTCCGGCCCCTCACCCCAGCCCTCTCCCGAGGGGAGAGGGAGCGAAACCCGCGCCCTGATCAGCGCCGGTAGATCCAGTGGCGCGAGACCAGAAAGCCCAACACGCCCAGCACCAGTTCCACGGCGGGCTTGGCCAGCCACGCCCACTTCAGCCCGAGATAGTCGTCGATCGAGCCGATCGCCAGCGTGCTCAGCAGGGTCATGACCAGCCACATCATCAGGAAGCGCAGGAACTGCGTGCGCCCGAGGCTGGTTTCGGCGCCGGCGAAGGTGATCCGACCGTTGAGCCAGAACCCCAGCAGCGCGCCGCTGACCCGGCCGGCGACGTTCGCCTGGCGCACGGGGAGCCCGAAGTGACTCAGGGCCACCATCACGCCCCAGTCCAGCAGCCACTGGACAATGCCGATCGCGAGGTAGTGCCTGCCTTGCCGGGTGAGGCTCACCTTGCGCGGCCCGGTGGACACGCCGATGCGGCGATCGAACCCGCATTCGTCGCGCCGCCTGCGCGATCGCGAATTCGTTGTATCGCAGGTGGAGAGGCGTCCAGCACGGCGGCATCCTAGCAGGGCCGTCGCAGCTAGAATCAACGCCGCCCTGACACCGCCCGCACCGTCCCCGCCAACCGGAGTTCCCATGCCCGCACCCTTGCACGTCGTGATCCTTGCCGCCGGAGAAGGCAAGCGCATGAAGTCCACGCTGGCCAAGGTGCTGCAGAAGATCGCGGGGCGCCCGATGCTCGCCCATGTGATCGCCAGCGCACGCGCGCTCGATCCGGCCGGCATCCACATCGTCTACGGCCACGGCGGCGATCAGGTGCGTGCGGCGTTCGTCGACCAGCCTGACCTGCACTGGGCCGAGCAGGCCGAGCGCCTCGGCACCGGCCATGCGCTGCAGCAGGCGATCCCGGGTATCGACGGCGAGGCCCGCGTGCTGGTGCTCTACGGCGACGTGCCGTTGATCACCGCCGATTCGCTGCGACGGCTGCTGGAAGCGCCGGGCCGCCTCGCGGTGCTGGTGGCCGATATGGACGATCCGACCGGGTACGGCCGCATGGTCCGCGACGCGGAAGGCCGCGTCGCGCGCATCGTCGAGCACAAGGATGCCGACGAAGTACAGCTCGGCATCCGCACGATCAACACCGGGATCCTGCTGGCCGACGGCGAACCGCTGCGCCGCTGGCTGGCGCAACTGGGCAACAGCAACGCGCAGGGCGAGTACTACCTGACCGATGTGTTCGCCACCGCGGCGGCCGAGTTCACCCCGGCCGAAATGGTGCACGTGCGCGACCCGGTCGAGGTCGAGGGCGCCAACGACGCATGGCAGCTCGCGCAGCTGGAGCGCGCCTACCAGCGCCGCGCGGCGCGCGAGTTGTGCGACAGCGGCGCGCGCCTGGCCGATCCTGCGCGCGTCGACATCCGCGGGGAGGTCCGTGTCGGCGCCGACGTGGAGATCGACGTCGACGTGGTGCTGGAAGGCCTCGTCGAACTGGCCGACGACGTGCGCATCGGACCGTTCTGCCGGCTCCGGAACGTAAAGCTCGGGCCGGGCACCGAGGTGCGTGCGCATTGCGATCTCGACGGCGTCGTCGTAGAGGGCGCCGCGACGATCGGGCCGTTCGCGCGCCTGCGTCCGGGCACGGTCCTGGCCGACGGCGTGCATGTAGGCAACTTCGTCGAACTCAAGAACGCGCGGCTCGGCGTCAGCAGCAAGGCCAACCATCTCAGCTACGTCGGCGATGCGGTGATCGGCAGCAAGGTCAACATCGGCGCCGGTACGATCACCTGCAACTACGACGGCGCCAACAAGTCGGTCACCACGATCGAGGACGGCGCTTTCATCGGTTCGAACTCCTCGCTGGTGGCGCCGGTGACGATCGGCAAGGATGCGACGATCGCCGCGGGGTCCACGATCACCCATGCGGCCCCGCCAGGAAAACTCAGCGTCGCGCGCTCGCGGCAGTCGGTGATCCCGGGCTGGCAACGGCCGACGAAGAAGGGTTAAGCGGCGGCCTGGGGCCACAGCGGCGCGTGGCTCGAGCTCCCTCTCCCTTCGGGAGAGGGTTGGGGTGAGGGGCCGAGGTCCGGTGCAGTTTCAAGTACTGCAGCCGGCTTGGAGCGGCCTACCTGAGCGCCTTGGGAGTTGCACGCGACCTCGGCCCCTCACCCTCGGTCCCTCTCCCGATGGGAGAGGGAAGAACAGCCTGAGTCCGGCAACACCAGAGACACGCACAAGCCCCCGTCCTCGCGGTTGAGCAGCGCGATCCTGCCGCCGCACGCCTCGGCGATCTCCCAGGCCAGCGCGAGCCCGAGACCGGTGCCGTTGCGCTTGGTCGAGCAGAACGGCAGCAGCGCGTTCGACAGCACCGCTTCGTTCATGCCGGCGCCGCGATCGAGCACGTCCAGGCGCCAGCCGTCGGTCGTTCGACGCAGGCCAGTTGCCCGCCATCGATTCGAGCGGTGCCCGACTGCGCCTCCACTGCTGCAGCGTCGACTGCTCGCGTGCTCAAGCTCCGGCGACACCAGTCGTGCGAGCACGTCGCCCTTCTGGACCGTGTCGCCCGCCTGCTTTTCGAACACCACGATCGCCGCGCCGCGCCGATGGCCGCCAGCGGCTGGTCCTGTGCGGAAGTATCGCGAATTCATCGGGTTTTCGGGGCAGCTCGCATGTGGCTGTTGCAGCTACACAAGCACAGTCCGTGCCAACCCCAAGTCAGTGATTTGCATGGCTGCCGCACGGCGGTCCGGGTCTGCGGGCACGCGGCCGGCGTCCGCGCGGACAGCGCGCGGACGTTTTTCGCGGCGACCGCCGTTAGACTGTGCCGAACCCAGTGGAGCTGCCCCTATGTGCGGAATCGTCGGTGCGATTGCTGATCGCGATGTGGTGCCCGTGCTGATCGAGGGCCTCAAGCGACTGGAGTATCGCGGTTACGATTCGGCGGGTATCGCGGTGCTGTCCGCCGACGGAAACGGTGCCGACGAGATCCGCCGCGTGCGCCGCACCGGGCGCGTTTCGGAGATGGAGGCGGCCGCCGAACAGGAGGAATTCCGCTCCCGGCTCGGCATCGGCCACACCCGCTGGGCGACCCACGGCGGCGTGACCGAGCTGAACGCGCATCCGCACGTCAGCTTCGGTGAGTTGGCCGTGGTGCACAACGGCATCATCGAGAACCACGAATCGCAGCGCGAGCGCCTGGCCGCGGCAGGCTACGGCTTCGACTCGCAGACCGATACCGAGGTCATCGCGCACCTGATCCACTACCACCAGCGCGGTGGCGCGGACCTGCTGGCCGCGGTCCAGGCGGCGGCGCGCGAACTGCATGGCGCCTACGCGATCGCGGTGGTCAGCAAGTCCGATCCGGAACGCCTGATCTGCGCGCGCATGGGTTGTCCGCTGCTGGTCGGCCTCGGCGAGGGCGAGAACTTCGTCGCCAGCGACGTGTCCGCGATCATCCAGGCCACCCGCCGGGTGATCTTCCTGGAGGAGGGCGATACCGCCGAGGTCACGCGCGCGGGCGTGCGCGTGTTCGACGCCGACGGCGCGCAGGTCGCGCGCGAAGTGCACGTGTCCGACGTTTCGCTGGCGTCGCTGGAGCTCGGCCCGTACCGCCACTTCATGCAGAAGGAAATCCACGAGCAGCCGCGTGCGATCGCCGACACGATCGAGGCGGTGATGGACGTGGGCTTCGTGCCGGAACTGTTCGGCGCAGGCGCGGAGGCGGTGTTGGGCGACATCGAGGGCGTGCAGATCCTCGCCTGCGGCACCAGCTACTACGCCGGCATGGTCGCGCGCTACTGGATCGAGGCCATCGCCGGACTGCCGTGCCAGGTCGAGATCGCCAGCGAGTACCGCTACCGCGCCGTGGTCGCCAATCCGAAGCACCTCGTGGTCACCCTCTCGCAGTCGGGCGAGACCCTGGACACGATGGAGGCGCTGAAATACGCCAAGTCGCTCGGGCATGATCGCACCCTGTCGATCTGCAACGTGCCCGAGAGTGCGATCCCGCGCGCCAGCCGGCTGGTCTATTACACCCGCGCCGGGGCCGAGATCGGCGTGGCTTCGACCAAGGCGTTCACCACCCAGCTGGTCGCGCTGTTCACCCTGACCGCGACCCTGGCGAAGTTGCATGGCCGGCTGGATGCGGACAAGGAAGCGGAGTACCTGGATGCGCTGCGGCACCTGCCTGGCAGCGTGCAGCACGCATTGAACCTGGAGCCGCAGATCGCGGCGTGGGCGTCGCACTTCGCACCGAAGGAGCACGCGCTGTTCCTCGGCCGCGGCGTGCACTACCCCATTGCCTTGGAAGGGGCGTTGAAGCTCAAGGAAATCACCTACATCCACGCCGAGGCGTATCCGGCTGGCGAGCTCAAGCACGGCCCGCTGGCACTGGTCGACGCGGCGATGCCGGTGGTGGTGATCGCGCCGCGTGACAGTCTGCTCGAGAAGGTGAAATCGAACATGCAGGAAGTCAGCGCGCGCGGCGGCGAGCTGTTCGTGTTCACCGACGAGGACAGCCAGTTTGGTGCCTCCGAAGGCGTCCACGTGATCCGCGCGCCGCGCCACGTCGGCGTGTTGAGCCCGGTAATGCACACGATCCCGGTGCAGCTGCTCGCCTACCACGTCGCCCTCGCGCGCGGCACCGATGTCGACAAGCCGCGCAATCTGGCCAAGTCGGTGACGGTGGAGTAGCGGATGGC
>JALYOG010000157.1 GCA_030856985.1 Pseudomonadota bacterium | reverse complement strand
TCTCGCGCGCCGCGCCGTCGGTGGCGGTGAAGACGTGCGCTCAGCAGACGGCGCGGCGCCTGGCCGGCAATGCCGGGCGCTTGCGCGCGGCGCGCTCCTGCGCGCGCCGCGCCTGCTTGAGGAACTTCAGCGCGGCAAGCTCCCATTGCCGCGAACCGTGCGCGCCTGCTGCCGCGCGTTGCAGGCTGCCGTCGCGCCATCCGGCGAACACCGCCGGATCGACATAGGCCTTGCGGCACACCGCGGGCGTGTTGCCGAGCATCCGCGCGACTTCGGCGAGTACTTCCTTCTCCGCCGCGGCCAGCGCGCGCTCGCTGGACGCACTGCCGCCGGCCGCCGCGTCGCCGGCTCCGGGCAGCGGCGTGTTGGCCAGTCGCTGGAACGCGGCCAGGGTGCCGCCCCAGGTGCGGAAGTCCTTGGCGGTAAAGCCCTCGCCCATGGCGTCGCGCAGGTAGTCGTTGATCTCGCCCGAGTCGACCGGCTGCACGTTGCCGTCGTCGTCGCGGTACTGGAACAGGGCCTGTCCTGGCAACTGCTGGCAGGCGCGGATCAGCCGGACCAGGCGCTTGTCGTCCAGCGCGATGTCGTGGTCGAGCCCGCCCTTGCCGCGGAACTGCAACCGCACGCGTCCGCCGCGCACGAACGCCACGTGGCGGTTGCGCAGCGTGGTCAGTCCGAAGGACTTGTTGCTGCGCGCGTACTCGTCGTTGCCGATGCGCACCAGGGTCGTGGCCAGCAAAGCGATCACGATCGCCTGCACCTTCGCCCGCGGAAAGCCGGGCAGCCCCAGGTCGCGCGCGAGCCGACGGCGCAGCCGCGGCAGCGCCTCGCCGAATGCGATCACCCGGTCGAACTTGCCGGCGCCGCGCACCTCCTGCCAGCGCGCGTGGTAACGGTATTGCTTGCGCCCGCGCGCATCGCGGCCGGTCGCCTGCAGATGGCCGTTGCTCCGCGGGCAAATCCACACATCCTCGTAGGCCGGCGGGATCGCCAGCGCGCGGATGCGCTCCAGCGTCGCCTCGTCCTCGACCGGATGGCCGCGCGGGTCGCGGTATTGGAATCCCGAATCCCCACGCACCCGGCGGATGCCCGGCTCAAGGTCGCAGACGTAGCGCAGCCCCGCCTCGGCCGCCGCATGCAGCGCCTCGTGATTGGGGTCGTGCGCGGCGATGACGGCGAGTCCGGCGGATACGGCCATAGCCCGAGAATCGCGGCGATGATGTCAATGCCGCGCAAAGCAGCGTGCGCTTGCTGAACCGCGGCGCTCAGGTCGCGCGCACGCGCGGAGCTTCAGGCAGGCACCAGCACGCGCAAGCCGAACCAGTCGCGCGGGTCGTTCCAGCCGTCGACGACCTTCAGCCCCGCCTGCTGCGCAAGGTCTGCGAAACCGGCGTCGGTGTACTTGTGGCTGTACTCGACGTGCATCGCCTCGCCTGGTTCGAACGAGAAGCGCTTGCCGCGCACGTGCACCGACTGCGCGCGCCGGCTCACCAGGAAGGTCTCGATGCGGCCGCGCTCGCGGGTGTAAACGGCGCGATGCTCGAATCCGTCCAGGTCGAAATCGCTGCCCAGATCGCGGTTGAGCCGCACCAGCAGGTTCAGGGTGAATGCCGCGGTGACGCCGGCCGCATCGTTGTACGCGGCCTCCAGTACCGCGCTGTCCTTGTCCAGGTCGATGCCGATCAACGCTTCGCCGCGCGGCCCCATCGTCGCGCGCATCGAGCGCAGCAGCGCCACGGCCTCGCGATTGGCGAAGTTCCCCAGAGTCGAGCCGGGAAAGAACACCGCGGTGTGCCGCGGCTCGCGCGTGGGATGCGGCAGTTCCACCGGCTGGGTGAAATCCGCGCACACCGGCAGCATCTCGATGCCGGCGAACATTTCCGACAGCCGCCTCGTGCTCTGCAGCACGGTGCTGGGCGATATCTCGATCGGCGTATAGGCCACCGGATCGTGCAGGCCCTCGAGCAGTTGCTCGGTCTTGCGGCCGCTGCCGCTGCCGTACTCGACCACGTGCGCCTGCGGCCCGATCGCGTAGGCGATCTCGTCCATGCGCGACTCCAGCAGCGCGATCTCCACGCGCGTCAGGTAGTACTCCGGCTGGCGGGTGATGTCCTCGAACAACTGAGAGCCGCGCGCGTCGTAGAAATACTTCGACGGCAGACTCTTGGGCTCGCTCGCCAGGCCGGCCAGCACGTCGGCGGCGATGTCGTCGCGGGTGGGGCGCAGGTCCGTCAGCTCGGCCATGCCGGGCGTGGCCACGGGCGCTTCTGGGGTCGACAAATTCGCGTTCATGCAGGATCCCTTGCCAGCCGCAGTCCCGAAAACTGCCAGCGGTCGGGTGGATAGAAAAAGTTCCGGTACGTCGCACGGACGTGGTCCGCGGGCGTGGCGCAACTGCCACCTCGCAGGATCCACTGCCCGCACATGAACTTGCCGTTGTATTCGCCCAGCGAGCCGGGCAGCGTGCGAAAACCCGGGTAGGCGGTGTAGGCCGTGGAGGTCCACTCCCAGACGTCGCCGAACATCTGCCGCGGCCCGTCGCCCGATGCGGCCGGCGATGCCTGCGGCTGGAACACGCCGGCATCGGCGAAACGCCCTTCGAGCGGGCGCGGCGCCGCGGCCTGTTCCCATTCGGCCTCCGTCGGCAGGCGCGCGCCGGCCCAGCGCGCGAACGCGTCGGCTTCGAAGTAGCTCAGGTGGCACACCGGCGCATGCGGATCCAGTTCGCGCATGCCGCCCAGGGTGAATGCCTGCTCGCCATCCTCGTCCCAGTACAGCGGGCGCTGCCACTGCTCGGCATCGATGCGCGCCCAGCCCTCGCTCATCCACAACGCGGGGTTGCGATAGGCGCCGTCGGCGATGAAGTCGCGGTATTCGGCGTTGCTCACCGGACGGTCCGCAAGCCGGTGCGCGGGCACCAGCACCCGGTGGCGCGGCGACTCGCTGTCGAACGCAAATTCCGCCGCGCCCTCCCACGGCGGCGCGCCGATCGACGCGACGCGCTCGTCGAAATCCACCCAGCCCATCGGGCTGTGCGTCCCACGCGGGGCGGGCAGGTCGTCGCGATAGGCGGGACGCAGCGGGTTGCACCACAGCGCGTGCTTGATGTCGGTGAGCAGCAGTTCCTGGTGTTGCTGCTCGTGGTGCGTGCCCAGGCTGATGCGGCGCAGCGCTTCCTTGTCCAGATCGCCCTGCTCGAAGCGCCGCGCGATGCGCGCGTCGATCCGCGCACGGTAATCGAGCACCTCCGACAGCCGTGGCCGCGACAGCAGCCCGCGATGGGGCCGCGCGTGCATCGGCCCGACGCTCTGGTAATAGCTGTTGAACAGGACATCCCAGGCGGCGTCGACCGGCTCGTAGCCCTCGCGCTCGGCCAGCACGAAACGCTCGAAGAACCACGTGGTATGCGCCAGGTGCCATTTGGCCGGGCTGGTGTCGGGCATGCTCTGCACCATCGCGTCCTCGGGCGACAGCGGTGCGGCCAGCTCGAGGCTGCGCGCGCGCACGCGCTCGAAGCGCGCGGCCAGCGCGGCCGCGTCGCCCTGCCGCGCTGCAGGCGAGGCCACGTCGCGCCCGCGCGTCGATCCGGAAGCGGAGGACGCGGCACGCGATTGCGCTGCAGCATGGGAGCCTGGAGGAACCATCACGGAAAAATAATAGCGGCACGCGTGCAAGGCGGGGTTACGGGCCGGTTACGTCGCCGGAACCGGCGTCCATCGGTGCGCGCTGGCGCCGGGAGGAAGCGGCGCCGCTGCGTTGTGGCGTGCGTCACTGCTCCGGGCTCGCGTGCGGCGTTCGCAGCTTCGCGGCGGTCCAGGGCTGGCTGGCGCGGTCCTCGCGGTAGTTGGGCGGCAGGCGGCGATGGATGTCGCTTGAGGCGATCGCCGCGTGGCCCACCGCGACGCTGATCTGGTTCAGCGCGCTGACGACGTCGCCGGTCGCATAGAGACGGTCGATGGAGGTCTGCATGTGCTCGTCGACCTGCAATTCGCCCTGCTCGTCGACGCGGGCACCCAGCTGCGTCGCCAGCTGCGACTGCGCATGGCTGCCGAGCACCGGGTACAGGGTGTCGAACGAATGCCGGCTGCCGTCCTCGAAAACGGTCACGCAGCGGCCGTCGGTGCTTTGCAGGCGCTGCGGCACCGGCAGCAGATCGATGTCCGCCGCTTCGGCGAGCTTGGTATGGGTCTCGTCGGGCTCGCCCGGCTCGGAACGCACGGCGGTGACATCGCGCGAGAAGGTGCGCAGGAATGCGCCGTGCCGGATCGCCTCGTCGGCCGGAGCGAATACCGCGATCCGCTCGTCGGTGGCTTCATAACCGTCGCAGACCGCGCACAGGCGCACCGTGCCGGCGGCGATCGCGTCGTCCAGCCCGTCCATTTTTGGCATGCGGTCGACGATGCCGGTCGCCAGCAGCACATGCCGCGCGCACCACTGGCGGCCGTCCTGTGCGGTGGCGAGGAACATGTCGCCGTCGCGGCGAAGGCCGGTGATCCGGCCCTGCGTGATCGTGGCGCCGTAGCTTTCGGCCTGTTCGCGCAGCCTGCCCAGCAGCGACTGGCCGGCGATACCGGTCGGGAACCCCGGGCAGTTGTGGCTGGTGGGTATCCAGCGCGCGCGGCTCTGGCCCGCGTCCACGACCGCGATGCGGCGGTGGAAGCGGATCAGGTAGGTCGCCGCGGTGAGGCCGGCCGGGCCGGCGCCGACGATCAGGCAATCGAGGTAGTCGTCCTGCATCGCCGGATCATCCCGGCAGTCGCGTCGTCGGCGCGTTATCGCCTACCGGCACCGTCGGATCCCGGCCCGCTAGCGACCCAGTCCTACATCGATGAACCGGAGGAACTCCGCGCGCGTGCGCGCATCCTCGCGGAACGTGCCGAGCATCTTGGAGGTGATCATGCTGACGCCGCGCTTGTGCACGCCGCGCGTGGTCATGCACTCGTGCGCGCCCTCGATCACCACGCCCACGCCGCGGGGCTGGAGGACTTCATTGATCGTGTCGGCGATCTGCGCGGTCAGCTTCTCCTGCACCTGGAACCTTCGCGCATAGGCTTCGACCACGCGTGCCAGCTTGCTGATCCCGACCACCTTGCCATCGGGCAGGTAGCCGATGTGCGCCTTGCCGATGATCGGCGCCATGTGATGCTCGCAGTGGCTCTCGAACTCAATGTCGCGCAACACGATCAGCTCGTCGTAGCCGGCGACTTCCTCGAACGTCCGCTCCATGTACTCGCGCGGGTTCTCGCCGTAGCCGCTGAACCAGTCGGCGTAGGCCTTGACCACGCGCTTGGGCGTGTCCAGCAGCCCTTCGCGGGCCGGATCGTCGCCGGCCCAGCTCAGCAGGGTGCGCACGGCGGCCTCGGCCTCTTCGCGGGTGGGTTTGTCTTGTGCCATGGGGTCGTCGTGAGGCGGCGGGAATCCACCATGCTACCGCAGCGGCGCGCGGGCCCTGAGCGCGGGCGCACACGGCCCCCACCCGGATTGCAGCGCGGGTCGGGCAGCCGCGACGCTTGGCTTCAGCGGCCGTCGCGGTCGAAATCGCCCGGCAGCCTGCTCTCGATATGGTGCCAGCCGTCCCTGAGCGCGTGACGGGCGTCGGACCAGTCCAGCGACGAGTCGCCGCGGGCGACGGCCCAGTTTCGCTCGAGATCCGGTTCGACCTCGTCGACGTCCCCGCCCTGGTACCGCCGGAGGGTGTCGTAGCCGTACTGGTACGCCGGCTCGTAGTCGCTCCATGCATGACCGGTGCTGTAACAGGGCACGGTCCGGTGCCGGGAATGGAAGTGCTCGTGGTACTCGCCCGGGTCGACTGCGGCGTAGCCGGTCTTCGCGCCCAGCGCGCCTCCGGCAATCGCACCGATCGCGCTGCCGATGAGTCCTGCGGGGGCGCCGACGGCAGCGCCGCCGATCGCGTCGGCGACCGCCCCGGGCGCGGCGCCCTCCTGTTCTTCTTTTCTGTTTTCATTCATGGCTGTGCTCCAGGTGCCGCCCGCCACGGGGGCCGGTGGGCTACGTCCGTCGAATTCGACCCTAGGCACCGCGACATACGTCCGGGTGAAATCTTCGGCGGCGGTCGGCACCGCTACGTGTGCCGCGGGTGCGCGCGGCAGGCGTTCCAGTGCACTGGCCCGGCATCTTCCGCACAAAAAACGGGGCCGCGAAGCGGCCCCGTGATCGACTATGTCCGCAGTACCGGGCGACGGAAGCGCCCGGCTGCGGCGCGCCTGTGCTCAGCGACCGTCGCGGTCGAAGTCGCCCGGCATCTTGCGCTCGATGTGGTGCCATCCGTCCTTGACCGCGTACTTAGCGTCGGACCAGCCCAGCGAGGAATCGGCGCGGGTCCGGTCCCAGTCGCGTTCCAGCTCCGACTCCACTTCGTCGAACTTCTGCCCGCGGTACTGTCCGTAGGTGTCGTAGCCGTACTTGTACGCGGGCTCGTAGTCGCTCCACTCGCGGCCGGCGCTGTAGTGCGGCGCGTTCTTGTACTCGGACTTGAAGTGATCGCGGTATTCGGTCGGGTTGACGGCTTCGGCGATCGAGTCGCCCGCCTTGGCGCCCATGACACCGCCCGCCACTGCACCGATGACGCTGCCCACCGGGCCTGCGGCCGATCCGACCACTGCGCCGGTCATCGCTCCTGCGACGGCGCCAGTGCCTGCACCAATGCTGTGGTCTTTCTTGATGTCGTTCATGGTTTTGCTCCGGTGCGTATTGCTTGGGGGAAGGCCGGTGCCAGTGACATCGGCTGTTAGGACCGTAGGCATCGTGCCGTCCTCCCCAGGTGAAGAGATTCCCGGTTGGTTCAGGCAGTGGCACGGCTTCGCTAAGCAATGTGCACAGGCCGTGTTTCCCGTGGTTCGGTTGAACTGACGCGGCCGCGACAGCGAGGGAGATCTGAATGGGCCGCAGGCCGGCGACGCTGCGGGGTCGCTAGCCCAGATCAGCGCGCAGGCGCCATGCGAGCCCGGACACCCGCTCGCCATGGCGTGAGATCGCGCCGCGCAATACCGCTTCGCTCGCGCACACGTGCACCTCCCGCCGCGCGCGCGTCACGGCGGTGTAAAGCAGCTCGCGGGAGACGCCGCGGCCGTCGTTCCGGGGCAACTGCAGCCAGACCCGGTCGAATTCCGAACCTTGGGACTTGTGCACCGTCATCGCGAATGCGCTCTCGTGGGCGGGCAATGCCGAAGGGTGGAAGCTGCGGACGCCGTCTTCGCCCGGGAACCATGCCGCAACGCGCCCGGGTGGTCCGGCGCCGCGATCGCTCATGCACACGCCGATATCGCCGTTGAACAGGCCCTGCCGGTAACTGTTCTCGGTAACCAGCAGCAGGCGTCCATGGAAGTAGGGCGAATGATGCACGCCGGCCAACGCCGCCTCGATGCGGGCATTCAACATGCGCGAACCCTGCGGCCCCTCGCGCAGCGCGGTCAGCAACCGCAGCCTGGCCGCGAGCGCCAGCGCCGCGACCGGATCGTCCGCATCGGCCAGCCCGCTCCAGGTGATCAGCAGCGAGGTGCCGTCGTCGGTGCTTTCGCGGGCAATCCGATCGTCCGGCGACGCGGCTGGCAACGAGGAGAAATCCACGCCGCCTCCTGCGGCTGGCGCCGGCAGCGCGGCGAGCGGGTCGAGCACGTCCTCGTGGAAATGCACGCCCGCCAGTTCGCCGCCGCGCAGCAGCGAAAGCGCAAGGTCGGCGTCGCCGCGCCGGATCGCGGCCGCCAAGGGCGCCAGCTCCAGTTCGCCGGATTGGCGATAGCCGCGCTGCAGGCGCACACGGTGCCCTGCCAGCGCCGGCGTATCGGCGCCTGCGCCGGCGTCCGCCGTAGCATCGCCCTGCCCCGACCCGAGCAGCGGCGACAAGGTCCGCTCGAGCCCGTGAGCCAGTCCGAGGTCCGCGCCGGCCGCATCGTCGATCGCGGCGAGCACATCGCCCGCCTCGACCGACGGCAACTGGTCGCGGTCGCCGAGCAGGATCAGCCGAGCGCCGTCGGCGACGGCTTCGGCCAGCTTGCACATCAGCGGCAGGTCGACCATCGACGCCTCATCGACCACCACCACCTCGAACGGCAGCGGCTGCTCGGTGCCGTGCCGGAATTGCGGGCTGTCGGGGATCGAACCGAGCAGGCGATGCACGGTGCGGGCTTCGGCTGGCAACGCGTCGATCAGCGCCGGTTCAACGCCGGCCTTGCGCAGTTCCGCGGTCGCTGCGCGCAGGCTTTCGGCCATGCGCTCGGCCGCGCGACCGGTCGGCGCCGCCAGGGCGATTCGCGGTGGCGGCCGCCCTGCGTTTCGGGCCTGGGCGACCAGCAGCAGCAGCACGCGGGCGATCGTGGTGGTCTTGCCGGTGCCGGGGCCGCCGCTGATCAGCAGCAGCGATTGCAGCAGTGCCAGCGCGGCCGCCCGCGCCTGCAGGTCGCCGCCGTCCTGCGCGCCCGGGAACAGGCTGGCGAACAGGGGCGCCAGCGCGACAATCTCCCCGGGCGAGCACTGCATCGGCTGCCCGGCCAGCTTCATCAGCCGCTGCGCGAGCCTGCGCTCGTACTCGCGGTAGCGACGCAGGTACAACAGCCCGCGTTCGAGCACGAGCGGTGCGCCGGTCGCGGCGACTTCGTCCGGCTGCGGCGTTGCCACCCAGCGCGAATCGCGCAGCGCCTGCAGCCAGATCTGCGGGTCCGGCCACCCGCCACCCTCGTCGCAGGCCAGGTGCGGGCGCGCAGGATCGAACGCGGCGTGGCCCTGCGCGACGGCCAGCGAAGCCAGCGCCGCTGCCGTGGAGACGGGGTCCGGTGTCTCGTCTCCGCCAGCCCGGTCGAGCCGCCGCAGGCTTTGCCCCAGCGCGTGATCGAGCGCGCGCAGCGCTCCCTGGCGATACAGCGCATCGAGCTGGCTCATGCCGTCTCCCGCCGGCCGGCGAACAGCGCGTCGAGCGCATCGACCAGTTCGAACGCCGGCTGCTGCGCATGCAGTCCCGGCGAGTGCTCCGCATCGGCATCGAGCCCGCGGCAGAACAGGTAGCGCACGCCGCCGAAGTCGCGGCCGTAGTCATAGTCATCGCCAAGACGGAAGCCGAGCCAGCGATGCAGCGCGAGGGTGTAGATCAGCGCCTGCAGGGAGTATTCGCTGTCGTTCATCGCGCGCTCGATCGTGGCCGGGCGATAGTCCGGCAGGCGATTGGATTTGTAGTCGAGCACGTAGTAACGCCCGTCGTGCCTGTAGACCAGGTCGATCTTGCCGGTCATCAGCCCTTCCAGCTGGCGGCGCAGGCCGAAGCTGCGGCGGCCGGTCAGCACGCCATGCGCGTGCAGGGTTGCCAGCAGCGCGTCGACCGACGTGGGCTGCAGCGCGAAATGGAACTCCATCTCCGCGCGCCGCGCCGCCGGCGCCAACTCGCAGAGCCGCGCGCCTTCGGGCAGGCGGACCGTCAACGTCCGGCCGATCAGCGCCGCCAGCTCGGCCACGCCTTCGTCGAGGTGGTCGGCGACGTAGCCTTCGCCTGCGAGTGCTGCGCGCAACGCCGCCTCCTGCCCCGGCGGCGGCGCATCGCCCGCGCGCCAGCCGCACCACGCGGCGAAATCGACCTGCTCCAGCGCATCGTGCAGGACGTTGCCAAAGCGGCTGCCGGAGAAGCGGAAATCGGCGGCTTCGCCATCACTGGCCGAATCGGAGTCCAGCCCCGAAGGCGCGGCTGCCTCGTCGGCCGCCGAACGCTCCGCAGTGCTGGCGCGCTCGGCATCTTCCAGCGCGTCGCTGCCGCCCGCGGCATGGGTCAACTGGGTAAAGCTGTAGACCCACCAGTCACGCGACAGGCTCCGCCGCACCCGACGCGCGGGCGGCACGCTGCCTGCGTCCTGCGGCGGCAGCGGTTCCAGCGCGGCGGGGACATCGGTCGCATCGACGCTGATGTCCTGGTGCGCGCGCAATGCCTCGATATCGGCCAGCATCGGCGCCAGCGCGGTCGCGTCGGCCTGGTAGAACGGTCCGCACGCCAGCCACAGCGCGTGGCGTGCGCGCGTCAGGCCGACGTAGAGCAGGCGCGCATCTTCGGCGCGTTGCTCGCGCTCGTGACTGGCGCAGGCTTCCTGCCACCGCGCCGACTCGTCGTCGCGTCCGGCTTTCCAGTGCAGCACGCGGCCGTTCGCGTCGGGCACATGGCAGTGCCGCGCCGGCTTGTCGGCGCGCTTGCCGATGCCGGCGAACGGCAGGTACACGAGCGGAAACTCCAGGCCCTTGCTCTTGTGCAGCGTGAGTATCTGCACCCGATGGGCGTCCGACTCCAGCCGCAGCAGCTGCTGCTCGTCGTCGGGATCGGCCTCGGCGATGCGACGGCGCAGCCAGTCGACCAGGCCGTGCGGGCCGAGCGCCCGCACGTCGGCTTCCTGCATCAGTTCGCCCAGCTGCATCAGGTTGGTCAGCCGCCGCTCGCCGTCGACCAGGCCGAGCATGCGCCGGGCATGCTGCGCGCACAGGTCGGTCACCAGCGCCAGCGGCCCGTGGCCCTGCCAGCGTTCGCGCCAGGCGATCGCCTGCAGCTGACAGCTGCGGCGCCAGTCATCGTCGCGGTCGAGGCGCTCGATGGCGGCGCCATCGACGCCGAGCAGCACCGTCGCCAGCGCCGCCCGCAGGCGACCTTCGTCCGCGGCTTGCAGCAGCGCGGTGAACACAGCCAGCAGCTCGACGGCCTCGCCGCTCGCAAACAGGCTCTGCTTGCCTGCCGCGACCGCGGCCACCCCGGCCGCTGCCAGCGCGCACTGCATCCGCGCTGCATCCGCATGGC
>JALYOG010000151.1 GCA_030856985.1 Pseudomonadota bacterium | reverse complement strand
TCCACCTGAAGGAAATCCACGATGGACGAGAACAAGAAGCGCGCGCTGTCCGCAGCCCTGGGCCAGATCGAAAAGCAGTTCGGCAAGGGGTCGGTCATGCGCATGGGCGACCGCGTCGTGGAGGCTGCCGAGGTCATCGGCACCGGATCGCTGCTGCTCGACATCGCGCTGGGCATCGGCGGTCTGCCGAAGGGCCGCGTCGTGGAAATCTACGGTCCCGAGTCCTCCGGCAAGACCACGCTCACGCTGCAGGCGATCGCCGAATGCCAGAAGGCCGGGGGCACAGCGGCGTTCATCGACGCCGAGCACGCCCTGGACCCGCTCTACGCGGCCAAGCTGGGCGTCAACGTGGACGACCTGCTGCTGTCACAGCCCGACACCGGTGAGCAGGCACTGGAGATCGCCGACATGCTGGTGCGGTCCGCGGCCGTCGATATCGTGGTGATCGACTCGGTCGCCGCGCTGACGCCGCGCGCCGAGATCGAGGGCGAGATGGGCGACCAGCTGCCCGGCTTGCAGGCGCGCCTGATGAGCCAGGCCCTGCGCAAGCTGACCGGCAACATCAAGCGATCCGGCACGCTGGTGGTTTTCATCAACCAGCTGCGCATGAAGATCGGGCAGATGATGCCCGGCCAGAGCCCCGAGGTGACCACCGGCGGCAATGCGCTGAAGTTCTATGCTTCGGTGCGGCTGGACATCCGCCGCATCGGTGCGATCAAGCGAGGCGAGGAAATCATCGGCAACCAGACCCGCATCAAGGTCGTGAAGAACAAGCTGGCGCCGCCGTTCAAGCAGGTCATCACCGAGATCCTCTATGGCGAGGGTATTTCGCGCGAAGGCGAGCTGATCGACATGGGCGTGGACGCGCAGCTGATCGAAAAGGCCGGCGCCTGGTACAGCTACGGCGACGAGCGCATCGGGCAGGGCAAGGACAACGCCAGGACCTATCTCAAGGAGAATCCCGAAGTGGCGGCGCGGCTGGAGGCGGCACTGCGTGCGAAATTCGCACCGGTGGTGGTGAAGGCGGAGGAAGCAGGATCGGGCGACGAAGCCGATGCGGGCGACGACGCCGCCGAGGCAGCACGGGCTTCCGGTCCCAAGCGTGGGAAGGCACGCGCGGCCGACTGAGAGGTGCTGGATGGCTGAGGAAACCGAGGGGGCCGGTGGTGGCGCTTACGCCCGGCCCCTGCGCCGTCGTCGGGGCGCGGCGGAGCAAAGCCCGCTGCAGCGGGCTGTGGCGCTGCTGTCGCGCCGCGAACATTCCCGAACCGAGCTGACTCGCAAGTTGTGCGAGCGCGGAATTGCCCCCGACGAGGCCGGATCTGCGGTAGAGAAGCTCGCCGCGGAGGGCTGGCAGGACGATGCGAGGTTTGCGCAGTTCCTGCTGCGCAGCCGGGTCAGCGGAGGCTATGGACCGATCCGCATCCGCGCCGAACTGGCGACGCACGGGCTGGACCAGGAAGCCATCGCCACGGCGCTGGAAGGCTTCGATGGCGAGTGGCTGCAGAACGCGCGCGACCTGGTGGCACGGCGCTATGGAGCCGATGTAGCTGCCAACCCGGCGCTGCAGCGCAAGGCAGCCGACTTCCTCCTGCGCCGTGGGTTCGACGGCGAGTGCGTGCGTCGCGCCACGAGGCTGGATCCGGAGAGGTGACCTCGCGCTGGGCTTGCGTGCCCATCTGCCGGCGCGGCGACTACCGCATCGCGCGTCCACGCCAGATCCGAGCGTCGCCTCCGGGAATGGCTGCCAGGCCGTATCCCGGCTGCTAGGCTAGGCGGCCGGACCTCGGACCCTGCCTTGTCGCTCGCCCTCCCGGGCCGCGTGCAGCAGCCGGTCCTGTCCGCTCCCCCCAAATCCAAAGCGCCCCGGCATGAACACACCCAGCAGCAAGAGCACGTCGCAGATCCGCGGCGACTTTCTCGAATTCTTCCGTGGGAAGAGCCACACGGTGGTGCCTTCGGCGCCCCTCGTGCCGGCCAACGATCCGACCCTGTTGTTCACCAACTCGGGGATGGTGCAGTTCAAGAACGTGTTCCTCGGCAGCGAGAAGCCCGGCTACGTACGCGCCACCGATGTCCAGCGCTGCCTGCGTGCCGGCGGCAAGCACAACGACCTCGACCAGGTTGGCTACACCGCGCGTCACCACACCTTCTTCGAGATGCTCGGGAACTGGTCCTTCGGCGACTACTTCAAGCGCGATGCGATCGCCTGGGCGTGGGAGTTGCTGACCCGGGTGTGGGGCATCGCGCCCGAGCGCCTGCTGGTCACGGTGTACGAAAGCGACGACGAGGCGTTCGAGATCTGGCAGCGCGACATCGGCCTGCCGCAGGAGCGCATCATCCGCATCGGCGACAACAAGGGTGCGCCGTTCGCGTCGGACAATTTCTGGCAGATGGCCGATACCGGACCCTGCGGGCCCTGCACCGAGATCTTCTACGACCACGGCCCGCACCACGCCGGAGGTCCGCCGGGTTCCCCCGACGAGGACGGCGATCGCTTCATCGAGATCTGGAACCTGGTCTTCATGCAGTTCGACCGGCAGCCCGACGGCCGCCTCATGCCGCTTCCCGCGCCCTGCGTCGACACCGGCATGGGACTGGAGCGGCTGGCGGCGGTGCTCCAGGGCGTGCACGGCAACTACGACATCGATGTGTTCCGGCGGCTGATCGCAGCGGCTGCCGAGTTCACCGGCACCACCGATCTGGACAACAAATCGCTGCGGGTCATCGCCGATCACATCCGCGCCTGCAGCTTTCTCATCGTCGACGGTGTGCTGCCGGGCAACGAGGGTCGCGGCTACGTGCTGCGCCGGATCATCCGGCGGGCCCTGCGCCATGGCTGGATGCTGGGGCAGAAACAGCCGTTCTTCCACCGCATGGTGGCTGCGCTGATTGAGGTGATGGGAGACGCCTATCCGGAGCTGGTCGCCAGGCGCGAGCTCGTCGAGCGCGCACTGCTGGCCGAGGAGGAGCGTTTCGCAGAGACGCTGGATGCCGGCATGCGGATGTTCGACGACGTGGCCGCGCGCTCGGCCGCCGCCGGAACCGGCACGATCCCCGGTGCCGATGCCTTCCGCCTGTACGACACTTATGGATTCCCGGTCGACCTGACCGCGGACATCGCGCGCGAGCGCGGGCTCGAGGTCGACATGCGCGGGTTCGACGAAGCGATGCAGCGCCAGCGCGACACCGCGCGTGCCGCAGGCAAGTTCGGCGGCGCGGTGTCCATACCCGCCGAACTGGTGGCGCAACTCGCGCCGACGGATTTCCTGGGCTACGACCGGCTCCAGGAAGACGGGCTGGACGTCGTGGCCATACTGCGCGATGGGCATTCCGTGGACAGCATTTCGGCGGGCGAGGAGGCCATCGTGCTGCTGGACCGCACCCCGTTCTACGCCGAGAGCGGCGGCCAGGTCGGCGACGCCGGAGAGCTGGAGTGCGGCGACGCCCGCTTCCGGATAACGGATACCTTGAAGCTGGCGGGGCAGTACCACGCGCACGTCGGCGTGCTGGGCACGGGGTCGCTGCGGCGCGGCGATCGCGTGGCGGCCCGGGTGGACGAACACAGACGCGCGGCAACGGTGCTCAACCATTCGGCCACGCACCTGCTGCACGCCGCATTGCGACTGGTGCTGGGCGAGCACGTCACGCAGAAAGGGTCGCTCGTCGCACCGGAGCGGCTGCGCTTCGATTTCGCCCACTTCCAGCCCATGACCGCCGACGAACTCGCGCAGGTGGAGCGACTGGTCAACGACGAAGTCCGGCGCAACCATGCCACGCAGATCCACCACATGGGCATGCAGGAGGCGCTGGAATTCGGCGCGCTGGCGCTGTTTGGCGAGAAGTATGGCGATGAGGTCCGCGTGCTGCGGATGGGCGACGGGTCGATCGAGCTGTGCGGCGGCACCCACGTGACGCGCACCGGCGACATCGGCCTGTTCAAGATCGTGTCCGAAGGCGGCGTTTCCGCCGGCGTCCGCCGGATCGAGGCGGTGACCGGACAAGGCGCGCTGGAGCATGTCTCGATGGAAGAGCGGCGGCTGGACGAAGCGGCAGGGTTGCTGGGCGTCGGCAATGCCGAAATCGGTGACAAGCTTCGCGCGCTGCTGGATCGCCAGAAGCGCCTGGAGCGCGAGCTGGACGCGGCCAAGGCGAAGGCGGCGTCCAGCATCACCTCGGACCTGGGCGCCTCGGCGGTGGACGTGGATGGAATCCGGGTGCTGGCTGCCCGGGTCGAAGGGCTCGACGCCAAGGCATTGCGCGACGCGCTGGACAGGCTCAAGCAGCAGTTGCAGGACGCGGTGATCGTTCTTGCTGGCGCGGCCGACGGCAAGGTCGCCCTGGTGGCGGGCGTCGGCGGCAGCGCGTCGGGCAAGGTGAAGGCGGGGGAACTGCTGTCCCACGTGGCGGCCCAGGTCAACGGCCGGGGCGGCGGACGCGCCGACATGGCGCAGGGCGGAGGCGACGACAGTCCTCGCCTTGTGCAGGCGCTTGCGGACGTTCCAGAATGGGTGCGGCAACACGTATCCGGATGACCAGCAGATGACCGGGACCCCAGCCGCGCGGGCCCTCGTTAATTTAGCAACCGCAGCAGGCTTGCGATTCAGTACAATTGCGGGCAGCCGCTGGTGCACGTAGTGCCGGCATAGGAGATTTGTTAATGCTAATCCTGACGCGCCGCGTCGGTGAGACCCTGATGATCGGCGACTCGGTGACCGTGACCGTGCTCGGCGTCAAGGGCAACCAGGTCCGTATCGGCATCAATGCCCCGAAAGAGGTCGCCGTCCACCGCGAGGAGATCTACCAGCGCATCCAGCGCGGCGAAACAGCGGCCAACGCGGATTCGCCGAAGACGCCGGACGACGCCTGAGCATTGCCGCGCCGGGGGCGAGCGGCTATGCTGCCCGCCCGCAAGACTTGTGTGATGCGGAGAGTTGCCCGAGTGGCTGAAGGGGCTCCCCTGCTAAGGGAGTATGGGGCTTAAAACTCCATCGAGGGTTCGAATCCCTCACTCTCCGCCAGTTTTTGGCGGACGCTGTATCGCCAGGTTCGTCGGCACCGCTGCGATTGCACGGCCGCCGAACAGCAAAAGGGTTTGACGGAATTCGCGTCCGACCGCATAATTTTCCGATAGCGCGCCCGTAGCTCAGCTGGATAGAGCACCAGGCTACGAACTTGGGGGTCGGAGGTTCGAATCCTTCCGGGCGCACCATGGAACAGGCAGAGGTCGATGAGCGTACGCTCATCGGCCTTTTTGCTTTTGGGCGATCGGATGTGCAGCTTCAGCTTGCCTGGATGGAGCCTCCACATCCGTGCTCGCGGCGAACCGCGGCCAGATCCGGTCGTCGGTGACTCGCACCGCTTCGGTGAGGCGATGAAGTCTGCCGGGGTGATCGTCGGCTGCCGCCCTCGCGACTCCGCGGCATACCCCGCGGCACAGTGACCCACCGGGCGATGCGGGCCGCACGGCATCCATTCGCGCGACGGCGCGCTCCCCCCGGCGGCGCCCAATGTCGGCGCCGGTCGATCCGATGTTGCGGCCCGGCGGGTGAGCGCTGCCCCTCGCGTGCAGCTGTTGCAGTCCAGCGCATGAATTTCCACGCCTGCGCGTCTGGTTGCCGCGATTCGCCGGAACTGCGCGATGCGCCGCGGCGATCAAGCTGGCATGGCTCTTGCGGCCAGTGCATGGCGGCAGGCGATCCGACCGGAACGCGGCTGGGTAGTCCAGCATTCTACAAACGGAGGCACGGCCATGACCCGAGGCGTAGGTGGACAATCACCGGCGAACGTCCAGAAATTTCTCAAGGGCATCGAGTACCCGAGCAACAAGCAGGACCTGATCAGGCAGGCGCGCGACAACGGCGCACCCGAGGAGGTCATTGACACCATCGAAAGTTTCGAGAACGAAGAGTTCGGTGGTCCGCCGGACGTCATGAAGGCGTACGGCAAGACCCATTGAGCACCGGACGGCGGGGCAGGGATCGCCCCGATTCGGGCGCCGTCTCGCGCCAGGTATGCACGGCGGAAACAGGACTCGCGCAGCGTTCGCGCCGCGCGCTTCGCCGGCCTGTGACGAAGCGCAGGTGGCGCCGGGGGGCGGAGGTTATTCGGCGCCGCTGATTGGTGTGGAACCGCGTGACGGCGCGGGTGGGGCAACGGGCGGGCAAAGCTCGGGCGCAGCGGCAGCAATGACGCCGTAGACAGCCTCTGGAGGCGATCCGGGGCGCTCTCGCGATAATATGCGCGATCAACTGGCGCCGTTCGGATCCGTACCATGGCGTACGGTTGCGTTCCGCCGGACCGTACCGGCGCGTGGCTACGCGCTGCCCGCGCGACCGCGTTTCCACAAGGCCCCGACAGACTGATGACGCAACCTTCCTCGCTCGACTACGAGCAACTGCTCGCATGCGCCGACGGCACGATGTTCGGACCCGGCAACGCGCGGCTCCCGTCGCCGCCAATGCTGATGTTCGACCGCATCACTCACATATCCACCGAAGGCGGCAAGTTCGGCAAGGGCGTGATCGAGGCCGAACTGGACATCAAGCCGGAGCTCTGGTTCTTCCAGTGCCACTTCGAGAGCGACCCGGTGATGCCCGGCTGCCTGGGGATGGACGGATTGTGGCAGTTGGCCGGGTTTTTTCTGCCGTGGCTCGGCGAACCGGGACGGGGTCGCGCCCTCGGGGTGGGCCAGGTCAAGTTCACCGGGCAGGTCCTGCCGGACGCCAGACTGGTGCGGTACGAAATCGACATCCGCCGGGTCATGCGCGGCAAGCTCGCGCTGGTGATCGCCGACGGCCGTGTTCTCGTGGACGGCCGCGAGATCTATGTCGCCAGCGACCTGCGGGTCGGGCTTTTCACTTCGACCGAGGGCTTCTGAACATGCGACCCGCACCCGACAGGCGCGTTGTCGTCACCGGAATGGGCATCGTGTCGTGCCTGGGCAACGACGCCGAGAGCGTTTCCACTTCGCTGCGCGAAAGCCGCCCCGGCATCCGCCACATGCCCGGGTACGCAGAACTGGGGATGCGCAGCCAGGTGGCCGGTGTGCCCGAGATCGACCTGGATGCGCAGATCGACCGCAAGCTCAAGCGGTTCATGGGCAATGCCGCCGGCTACGGCTATGTCGCGATGCGCGATGCCATCGCCGATGCCGGGCTCGACGACGACCAGGTGCGCGCGGCCCGGACGGGCCTCATCGCCGGCTCCGGGGGCGGTTCGCCGGAGTGGCAGATCGCGACCGCCGACCTGCTGCGCGCCAAGGGCGTGCGCAAGATCGGTCCGTACATGGTGCCAAGGACCATGTGCTCGACGGTGTCGGCCACGCTTGCGACGGCCTTCGGTATTCGCGGCGTGAGCTATTCGATCGCCGCGGCCTGCGCGACCTCGGCGCATTGCATCGGCGCTGCCGCCGACCTCATCCGCCATGGCGTGCAGGACGTGATCTTCGCCGGGGGCGGCGAGGAAGAGCACTGGGGGATGAGTTCGCAGTTCGACGCCATGGGTGCGCTGAGCACGCGATTCAACGAGACCCCGGCGTCCGCGTCGCGGCCGTACGACGTCGACCGGGATGGCTTCGTCATCGCTGGCGGCGGCGGCATGCTGGTGCTGGAGGACTACGAGCACGCGCGTGCCCGCGGCGCGAGGATCCACGCGGAACTGGTGGGTTACGGCGTCAGCTCGGACGGCGTCGACATGGTCGCACCATCCGGCGAAGGCGCGGTGCGCTGCATGCGCATGGCGATGGATGGGCTGGACGCGCCGATCGACTACGTCAACACCCACGGCACCTCGACGCCGCTGGGCGACGTGGTGGAACTGTCGTCCCTGCGCGAGGTGTTCGCCGGGGATGTGCCGCCGCTGTCGTCGACCAAGGCGCTGTCGGGTCATTCGCTGGGCGCTGCCAGCGTGCACGAAGCGATCTACTGCCTGTTGATGATGCAAGGCGGTTTCATCGCAGGCTCGGCCAACATCGACACCCTGGATCCGCGCGTCGAAGGCTTTCCGATCGTCCGGCAGAGCCGCGAAGCACGGCTGGACACGGTGATGTCCAACAGCTTCGGGTTCGGTGGCACCAACGGCTGCCTGGTGTTCGCGCGCCACCGCGACTAGGCAACCGCGTTCTTCATCGCACGACGGTGGCCGGGACGTCGCGGTTGGCGAGGGCCCTGGCCGCCATGGATCCGGCGCGGCGGATGCCTGCTTTTCGGGCTGCCGTCGACGGCGAGCAGGCATTTTCCCGCCGGATCCGGTCCGGCGCACGAAGGCGTGGCCAAGCTTTCGCTCGACCGGGTTCCACGTCCTGATTTCAAGATGCTGCGCGATCTTCGGGGCGGACCACGCGCCGCGCCGGTCGGCGGTTAGGACGTCCTGTAAGACCGATCCTCTGCGTTTGACCCATGGTCCGCCGCCGCACCGGCGGTGCGACGCCAGGCCCGGCGTCGCGTGCCGGTCGGCAAACCCGCCAATAGAGCACCCGCATGAAGCAGCCCGCCAGCAGCCGGATCAGTCGGCACCTTCGCGCAATCTTCGATGAGATCGAGCAGGTCCTGCACTCGATGTCGCAGGAGGCGGCCGGCCGCGCCGGCGAGCTTGGTACGCGTGCGGGCCGGCAGCTGCACGGCGCTCGGGACCACCTCGGCGCAATGGAGTCGCGGGCCTCCCGGGAACTGCGCAAGGCCGGCCGCCAGACCAGGAGCTACGCCCAGGGGCACCGCTGGCAGGCGCTCGGCGGCATGGCTGCGCTGGCCCTGGCTGCGGTGATGCTCTCGCGCAGGCGCCGCTGATCCCGGCAGCGCCTGCCGGGCCGTTTTGCGCCGTGTGCCGCGTTGGTGGGAATCGGTAGGAGCGCGCATCTCCCGGCCGCTGATCGCAGCCGCGAGCGGCAGTTGGCGAACACCACGGTATGGCGGTCGCTGCCCAGAGCATCACCGCGCGCCGCCTTTCAGGTGCGCGCTCGCCCAGGACCGACCGAATGCCATCGTCTCCTCGTTTCAGCCCTTTGCTGATGGGTGTCGTCGTACTCGCCACAACGGCTGCGACCGCCGCGACCTGGCTGTTGCTGCAGACACCGTCGCCGGTCGCTGCCATCGTCGCCGTCGCATCCGTTGCGGTGGTCATTGCGGCGCTGGTGTTCGCGGCGCGGGCGGCGAACCGCGGCGCGGGTCCGGCGCATGCGGACCGGGCAAGCTCGCGGCTGCAATCGGCGCTGCGGGATCTGGAGATGGCGAACCGCGCCGGGCGCGTGGGCAATGGGAGTGGTGCCTTCGCGACGACTCCCTGTGGTGGTCCCCCGAGGTCTGCGAGCTCTACGGGGTGAGCGGAGACGCAGTCCCGGCGAGTGTCGATCGAGCACTCGCGCTGGTGCACCCCGACTACCACGCGCGGATATACCAAATGCGAGGGCAGCACTCGGAAGTCGGCAAACTGCATCAGGCGTCGTGCGTCCTTGCGTTCGCCCAGCAGGCGGATATCGGCCTCCAGCCCGTGCGCCGTGGCCAGCCGCGCGACATGCGCGCGCAGTGGCCCGTCGCCGGCGATCGCGATCCACGGCCGCGTCCGTGGCTCGAGCATCGCCAGCGTCTGGACCAGGCATTCGAGGTTCTTCTGCGGCACCAGACGACCGACGAACAGCCGAACAATCTGCCGGTGGGCACGCCAAGTTGCACGCGCGTGAGCAGCCGCTCGCTGGCCGTGATCGGCAGCGGCACCTGCACGCCGTTGGGAATGACGTCCAAGAAGCTGCGCGGAAACCCGTGCGTTGTGCGGTGGTCTCGCCGTCGGCATCCGAATTGGCGATCGCGCCGGCCCTGCGGGACAGCACGAAACGCTTCAGCCGCCAGTATCAGGACGGCTGGCGCAACTGCTGGTTGCGCTCGCAAGCCAGTAGCGGCGTGCGGCAGCCCGATAGCTGCTTTCCGAGCACCGTCCACTTCCGCAGTGATCGAGAAGGCATGGATCAGGTCGCACTGGCCGTCGCGCAGCAAGGCGGAGAACTCGCGCAGGAAGCGCGCATGCAGCCGGCCACGCTTCGGAACGTGGTGCACGAGCACGCCGGCATCGTGCAGGTGTCGCGTCAGGAAGGACTCGTTGCGGAAGAACACGAGTTCGGGTTGCCAGCACTCGCGGTCCAGGCCGGTCAGCAGATGCACGATCTGGCGCTGGCTGCCGCCGACTTCCATCTCGTCGATCACCACCAGGAGGCGTCTAGGCGACATTGGCGACCGCCGTGCCCATCAGCGCGTGCAGCTTGCCGGTTTCGCGCCGCGCATCGAACTCCCGTTCCACGCGCTGGCGCGCCGCCGCCGACAGGCGGTGGCGCAGGACCGCATCGCCAAGCAGGGTCTGCAACGCGTCGGCCAGCGCGGGAGGATCGCGCTCGGGCACCAGCAGGCCGCTCGCCGTCGGCGATCAGCTCCGGTATGCCCGATGTGCGGCAACTCGCCACTGCCGGTCCGGACGCCATCGCCTCCATCAATGCGACCGGGATGCCGTCGCGGCCACCGTCGGCAGCGATCTGGCTGGGCAGGGCGAAGATCGCCGATTGTTGCAGCAGCGCGCGGATGGTTTCCTGGGGTGGCGCTCCCAGCAGCTCGACCTCGCGCTGCAGCCCCGCGGAATTCACCATGGCCTGCAGCTTCTCGCGCAGCGGGCCATCGCCCACGATCGCGCAGTGGAAGTGGTGACCCTGGTCGCGTGCCAGGGCCAGTGCCTCGATCAGCGTCTCGAAGCCCTTGATCGGGTGCAAGCGGCCGACCGCGAGGATCAGATTGCCGGTGCGTCCGGCCGGGTGACAGTCGATATGCGCCAGGTCCACGCCGAATCGGTCTGCAGCAGCATGTCGCGCGGGCGCTTGAGGCCGACCCGTCACTCGCCCAGGAACTTCTGGGGTGGAAGGGCGAACTGGGCCTGGAGACGATGTGCCGCGATGCCTGGCACTGGCAGCAGCTCAATCCGAACGGCTACCGGGGGGCGGGCGACGAAGAAGCCGTTCCCCAGCTATGGCGCGGGGTGGCCACGCACGCGGCCGGTGCGCGCGTGCAGCTCTAAGGCGCGCTCCGGGCCAGGCAGGCCATCGCCGAAAATACCCTCGTCGGGCATGCCGTCTCCGAGCAAGCACTCGGCCACCCGCTGCGGGTGCCGCATCCACTCGAAGTGATCGGCGCGAGCGCCGAGCCCGGACGAGTCCAGCATGCGCACGCGAGTGGGCGACAGCGGCATCTTCGCGGCCAGGAACCGCAGCGATGATGGCGGTGCCAGCCAGTCGCGGGTGAACAGCACCGCGCGAAGTTCCGCGGTCACGGTGGCGAGCGCCGATTCGAGCTCGACCTGGATGCCCCTGCCGCCATAGCGCCCGCTGCGCGCGGTCTGCGCCCAGTCGTTCATCACGCCGCGTGCCTCGGCGCCACCGAAGCCGATCCGCCTTCCTGGCAGGGCGCCGTGGCGCTCGGCGAGCCATGGGAGCAGCCGGTAGCCCAGCGGAAGCGCGTAGCGCGCGGGGAACGGAAACGCTCGCCAGTAGGGAGCGCCGCTCGCGACCAGCCACAGCGCGTTGGCTGCCTGGGCATCGAGGGCGACCCGGCAGCAGGCCAGCTGACCGCCGAGACTGTGGCCGCCCAGCCGCTTCTCGGCCAGCGCAAGATGCCGGTCGAGCGCCTGCTGGCTTGCGGGGATATCCACTTCGAGCAGTTCGCGATAGCCCCAGTCCCGGCCGTGTCCAGCGCGGAGATTGCTGCTGCCGTGCCCCCGCCACTCGTGCACGAACACGGCGACGCGGCGGGCCGCCAGCGCCTCGGCCAGCGGCAGGTAGTGCCGTGCCGCGACGCCGAGCGCCGGCAGCCACAGCAGCGTGCACACCGGATCGAGCGGGACGCGGCCCGGCAACTCCCACGCGTGGCCGTCGCCGGCCTGGACCGCCAGCAATGCGCGCGTCGCGCCCTCAGGCATCCTCGGTGGCGCCGAAGTGATCGAGCACGACGATCTCCCCGCGCCCCGGGCGGTAGCCCTTCAACAGGGCGGCATGCACGTAGTCGGCGGCGGCGGCGCATGCATCGGGCAGCGCGTGCCCCAGGCAAAGATTGGCCGCGACCGCCGAAGCCAGCGTGCAGCCGGTGCCGTGCGCTTCCAGGTCCAGGCGGGCGTGCTGCATCTCCACGCGTCCGCTGGAGTCGGCGAGCAGGTCGACCACATCGCCGCGGCCAGGCAGGTGTCCGCCTTTCAGCAGCACCGCCTGCGCGCCGGATGCCAGCAGGCCGACGCAGGCCTCGTGCATCGCGTCGAGATCGGGGATCGAACGTCCGAGCAGCAGCTCGGCTTCGGGCAGGTTCGGGGTGATCACGCTGGCCATCGGAAGCAGGCGACTGCGCAGCGCGTCCAGTGCATCAGGCTCCAGCAGCCTGGCTCCGGTGGTGGCCACCATCACCGGATCGAGCACCACGAACGGCGGTCGGTGCGCCTCCAGCGCGTCGGCGACGGCGTGGATCACCTCCGTGTTGGCCAGCATGCCCAGCTTGACCGCTCCGACCGCGAAATCGTCGAAACACGCATCGATCTGCGCGCGCAGGAACGCCACCGGCGGCACGTGCACCGCGGTGACGCCGCGGGTGTGCTGCCCGGTGAGCGCGGCGATCGCGCACAGCCCATGCACACGATGAGCCGCAAACGTCTTCAGGTCGGCCTGGATGCCGGCGCCGCCGCCGGAATCGGAACCCGCGATCGTCAGCGCCGACGATGCGGCGACGCTCATCGCCTGCGAAATCCGCGAGCCGGGCGGGCGTGCAACTACAGCACCTCCGACGCGTAGTCGGCCAGGCGCGAGCGCTCGCCGCGGCGCAGGGTGACGTGGGCACTGTGCGGCCAGTCCTTGAAGCGGTCGACCGCGTAGGTAAGTCCCGAGGTGGTCTCGGTAAGATAGGGCGTGTCGATCTGCTCGACGTTGCCCAGGCAGACGATCTTGGTGCCGGGGCCGGCGCGGGTGATCAAGGTCTTCATCTGCTTCGGGGTGAGGTTCTGCGCCTCGTCCAGGATCAGCCAGCGGCTGAGGAAGGTGCGCCCGCGCATGAAGTTCATCGAGCGGATCTTGATGCGCGAAGCCAGCAGGTCGTTGGTCGCCGCACGTCCCCAGCTGCCGCCCGTCTGGTTGTGCGTGAGCACTTCCAGGTTGTCGGTCAGCGCGCCCATCCACGGCGTCATCTTTTCCTCCTCGGTGCCCGGCAGGAAGCCGATGTCCTCGCCGACGCTGACCGTCGCCCGGGTCATGATGATCTCGCGGTAGCGCTGCTGGTCCATGGTCTGCGCAAGCCCCGCGGCGAGCGCGAGCAGGGTCTTGCCGGTACCGGCGGTACCCAGCAGGGTGACGAAATCGATGTCGGGGTCCATCAGCGCATTGAGTGCGAAGTTCTGCTCGCGATTGCGCGCGTTGATGCCCCAGACCGCGTGCTGGTGGTGGCGGAAATCATCGACGATCTGCAGCGTCACGCGCTCGGCGGCGACCTTGGCGACCTTCAGCTCGGCCTCGTCGTCCCCGGGCAGGTAGAGGAACTGGTTCGGATACCAGTCCTCGTCGTCGCTTTGGGCAATCTCGTAGTAGGTCCGGCCCTTGTCGGTCCACGAGCGCAGATCGTCGCCGTGCCGCTCCCAGAAGTTCTCCGGGAGCGCGGTCGCGCCGGTGTAGAGCAGGCTGAAATCGTCGAGCGCGCGGTCGTTCTCGTAGTCTTCCGACACGATCTTGGCGATCGCCGCCTTGATCCGGAGGTTGATGTCCTTGGAGACGAAGATCACATCCAGCGTGGGCTCCGCCTCTTGCAGAGCGAGGATGGCGCCGAGGATCTGGTTGTCGGGAATCACCGTGCCGAAGCGCTTGCCGGCCTCGAAGGATCCGGTCTGGAAGCGCAGCTTGCCGATCGACTGCGGGCCTCGCAGCTGCAGCCCGTTGGGGCGGCTCAGGGTCAGCCCGGCCGCGATCTGGCCGGTGCCTTCGACCTCGATCAGCTCATTGATGAAGCGGCTCACCTGGCGCGCGTTGCGGCTGGCTTCGGTGGTGCCTTTCTTGCCGTTGTCGAGCTCCTCGATGACCTGCATCGGCAGGTACACATCGTGCTCTTCGAAGCGGAACAGCGCGGTGGGATCGTGCATCAGCACATTGGTGTCGAGCACGTATATCCGCTTGCTTACGGTCATCGCGAACTCCGTCGTTGATGGGAGCAGATCGGCATTTCAGTCATTCCGGGTTTCCGGTGGCGGACGATCGTGCAGCGCCACGCCGGGCCGCCCCGCGTGCGGGCAGTCGCCAGTGTCACGCATGCGTGGGTTGTCACTGTGTGGAGGCGGCCTTGAGTGCGTCGAGCACCGCCTGGGCGTGGCCGGGCACCTTGACCTGCCGCCAGCACTGCACGACGACGCCGGCCGGGTCGATCAGGAAGGTGCTGCGCTCGATGCCCATCGCCTTGCGTCCGTACATGTTCTTCTCCTTGATGACCCCGAACGCCCTGCACAGGCTCTCGCCGGTGTCGCTGACCAGGTCGAAGCCGAAGCCGTGCCGGGCGCTGAAATTCTGGTGGGTCCTGGCCGAGTCGCGCGAGACGCCCAGCACGCTGGCCCCGCAGGCTTCGAACTGCGGCAGCAACGCGTTGAAGTTTTGGCCCTGCGTGGTGCAGCCGGGAGTGTTGTCCTTCGGATAGAAATACAGCACCAGCCAGCGGCCCCGGTAGTCGGAAAGCCGTGCGTCGGAGCCGCTGGACAGGGCGAGCGGAAGGTCTGCAGTATCGGATCCGTAGGCGCGGTCGCCGGTGTCGGGCATGGTCAGAACTTCATCGGGTCCATGATCGCGTCCAGGTTCAGATGGTCGCAGAACTCGAGAAAATCGTCGCGAAGCGCGGCGATGTGCATGCTGGCGGGGACGCCGATGGTGATCTGCGAGGAGAACATGTCCGCACCGGTCTGCATCGCCCGGTACCGGGAACAGTGCAGGCTTTCCACGGTGATGCCCTGGCGGTCGAAAAAGTCGGCCAGCTGGAACAGGATGCCCGGCTTGTCGGCGGCCACGACTTCCACGATGTAGGGCAGCAGGTTGGACTGCACCTGCTTGGGTCCAGTGCGGTACCAGACGAGCTTGAGGTTTTCCTCGCGCTCCAGCCGGGTCAGCATCGCCTCCAGCTTGGCCACTGCGTCCCACGAGCCCACCGCCAGCGCGGTCACCGACACGTCCCGGCCGACCGTGGACAGGCGCGCGTCCACCAGGTTGCAGCCGCTGTCGGTGATCCTTCGGCTCACCGACAACAGGGGCGATTCCGGATGCGTCGTATAGGCGTTGATCAGCAGGTGGTTTTCGTTCGGCGACGGCCGGGCGGTGGAATCGGTGTCGGTCAAGGCGGCGCCTGCAAAGGGTGGGGCTGGCCCCGCAACCATCGGCTGCGCGGAGGGTGAATGGGGGGCTGCTTAGTGGATGCAGCCTTCTTGCAGCATACTTGCCCGTGCTTTCGCGCCGCAAGTAACATCGGGCGTCGCGCAACGCCTGCGCCAGCTCTCCAATTCCTACAGAAGGCTCCCTCCGTGCGACCAACCGGCAGCATCACCGCTCTGGCGACGCCTTTCAGCGCCGACGGCGAAATCGACATGGATGCCTGGCGCAGGCTGCTGGACATGCAGATCGAAGCGGGCACCGAGGGCGTCGTGGTCGCCGGTTCCACGGGCGAGGCGGCCGCATTGCTCGACAGCGAATTCGAAGTTCTGCTGCGCTGCGCAGTGGAGCATGTGCTCGGCCGCATCCCGGTGCTGGCCGGCACCGGATTGTCGAACACCGCCAAGACGATCGAACAGACGCGCCGCGCCGCGGCGCTGGGAGCCGATGCCGCGCTCGTGGTCACCCCGCCCTATGTGCGCCCCACCCAGGGGGGACTGATCGCACACTATCGTGCCGTGGCCGACGACGGTGGCCTGCCGGTGATCCTCTACAACGTGCCCGGACGCACCGGCGTGGACATGCTGCCCGAAACCGTGGAGCAGCTGGCCGGCCATCCGCGCATCGTCGGCATCAAGGAAGCGCACGACGATCCGGAGCGCATGGCGGCGCTGCTGGCACTGGGCGACCGGTCGTTCGCGGTGCTCAGCGGCGACGATCCCACCGCGTGCCGCGCAATGCTGGCCGGCGCGGACGGCGTCGTCTCGGTCGCATCGAACGTGCTCCCCGCATCGTTCCGGCACCTGTGCGATCTGGCGTGTGGCCGCAAGCCCAGGGATGCCGAGGAGTGGAACGCGCGCCTCGTGCCGGTGTACGACTTCCTCGCCGTTGAACCCAACCCGATTCCGGTCAAGGCCCTGCTGACGCGGCAGGGCATCGGTCACCGTCTGCGTCTACCGTTGCAAGTGTTGTCGGCCGCCCATGCCGATGCCGCCGCAGCCATGGCCGTTGCCGTCCGCGATCTGGAACATGCCTGCCGCGACCCGCTCGCGGCCTGACCCCCGCAGGAGATTCAAATGCCTTCCTACCCTGTCCGTTCCGCCCCGAACACGTCCGTCCCTAACACGCGCCTTGCCTTGGGCGGCGTGTTGCTCCTGAGCCTGGTCGCCACCTCCGGCTGCGCCTGGTTCCGCAAGACCGATGAGCTGTATGCACAGAGTCCGGAGAGCCGTCCGCTGGAGGTTCCGCCCGACCTGGACCGGCCCAACAGCTCGGCGTCGCTCAACTCGCCCGGAGTGGCATCGGCGGCAGCCACGGCGGCGACAGCGCGTCCGGCGGCCGCAACGGCGGTCGGATTCACCACCACCGGCACGCGCGACCAGGTCTATTCGAAGGTCGAGGCGGCCCTGGCCGAGATCGAAGGCGTGCAGATCGCAAGCCGCGCCATCGGCCTGGGAGTGTTCGACGTGAACTACCAGGACAGCAATTTCCTGGTACGTGTCGCCGAGGTCGGGCCGTCGGTGTATGTATCGGCGGTCGATCCCCGTGGCCTGCCGGCCGCTGGCGAGGCACCGACCCGCCTGATCATGGCCCTGCGCGGGGCGATCGCCGGCAAGTGAGCCTGCGCCTGGCCGCGCGCGGCGTGGTGATTGCGCGGGAACGCCGGGACTGACTCCGCGGCGCCGGATCCGACCGGCGCCCGCGGATCATCGCTCCAGCAGATCGAGCTTGCCGGTCTTGTCGTCCCACTCCTTGGCATCGGGCGGGGCGTCCTTGCGCGTGGTGATCACCGGCCAGGCCTTGGCGAGTTCGGCGTTGAGGGCGACGAAAACTTCCTGTCCGGCGGGCACGTCGTCTTCGGGATAGATCGCGTTGACCGGGCACTCCGGCTCGCACAGGGTGCAATCGATGCACTCGTCCGGATCGATCGCGAGAAAGTTCGGCCCCTCGTGGAAGCAGTCGACCGGGCACACCTCGACGCAGTCGGTGTATTTGCACTTGATGCATGCTTCGGTGACGACGAACGGCATGGGAACTTCCGGTGGAAAGGTTCGGAGTGCAATTGTAGCCAACACTTCGGGTCGGGGGGTCGGGACCGGGACTGGGGACAAGCGTTGCGGGCAGTTCGACGGCGCGACACCGGAGGTCGAAGGCGGGCGGTTGGCCGCGAATGGCTCTTGATCCAGCGGGTCCCGACTCCCGGTTTCATCCCCGACGCGCACAAAAAAAGACCCGCGCATCGCTGCGCGGGTCCTGGCGAACTACTCGTTTGTACAAGTCGCTAAAGTAGCGGTCGCTTAAAGTGGTGCTCCCAACGAGATTCGAACTCGTGTTTTAGCCTTGAGAGGGCCACGTCCTAGGCCTCTAGACGATGGGAGCGAAGCCCGCGTCGGACTCTCAACGTCACGCGGCCTGCTAGTATAGGCGGCGCTGTTGCCCCCGGCAACGGATTTTCTCCAGAAATTTTCCAGCTGCGGTGGTCCCCGCTTGATACCAGCCAATCTTGACCTGCCGGACCCGAGCCTTCGGGTCATCCCGCGCGACCAGCACAACGTCTCGCGCAAGGACATCAGTCCCAACGCGTTGCGCGTCCTCTACCGCCTGCGCGAAGCCGGTTTCGACGCCTATCTGGTCGGCGGGGCGGTGCGCGATCTGCTGGTCGGCGGACACCCGAAGGACTACGACGTCGCGACCGACGCGACGCCCGAGCAGGTCAAGCAGCAGTTCAGGAACTGCCGGCTCATCGGCCGCAGGTTCCGCCTGGCGCACGTGGTGTTCGGTCGGGAGATCATCGAGGTCGCGACCTTTCGCGCCAACATCGACGACGGCAGCGGCGACCGCGAGCTGCACGAGGGCGGCAGGCTGCTTCGCGACAATGTCTACGGGCTGATCGAGGAAGATGCGATCCGTCGCGACTTCACCGCTAATGCGCTGTATTACGCCATCGAGGATTTCTCGGTGCGCGACTACGCCGGCGGTTTCGAGGACGTGCGCAACCGCCTGCTTCGCCTGATCGGCGACCCGGAGACGCGCTACCGCGAGGACCCGGTGCGGATGCTGCGCGCGGTGCGCCTGGCGGCGAAGCTGGATTTCCAGATCGAGGCCGCCACCGCCGCGCCGATCCCGCGGCTGGCGCCGCTGCTGGCCGAGGCGGCCCCGGCGCGCCTGTTCGAGGAATGCCTGAAGATGTTCCTGTCCGGGCACGCGGTCGCGAGCTTCCTCGCGCTGGAGCAGCACGGCCTGCTGCCGGCCCTGCTGCCCGAAAGCGCCGCGGCGCTGCAATCCAATCGCAGCGGCGCACTGCGCCGGATGCTGCTCGAAGGGCTTCGCGGTACCGACGAGCGGGTCGCCAACGACGAACCGGTGTCGCCGGCGTTCCTGTTCGCGCTGCTGCTGTGGCCGGCCTACTGCCGCGCGCTGATGTCGCTGCAGGCGCAGGGCATGAACGCGATCGAGGCCGAGCGCCGCGCTGCCGACCGGGTCACGGTGCATCAGCTGTCCACGCTGGCATTGCCGCGCCGGTTCTCGCTGCCGATGCAGGAGATCTGGCTGTTGCAGTCGCGGTTCTCGCAGCGCCAGCGCAAGCGCGTGTTCCGCCTGCTGGCGCATCCGCGCTTTCGCGCCGCGTTCGATTTCCTGGTGCTGCGCATGGCCGCATCGCCGGAGCACGCCGAAGACGTCGAATTCTGGCGCGAGGCGCAGACCCAGCCGGGCGAGGCGCTTTCGTCGCAGTTGGCAGCTGGCGGCGCACATGCCGGAACGGATGAGGGCGCGCAGAGCGAGGCCGGGGTACCGCGCCGCCGTCGCCGGCGTCGCCGCGGGTCGACCAGCACCAGCGAATGAAGCAGCATCGCGTGGATGATGCGCCGGCCGGCATGGTCGCTGCCTGCATCGGTCTGGGCAGCAACCTGGGAGACAGCGCGCGCATCGTGCAGGCGGCGTTTGCCGAGATCGGCCGCATCCCGGGTACGCGCCTGATGCGCGCATCGCGGCTTTACCGCACTCCGGCCTGGGGCATGACCTCGCAGCCCGACTTCGTCAACGCGGCGGCGACGATCCACACGCGCCTGGGTGCGCAGGAGTTGCTCGCCGCGATGCTGGGCATCGAGCGACAAGCCGGGCGCGAGCGCGGCGACGATCGCTGGGGTCCGCGCACACTCGACCTGGACCTACTGCTGTACGGCGAACATGTGATCGACGAGGCCGGCCTGCGGGTGCCGCATCCGCACCTGCACGAGCGTGCGTTCGCACTGCTGCCGCTGGTGGAGATCGCGCCTTCGGCGGTGATACCGGGCGTGGGGCCGGCGCAGCTTGCGCTCTCGGCGCTGGCTGCCGGCGACATCCACGCGCTACCGTGTGCCGACCCGCCGGCTGCGGCCTGAGCACCTACCGCGCGCCCGGCGTACCGCCCATCCAGGACCCACGACATGTACAGCTCCACGACCAACGAAAAGCCCTGGACGGTTCCCGCGTTGCACGATGCCAAGCGCGAAGGCCGCAAGCTGGTGATGCTGACCTGCTACGACGCGGGGTTCGCCCGCACCCTGGACGCGGCGGGCACCGACCTGGTGCTGGTCGGCGATTCGCTGGGCATGGTGGTGCAGGGGCACGGCAGCACCCTGCCGGTGACGGTGCGCGACATCGAATACCACACCGCCTGCGTCGCACGCGGCCTGGCCCGCGCGTTGCTGGTCGCCGACCTGCCTTTCCAGTCGGACGCGACCGCCGAACGCGCGCTGGAGACGTCCACGCGGTTCCTCCAGGCCGGCGCGGCGATGGTCAAGCTCGAAGGCGCGGGACACAAGCTCGACACGATCCGCTTCCTGGTCGACCGCGAGGTGCCGGTGTGCGCGCATCTCGGGCTGACCCCGCAGTCGGTGCTTCGGCTCGGTGGCTACAAGGTGCAGGCGCGCGACGAAACGGCCGCCGAGCGCCTGCGCCAGGATGCGCGCGAAGTCGCAGCCGCCGGCGCATCGTTGCTGGTGCTGGAATGCGTCCCGAGCAGCGTCGCCGCAGCCGTTACCGCCGAGATCGGCATTCCCACGATCGGCATCGGCGCCGGCCCGCAGTGCGATGGACAGGTGCTGGTGCTGCACGATCTGCTCGGGCTCCAGAGCGGCCACCGCAGGCCGAAGTTCGTCAAGGATTTTCTTGGCCAGGGCGGCTCCGTCGCCGGTGCGGTCGAGGCCTTTGCGCGCGCGGTCCGCGATGGCAGCTTTCCCGCGGCGGAAAACTCCTACGCCTGAGCGCACGAATGCCGGCCGGCTTTCGTTCCCGTTTCCATACCAGCCACGCGCAGTGAAACCCATGATCCAGACCGTCAGCCAGCTGCCTGAGCTGCGCGAGCGAATCGCGCAGTGGAAGCGCGCCGGCGAGCACATCGGCTTCGTGCCGACCATGGGCAACCTGCATGCGGGCCACCTGGCGCTGGTCCGGCAAGCGCGGGCCAACGCGGACCGGGTGGTGACGAGCATCTTCGTCAACCCCACCCAGTTCGGGCCGAACGAGGACTTCGCCCAGTACCCGCGCACGATCGAAGCGGACACGGAGCGGCTCGACGCCGGCGGCTGCGACCTGCTGTGGCTGCCGTCGGTGGCGACGATGTATCCGTTCGGCGCGGAGGCGACCGTGCGCATCAGCGTTCCCGGCCTCAGCGACTCCCTCGAAGGGGTGCATCGTCCTGGCCACCTGGACGGTGTCGCGACCGTCGTTGCGCGGCTGCTGAACCAGGTGCAAGCGGATGTGGCGGTCTTCGGCTGCAAGGACTACCAGCAGCTCGCGGTGGTCCGGTACCTGGTGCGCGACCTGGCGTTTCCGGTGGAGATCATCGGCGCGCCGACGATGCGCGAGGCCGACGGCCTGGCGATGAGTTCGCGCAACCAGTACCTCACCCCGGCGCAGCGGCCTGCGGCGGCGGCGATCTTCGAATGCCTGCGCTGGATGCGGGCCGCCGTGCAGGAGGGCGTGGCTTGCGCGGAAGTGGAGGCCAGCGCGGCGGAGCGGTTGCAGGCGGCGGGATTCGTGCTCGACTACGCCGTGGTCCGCCGGCGCGACCTGGGCTTGCCGGCGGAGCGCGAGCGGGGCGACCTGGTGGCGCTGGTGGCGGTCCGGCTCGGTCGGACGCGGCTGATCGACAACCTCGAGTTCGAGGCCTGATCGGACCGAGAACGAAAGCTGCAACGCTGCGTCGCGCTTCAGTTATGTTGCGACGCGCCATGCACTGCTAGAATTTCGCATGAAGTCGCCCGCGGTTGGCGGACGGAGCCCGAGTCGATGCAACTGAACCTGCTCAAAGCCAAGATCCACCGTGCCACAGTCACCCACGCCGAGCTGCATTACGAGGGCTCGTGCGCGATCGACTCGCGGCTGCTGGACATCTCCGGCATCCGCGAATACGAGCAGGTGCACATCTACAACATCAACAGCGGCCACCGCTTCGTGACCTACGCGATCCGCGGCGAGGCCGGCAGTGGCGTGATCTCGGTCAACGGCGCCGCCGCGCACATGGCGCAGCCCGGCGACCTGGTGATCATCTGCGCCTACGGGCAGTGCAACGAGGCGGAGGCGGCGAATTTCAAGCCGACGCTGGTGTACGTCGATTGCGATAACCGCCTGACCCACACCAACGATTCGATTCCGGCGCAGGCTGCCTGACTCGTAACCGCGCGTGGGCAATACTGTCCGCGAAGGGCGCAAAGAACGCAAAAAAAAACGCAAGAAAGGATGCGCTTGAATGCGAGTCCATGAATTTTTTTGCATGTTTTCGCGGAGCGCTAAGCGTTTCCCGCGCAGCAAGTTCTCATCCCGCGCCGCTACGTTCAGCAGTCAGGCCGGCGCCTGGCCGGCCCGCGTGCGGTCAGGCGATTCCGTGGCGCTGCAGCGCCCATTCCACGTGCTCGCCCACCAGCGTCTGTGCGCCTTCGCGTCGCCAGAGCAGCGCCGCGACCACCTCCGGGGTGGTCGGTGCATTCCCCAGGGCGACGGCGATGTTGCGCAGCCAGCGCTGGTGACCGCTGCGGCGGATCGCCGAACCCTCGGTGCGCTGCAGGAATTCCTCCTCGGTCCACGCGAACAGCGCTGCCAGTGTCGCCCGGTCCAGATCGTTCCTGGCGCGGAAGTCCGGCTCGTCGTTGCGCTTTGCGAACTTGTTCCAGGGGCAGACCAGTTGGCAGTCGTCGCAGCCAAAAATGCGGTTGCCGATCTTTGGGCGCAGTTCCTCCGGGATCGGGCCTTTGAGCTCGATCGTGAGATAGCTGATGCAGCGCCGCGCGTCGACGCGGTAGGGCGCGATGATCGCGCCCGTCGGACAAATGTCGATACAGCGCGTGCACGTACCACAGTGCGCGCTTGGGGGTGTATCGAGTGGCAGCGGCAGGTCCGTGAACAGTTCGCCGAGGAAGAACCACGAGCCGGCACCGCGGTTGATCAGGCAGGTGTGCTTGCCGATCCAGCCGATGCCGGCGTCGCGCGCCAGCGCGCGTTCCAGCACGGGCGCGGAGTCGACGAAGACGCGGTGGCCGAACGCACCGACCGCGGCTTCGATCCGGTCGGCAAGTTTCTGCAGCCGGCCGCGCAGCAGCTTGTGATAGTCGCGCCCCAATGCATAGCGCGCGACGTAGGCGCGTTCGCCGTCGGCGAGCGTGCGCCAGGCCTCATCGTCGTCGTCGCTGCCGTAGTCCATCCGCACCGAGATCACTCGCCGCGTGCCGGGAACCAGCTCCGCGGGTCGCGCGCGCTTCGCGCCGTGCCGCGCCATGTAATCCATTTCGCCGTGCTGGCCAGCCGCGAGCCAGTCGTTCAGATGCGCCTCGTCCAACTCAAGCGCGACATCGGCGATGCCGGCTTGCTGGAAGCCGAGCTCGCGTGCCCAGCCCCGGATGTCCTCGGTCAGGCGGGCATAGTCGATGGTGGTGGCAGCATTCATCGAGACCATTATAGAAGTCTGTTGCAGAAGTCGCCGCGCGAAGTCGCTCGGGACGGCTGGGTGAGTTGGCCCAGAGCTTCGCTTGGCTCTGACCTGCCGACTTCCGCGCCTTCGCATTCGCGGCAATCACTAGACGCAAGCGCCAGTCGCATTGTGTCCATTAGAATCGTACTCATGGACATCGGCATGCCGCTCTATCGCTGCGAGGACGTGCGCGCCATCGATCGTGCCGCAATCGAAGGCGACGGAATTCCGGCGTATGAATTGATGACTCGCGCGGCGCAAGCCGCCTTCGACGTGTTGCGCGCAGCATGGCCGCACGCGCGTCGAGTTTCCGTGGTCTGCGGCCCTGGCAACAATGGCGGTGATGGCTACGTGCTGGCGCGTCTGGCACGCGCCGCGGCGCTGGAGGTTCGCGTGGTCGCGCTGTCGAGTGAGCCGGGAAGCACCGCCGACGCGCAGCGCGCGGCGAGCGAGTGGCGCACCAGCGGGGGCGAGATTGAAACGCTCGCGGCCGAGGGTTCGCTGACAGGATGCGAG
>JALYOG010000116.1 GCA_030856985.1 Pseudomonadota bacterium | reverse complement strand
TTGCGCTCATGGGTCCGCAGTCCTCCTGGTGTCGTAACCTGAAGACTGCGCCATGAGCGCACTTTTTTACACCTTGGGTTAGCGCAACTGTTTGATCCGACGCGGGAAAAGGTGGGGAAACCTCAGACCCGGAGGCCTCTCTCACCCATTGGTCTTGCCCATGCCCGGGGATCAGCCGGAACATGTTGGTGGTGACCGGATTGTTAGTGTGGCTCTCTCCAGTCGGTCTGACCTGTTGGGCTACCGCTTCGCTCTGGCGTTGAAAGTGGTGACGCTGTAGATATGTCGTCCTGTTGCTCGATCAGCAGGTGGCGGTTCTCGCGGCCGCTGCGCCATCGGGCCTCGCCCGGGCATTGGCGTCGGAGCATTCCGCGCGTGGCAGCATCGCCCACAGTTGCCGCGCGTGCTTGTTGGCGAGGACTCCGGGTCGGGGACTTGCACGCTACCGAGTGATACTTTAGTGTCACTGCCATGCGCACCGAACTCGTTACCACTCTCAAGCGACAGGCTACCGAGCTTCTCTCGGATGTTGAGCGAAGCAGGGAGCCCATCCTCATCACCCAGCACGGGCTGCCAACCGCTTACCTGGTGGACGTGGAGAGCTATGAGCTCATGCAGCAGCGGATGGGTGTCCTGGAAGGCATCGCGCGCGGCGAGCACGCCGTAGCCGAAGGTCGCACCGCTTCGCACGAGGACGCCAAAGTCCGCCTGGCGCGATGGCTGAAATAGTCTGGTCCGAACCGGCCCTCGCAGACCTGGAGGCGGTCGCTGAGTACATCGCTCTTGAGAACCGCGCGGCCGCTTCGGACCTGGTCGGCAGGGTTCTCGAACACGTCGGGCAGCTGGCCGAGCACCCCGAGAGCGGCAGTCGCGTCCCGGAGCTGGGCGAGTCGCGGTATCGCCAGCTCATCGAGCCGCCGTGCCGCGTTTTCTATCGCTACGATGGTCAGAAGGTCTTCGTCCTCTACGTGATGCGTACGGAGCGATTGCTTCGCAAGAGCAGGCTTGTGGGTGCACGTCGGCAGAAGGTCTGACAGGTTCGTGTCCTTCGCTCGCCGGTGCCGAACCAGCCGCGCCGGCTGGACAGTTCGTCCACTCACCAATCGATATGCCCGCGTATCACGCTGCAGATCCTGCCGCCCGACCACACCTCGCCTTCGTCGTCGACCCGCAACTGCAGCCGCGCGTCGAATCCGACTTCGCGACCCTGGCTGACCACATAACTGCCATCGCTGCCGGGCAGGGCATCGTTGTGGCGCAACCACGCGGCCAGCGTCGCGTTCGCGGCGCCCGATGCGGCGTCCTCGAACTGGCCCGGGGCTCCGACGAAGGCGCGGACTACGAGGTCGTAGTCGCTGCCCGCATCCGCATCCGCGCGCGCGAACGCACAGACGCCCATCGCGCCGGTGCTGGCGGCCAGTTCGCCGATCGCGTCCCAGTCCGGGACCGCGGCGCGCAGCGCGGCTTCGTCGCTCGCTTCGGCGAGCCACCAGCGACGTCCTCCGTCCATCAGCGCCGGTGGCAAGCGCCCGGGCGGTAGGCCGCGCAGGGCGGGTGCGACCCGCGAGTCGGTGGCGGCGACAGTCTCCAGCAGGCGCGATCGCGGAGTTCGTACCGAGATCGTGCGCGCGGGACCCTCGCCGCTGATCGACAGTGGGAGCAGGCCGGCGAGCCCTTCCTGGACCAGGACTCCGTCGGGGGCCTCGGCGACTCCATACTCCAGCACCGCGTGCGCGGTCCCGACGCTCGGATGGCCGGCGAACGGGACCTCGCGGCGCGGGCTGAAGATCCGTACGCGATAGCTTGCGCCCGGCTGCGTCGGCGCGGACACGAACGTGGTCTCCGGCAGGCGCGTCCAGCGTGCGATGGCCTGCATCGTCTCGTCGTCGAGGCGCTCGCGGCCGCTTTCGCGGCATTCGTCCGCGTCCAGCACCACGGCCAGGGGGTTGCCGGCGCCGGGGCGCTGGGCAAAGACATCCATTTGCAGAAAACGGCGCAGCGTCATTTCGGGTCCGGTGCGTGGGGCTTCGACTAGACTTGCACTTCCGCGCGCGGCGCGCGGGGGCGAATCGATCGGTGGGCGCGCAATTCTACGGCTGGGGACGGGTGCGGTGGCGGAATCGTGTGGTTGGGTGGTACTCAAGTTCGGCGGCACCTCGGTGTCGCGGCGCCATCGCTGGGACACGATCGGGCAGCTCGCCGGCAAACGCATCCAGGACGAAGGCGTGCACGTGCTGGTCGTGGTGTCGGCCCTCTCGGGCGTCACCAACGAGCTGCAGGCGATCTGCGATGGCGCAGCCGACAGCCAGGCCCGCATCGATGCGCTGATCGAGCGCCACCGTGAGTTCTGCAGCGAGCTCGGCCTGGATTGCGATGCCGTCCTCGGCGAGCGCCTGCTGGGGCTGCGTGCGCTCGGCTCGGAGGCTCGCGCGCAGTCGCGGCCACTGGACTGGCAGGCCGAGATGCTCGCGCAGGGCGAACTGTTGTCCTCCACGCTCGGCGCTGCGTACCTGGCGTCGCAGGGCGTCGATTGCGGCTGGTGCGATGCCCGCGGCTGGCTGGATGCGGTCGCGCTGCCGAACCAGAGCGCCTGGGCGACACGGCTGGCGGTCAACTGCCGGAGCGAAGGCAGCCCGGACTTCGGCACGCGCTTTGCCCGCCAGCCCGCGCCGATGCTGGTGACCCAGGGCTTCATCGCGCGCCACGGCGATGGTGGCACCGCGATCCTCGGCCGCGGCGGTTCCGACACTTCGGCCGCGTACTTCGGCGCGCTGCTGCAGGCCAGGCGCGTGGAGATATGGACCGACGTGCCCGGCATGTTCAGCGCTAACCCGCGCGAGGTGCCCGACGCCAGGCTGCTGGCCCGGCTGGATTACGCCGAAGCGCAGGAAATCGCCACGACCGGCGCCAAGGTGCTGCACCCACGCGCGATCGGCCCGTGTCGCGATGCCGGCGTGCCGCTGGCGATCCTCGACACCGAACGTCCGCAGCTTCCGGGCACGCGCATCGATGCCAGCGCGGCCACCGTGCCCGGGGTCAAGGCAATCAGCCGCCGCAACGGCATCGTGCTGGTGTCGATGGAAAGCGTCGGCATGTGGCAGCAGGTGGGTTTTCTTGCCGACATCTTCGATCGCTTCAAGCGCCACGGCCTCTCGGTCGACCTGATCGGCTCCTCGGAAACCAACGTGACCGTATCGCTGGATCCCAGCGAGAACCTGGTCACCACCAACGTGCTGCAGGCCTTGTCCACGGACCTGGCCGAGGTCTGCCGGGTGAAGGTCATCGCCCCGTGCGCGGCGATCACCCTGGTCGGGCGCGGCATGCGTTCGCTGCTGCATCGGCTGTCGGACATCTGGGCGACGTTCGGGCAGGAACGCGTGCACCTGATTTCGCAGTCCTCCAACGACCTCAACCTCACGTTCGTGATCGACGAGGCCGATGCCGACGGGCTGCTGCCGCAACTGCATGCCGCGCTGATCCGCAGCGGCGCGATGCCTGTGCGCGACGCGAGCGTGTTCGGGCCGAGCTGGCGCGAGATATGCCACGGCAGATCGACACGCGGCACTCCGTGGTGGTCGCAGGCGCGATCGGAACTGCTGAAGCGCGCGCAGGCCGGCACGCCGCGCTACGTGTACGACCTGCAAACGGTGCGCGCGCGGGCGCGGGCGCTGAGCGCGATCACGGTCATCGACCGCTGCTTCTATGCGATCAAGGCCAACCCGCATCCGGCCATCCTGCGCGCCGTGACCGAAGAGGGATTCGGCCTGGAATGCGTGTCGCTGGGCGAACTCGAGCACATCTTCGCCAGCCTGCCGCAGTTCGCCCCGCAGCACGTTCTGTTCACTCCGAGCTTCGCCCCGCGCCGCGAGTACGAGGCGGCATTCGCACGCGGCGTCACCGTCACGATCGACAACGTCGAGGCCCTGCAGCGCTGGCCGCAGGTGTTCGCCGGTCGCACGGTATGGCTGCGTCTGGACCTGGGCCGCGGCGAGGGCCACCACGCGAAGGTACGCACCGGCGGGGCGGCGGCGAAGTTCGGCCTGCCGCTGGCGCGCTTCGATGCGTTCCTGGCCCAGGCGAGAAAGCTCGACATGCGCATCAGCGGGCTGCACGCGCACCTGGGCAGCGGTATCGACGATCCCCGGCACTGGCACGAGGTGCACGCGCAACTGGCCGGGCTGGCCGACGAAGTCGGCACGGTGGAGACGATCGACATCGGCGGTGGACTGCCGATCGCGTACACCCCCGATGCGCAGGAATTCGACTTTGCGCGATGGCGCGAAGGGCTCGAGGGAATCAAGACGGCCTATCCGAGTTACGGTTTGGTGGTGGAACCCGGGCGCTATCTCGTGGCCGAGGCGGGCGTGCTGCTGCTGTCGGTGACCCAGGTCATCGAGAAGGATGGCGTGCGCCGCATCGGTGCCGACGCCGGCATGAACGCGCTGATGCGCCCGGCGATCTACGAGGCCTACCACGCCATCCACAACCTGAGCAGGCTCGACGACGACGCCACCGGCGCATTCGACGTGGTCGGGCCGATCTGCGAGAGCGGCGACGTGCTCGGCCAGCAGCGCCCGCTACCGACCGCCACCACCGAGGACGACGTGCTGCTGGTGGCCGACGCCGGCGCATACGGCATGGCGATGGCGAACACCTACAACCTGCGGGCGTTGCCGGCAGAGGACATCATCGATGAGTGAGTGGAAATTCCAGCGCGACGCGATCGGATCGTTCCGCTTCGTGCGCTGCAACCTCGATCCGGCAAGCGGCATCGCGCAGCTGGTGTATGCGTTCGACGACGGTCCGGAGTTGATCGAGACGGTGACGTTCGCCGGTGCGCCGTTCGCGCTCGATGGCGAGCGCGCGACGGCGGTGGAGCGCGCGCTTCGGCTGCTGCACCTGATTGTCGGGATCAGCTATTACAAGGCGGCGGTGCCTTTGGAGATAAGGATCGACTCGTACTGGATCGATGCCGATACCGCCGCGTTGTTGGAGCTGATCTATGAGAATGGGCTCGGCGAGTTTGCGTACCGGAACGGGTTGGATCTGCACGGGAAGATCGTGTTTCCGGTGGGTTCGGACTCCACGAGCGGTGGAGCCCCCCTCACCCCAGCCCTCTCCCCCGCGAGCGGAGGAGAGGGGGCGGTAGCGGGCGCTCGTGTCACATCAGTCCTCTCCCCCGGAAGCGGGGGAGAGGGAGCCGAAGGCGACGCGAGTGCGGCATTGGCAAACCGCGGCCACGCCGCGCCGGCGCTGGACCTGCGCGAACACGCACTTGTCGCGATCGGTGGCGGCAAGGATTCGCTGGTCAGCATCGAGGCGCTGCGCGCGCTCGGCGTGCCGCAGACGGTGACCTGGATCGGCGGCTCGCAGCTGATCGCGGCCTGCGCGCTGCGTACCGGCCTGCCGGTGCTCAACATCGGGCGCACGCTGGCGCCGCAATTGTTCGAGTTCAACCGCCAGGGCGCGCTCAACGGACATATTCCGGTGACCGCCCTGAACTCGGCGATCCTGGTGCTCGCCGCGCTGCTGCAGGACGCCGACCAGGTGGTGTTTTCCAACGAACGCTCCGCAAGCTACGGCAGCCTGATCCGCAGCGACGATGGCCAGAGCACCACCGAGGTCAATCACCAGTGGTCCAAGGGCTGGGAATTCGAGTCGGCATTCGGCGACTACGTGCAGCGCCACCTCGCCGCCGATCTCAAGTACTACTCGCTGTTGCGGCCGCTCAGCGAGCTGGCGGTCGCGCGTCAGTTCAGCAAGACCGACCGCTACGACGCGCACTTCAGCAGCTGCAACCGCAATTTCCACATTCTCGGCGAGCGCCCGGTCAACCGCTGGTGCGGGATCTGCCCGAAGTGCCACTTCGTGTTCCTCGCGCTGGCGCCGTTCATGCCCAAGCCGCGGCTCGTGGGCATCTTCGGCCGCAACCTGCTCGACGACCCGGCGCAGACCGCGGGCTTCGATGCGCTGCTCGAGTTCGAGGACCACAAGCCCTTCGAATGCGTCGGCGAAGGTCGCGAATCGCGTGCGGCGATGGCCGCGCTCGCGCAACGGCCCGAATGGAAGGAGGACGCGCTGGTCGAACGCTTCGCGCGCGAGATCCGGCCGCAGTTGCCGGGCGATGACCTGGCAATCGATCCGCTGCTGGTGGTCGACGAGGTGCATCGCATTCCGGCGCCACTGTGGGAAGGGTTGCGTGCGCATCTCTCGACTTGAGGGCCGCCGCGTCGCGCTGTGGGGCTGGGGCCGGGAAGGCCGCGCCGCGTACCGGTCGATCCGCGCGCAATTGCCGGGGCAGCCGCTGACGCTGTTCTGCACGGCGCCCGAGGTCGGGGATGCGACGGGCGTCGGCGATCCGCTGCTGGTCGTGGAGACCGAGGCCACGGGCGACGCGCTGGGTGAATTCGACATCGTGGTCAAATCCCCCGGGATCAGCCCGTACGGGCCGGAGGCGATGCAAGCCAAAGCCGGCGGCACGCAGTTCGTCGGCGGCACGACGCTGTGGTTTGCCGCGCATGCTAATGCCGATGGGCTGGTCGCGCGGACCGTCTGCGTCACCGGTACCAAGGGCAAGAGCACCACGACGGCGCTGCTCGCCCACCTGCTGCGCGCCGGCGGGCACCGCACCGCACTGGCCGGCAACATCGGTCTGCCGTTGCTGGAGCTGCCCGAGCATCCGCAGCCGGAGTTCCGCGCGATCGAGCTGTCCAGTTACCAGACCGGCGATGTCGCGGCCAGCGGGGCGCGGCCGGAGGTGGCGATCGCGCTCAACTTGTTTCCCGAACACCTGGACTGGCACGGCTCGCAGAGGCGCTACGTCGAGGACAAGCTGCGTCTGCTGACCGGTGCGCGCCCGCGCATTGCGGTGCTCAATGCCGAGGATCCGCAACTGGCGGGCCTGGTGCTGCCCGACAGCCAGGTGCGATGGTTCGGGCGCGCGGACGGGTGGCACCTTCGCGACGATCACCTGTTCCGCGGCGATCTTCCGGTCATGGATACGCGCTCGCTCCCGCTGCCCGGGCGGCACAACCGAAGCAATCTGTGCGCGGTGCTGGCCGCCATCGACGCGCTGGGCCTGGACGCCGCACCGCTGGCGATGCACGCAGCGGGGTTCAAGCCACTGCCGCACCGCCTGCAGACACTCGGCACGCGCGCGGGCATCACCTACGTCAACGACTCCATCAGCACCACGCCGCACGCGAGCCTGGCCGCGCTGGAGTGCTTCGCGGATCGCCGCGTGGCGATCCTGGTCGGTGGTCACGACCGTGGCGTCGACTGGGACGGTTTCGCGGCGGCGATGCAGCGGCGTTCGCCGGCGGCGATCGTGACCATGGGCCAGAACGGTCCGCGCATCGCGGACGCGCTTGGCCCGATCTCGGCGACCGCCGGGTTCGCGCTGGCCTCCGCCACCGACCTGCCCGCCGCGATGGAAGCGGCGCGCATGCTGCTCGCGGGGGAGGGCGTGATGCTGCTTTCGCCGGGGGCGCCAAGCTTTGGCCCGTACTGCGATTACGTCGAGCGCGGTCGCGATTTCGCAAGGCTCGCCGGGTTCGATCCGGAGGCGATCAGTGCCATCGAAGGGCTTGGCGTCGCCTGAGCGCCGGCGCCTTGGCCGCGCGCTCGCCGTCGAACGGCATCAGTGGTCGCGGCTCACCGAGTAGCGCGCCAGTCCCCGCAGTGCTGCCAGCGCCTCGCTCTCGTCCAATCCGTCGAGGGCACGCTCGGCGGCATCGGCGTAGCGGCCGGCGAGCGCGCGCGCGTAATCCAGCCCGCCAGCCGCGTGGATCGCCGCCAGCACCTCGGGCATCGCCGTCGCGTCGCCGTCCTGGATCGCAGCCCTCAGGCGTGACGCGGTTTCGGCATCGGAATGGGTGATCGCATGGATCAGCGGCAAGGTCGCCTTGCCTTCGGCGAGGTCGTCGCCGAGGTTCTTGCCCATCGTGGCGGCGTCGGACGCGTAATCGAGCACGTCGTCGGCGATCTGGAACGCGTAGCCCAGGTTGAGGCCGAAGTCGTGCAGTTGCTGCTGCCGGTCCGCATCGACCCCCGCCAGCAGCGCGCCCAGCCGGGTTGCCGCGGCGAACAGCACCGCGGTCTTGCGCTCGATCACGCGCAGGTAGGCGGCTTCGTCCGTGTCGGGGTTGCGCACGTGCAGCAACTGCAGCACCTCGCCCTCGGCGATCGCGTTGGTGGTATCGGCCAGGATGCGCATCACCGGCATGTCGTCCAGTTCGACCATCATCTGGAAGCTGCGCGAGTAGAGGAAATCGCCGACCAGCACGCTGGCCGCGTTGCCCCAGACCGCGTTGGCGGTCTTGCGGCCGCGGCGCAGATCGGACTCGTCGACCACGTCGTCGTGCAGCAGCGTGGAGGTATGGATGAACTCGACCACCGCCGCCAGCTGGTGCGCGCGCGGCCCGCGGTGGCCCAGGCTTGCGGCCGCCAGCAGCAGCAGCATCGGCCGCAGCCGCTTGCCGCCGGCACCGATGATGTACTCGGCGACCTGGTTGATCAGCACCACGTCCGAGGTCAGGCGCTGCCGGATCAGCCGGTCGACCGCCGCCATGTCCGGGCCGGCGAGCGACTGGATGGCCGGGAGGTCGAGAACCTGCGATGGCGGGGCGCTGGTGTGCATGGGTGGCTCGGCCGGTGAGGGCTGGGATTATAGGGCGGCGGCGGCTTTCCGGGCCCGAGGCCCAGTTCTGGGCCGTGTTCCCGGACCGGATCGGACAATTCCTACTCCGGTCCGCGGAGCCGTCCGACGGCCGCGGCCGAGGCTCGCGGTTATACTGCGCTGCCCGTCGCCGCCTCGGCGACACGCTCCCGCTGACAGAACATAAGGACCGCATCCATGGCACGTGGCGTCAACAAAGTGATCCTGGTCGGCAACCTCGGCAACGACCCCGAGATCAAGTACACCCAGGGCGGCATGGCCGTCTGCTCCCTGTCGCTGGCCACCACCAGCGTGCGCAAGGACAAGGAAGGCAACCAGATCGAGAAGACCGAATGGCATCGCGTCAAGCTGTTCGGCAAGCTCGGGGAGATCGCCGGCGAATACCTCAAGAAGGGCCGCCAGGTCTACATCGAAGGGTCGATCCGCTACGACAAGTACACCGGCCAGGACGGCGTGGAGAAGTACTTCACCGACATCGTGGCCGACGAGATGCAGATGCTGGGCGGCGAAGGTGGCGGTGGCGCACGCAGCGAGTCTGGCGGCGGCCGCAGCGAGCGACCGTCGCGTCCGCCCGCGCGCCAGGAGTCCGGCGGCCCCCGTCGCGAAGCCCCCCCGGCCAAGTCGAACGATTTCTCCGACGACTTTGCCGACGACGACATCCCGTTCTGATCGCCGCGTCGCGTGATTTTCCGCCGCAGGCATCGGCGGGCATTGGTCTTATTTCCTGGAGTAACGAGTGCGCACCTGGTTAGTGACCGGCGGTGCCGGTTTCATTGGCGGTAACTTTGTTCTCGACGCGGTACGGCGCGGCATCCGGGTGGTCAACCTGGATGCGCTGACCTACGCCGGCAACCTGGACACGCTCAGTCCCCTGGATGGCGATGCGAACCACGTGTTCGTGCAGGGCGATATCGGCGACGCGGGACTGGTCGAGCGGCTGCTGGCGGAGCATCGGCCGGACGCGATCATCAACTTCGCGGCCGAAAGCCACGTCGATCGCTCGATCGACGGCCCGGCCGCGTTCGTGCAGACCAACGTCGTCGGCACGCTCAGCCTGCTGGAGAAGGCGCGCGACTACTGGAAGTCGCTCGACGCCGCGGGCCGCGACGTGTTCCGCTTCCTGCATGTCTCCACCGACGAGGTCTATGGCTCGCTGGGCGACACCGGTCATTTCACCGAGCAGACGCCGTTCGCGCCGAACTCGCCGTATTCGGCCTCCAAGGCCGCCTCCGACCACCTGGTCCGCGCGTTCCACCACACCTATGGGCTCCCGGTCCTCACCACCAACTGCTCCAACAATTACGGGCCGTACCAGTTCCCCGAAAAGCTCATCCCGCTGGTGATCGCCAAGGCGCTCGCCGGCGAACCGCTGCCGGTGTACGGCGATGGCCTCAACGTTCGCGACTGGCTGTACGTCGGCGATCACTGCGCTGCGATTCGTCGCGTGCTGGAGGACGGCCGGGTCGGGGAGACCTACAACGTCGGCGGCGACGCCGAGCAGCAGAACATCAACGTCGTCAACACGATCTGCCGCCTGCTCGACGAGCGCCATCCACTCGCCAACGGTGCCCCGCGACGCTCGCTGATCACCTACGTGAAGGATCGGCCGGGCCACGACCGTCGTTACGCCATCGACGCAAGCAAGCTGAAGGACGAACTGGGCTGGGCACCGACGGTCACGTTCGAGCAGGGCATGGCGCGGACCGTGGACTGGTACCTCGACAACCAGCCCTGGGTGCGGCGCGTGCTCGACGGCAGCTATCGCCTTGAACGCATCGGCGACGCGACATGAAGAATCATCGAAGCGAGCTGCGGCATTGGAAAGTCCGCACGTGGATGTGCGGGTTCTTGCGAGGGACTCGCATATGAGGAAGGGCATTATTCTGGCCGGCGGATCGGGCACGCGCCTGTACCCGATCACGCAGGCGATCAGCAAGCAGCTGCTGCCGGTCTACGACAAGCCAATGATCTACTACCCGCTCAGCGTGCTGATGCTGGCCGGGATCCGCGAGGTGCTGATCATCAACACCCCGCACGAGCAGGCGCTTTTCAAGCACCTGCTCGGCGACGGTTCGCAGTGGGGCATGCGCATCGAATACGAAGCCCAGCCCAGCCCGGATGGTCTCGCCCAGGCATTCCTGATCGGGCGTCAGTTCCTGGATGGTCAGCCCAGTTGCCTGGTGCTCGGCGACAACATCTTCCACGGCCCCGGGCTTACGGCGATGCTCAAGCGCGCCGACCAGCGCCAGGTCGGCGCGACCGTCTTCGGCTACTGGGTCAGCGACCCGGAACGCTACGGCGTGGCCGAGTTCGACGGCGACGGCAAGGTGATAGGACTGGAGGAAAAGCCGCCGCAGCCCCGGTCGAACTACGCGGTCACCGGCCTGTACTTCTACGACGGCCGCGCCAGCGAACTGGCGGCCGAGCTGCGTCCGTCCAGCCGCGGCGAGCTGGAAATCACCGATCTCAACCGGCGTTACCTCGAAGAGGGCAGCCTGCACCTGGAGCAGCTCGGACGCGGCTACGCTTGGCTCGACACCGGGACCCACCAGTCGCTGCTGGAAGCGTCGAACTACATCGAAACGATCGAAGCCCGCCAGGGCCTGCGGGTGTGCTGTCCGGAAGAGATCGCGTACTACAGCGGCTGGATCGACGAAGCCCAGTTGACGCGGCTGGCGCAACCGCTGATCAAGAACGGCTACGGGCGCTACCTGATGGACCTGGTCGGGCGCGAGTTCGTGCCGTGAGGGTGTCTGCATGAAGGTGGTTGCGTGAAGGTGATTGCGTGAAGGTGACCCAGACCGACCTGCCAGGCTGCCTGGTGATCGAGCCGCGCGTGTTCGGCGACGAACGCGGGTTTTTCTACGAGTCGTTCAACCACGACAGGCTGGCCGAACACGGCCTCAAGCCGCAGTTCGTGCAGGGCAACTTGTCGTCGTCCGGCCGCGACGTGCTGCGCGGGCTGCACTACCAGTGGCCCAACCCGCAGGGCAAGTACGTGTCGGTGATCGAGGGCGAGGTGTGGGATGTCGCGGTGGACATCCGCCGCGGCTCGCCGCATTTCGGCCGCTGGACCGCGGTGGTGCTGAGCGCCGAAAACCGGCGCCACCTGTGGATCCCCGAGGGGTTTGCGCACGGCTTCGTGACCCTCAGCGAGCGGGCGATTTTCACCTACCTGTGCACGGCGACTTACGATCCGGCCGCGGATGCGAACATCCGGTGGGACGATCCGCAACTGGCGATCGACTGGCCCGTGGGCAAACCCTCGTTGTCGGACAAGGATGCCCGGGCACCGCTGCTGGACGAGGTCGCGCCGGACCGGCTGCCGACGTTCGCGGCATGAGGCTTTCGCCGTGAAGATCCTGCTGCTGGGCGGGGCCGGGCAGGTCGGCACCGAGCTGCGGCGCAGCCTCGCGCCGCTGGGCGAGCTGGTCACCACCACGCGGGACGGAATCCTGCACGGCCGCGCCCCGGCGGTGGCACTGGACCTGTCGCACATCGAATCCATCGCGCCGCTGCTCGCGCGCGTGGAGCCCGACGTGGTCGTCAACGCGACGGCGTATACGGCAGTCGATCGCGCCGAAAGCGAGCCGGAGATCGCCTTCCGCATCAACGCCGATGCGCCGGGCCGCCTCGCGGTCGCCTGCGCCGCCGGGCGCGCAACGCTGATCCACCTGTCGACCGACTACGTATTCGACGGCAGCGGCACCAGGCCGTACCGCGAAGACGATCCCACCTCGCCACTCGGGGTGTACGGCGCCAGCAAGCTCGCGGGCGAGCAGGCGATCGGGGCCAGTGACGCCAATCACCTGATCCTGCGCACCGCCTGGGTCTACGCGCTGCACGGGCAGAACTTCCTGCGCACGATGCTGCGCGTGGGCGCCGATCGCGACGAACTGCGCGTGGTGGCCGATCAGGTCGGCTCGCCCACGCCGGCGTGGCTGATCGCCGAGGCGATCGCTGCGATCGTCGCGCACGGTGTCGGCACGCCGGGCGTGCGCCACCTGGTGGCCTCAGGGCAGACCAGCTGGCATGGGTTCGCCGAAGCCATCTTCGCCGAGGCGCACGCGCAGGGACTGATCGCCCGCGTGCCGCGGGTGCTGCCGATCGGCACCGCCGAGTACCCGACACCCGCGCAGCGCCCGGCGTGGTCCGTGCTCGACACACGGCGGCTGCAGGCCGACTACGCGATCGAACTGCCCGATTGGCGCGAAGCGCTGCGCCGGACGCTGACACCGTCGCCCCGCGGAATGTGACCGGGCGTGCCTGTGCGCCGCCGATGCGCTAGGCTTCCGCACGGGGAAACTGTTCCGACCGCTTCACCTGGGGATCCAACGATGATCAAGCTGCACCTCGCCGCGCTCGGCGCGGCATTGGCCGTGTCCTGCCTGCTCGCCGCGCCTCCGGCTCGCGCCGTGGATGTGCATTCGTACGTCAAGAACGACGCCTTCACCGACATCAAGCTGTCGCCGAACGGCGATTACTACGCCGCGACCGTCCGGCTCGAGGATCGGACCGCGCTGGTGATCCTGCGTCGCAGCGACAACAAGCTCACGGCCAATTTCAGCACCGGTCGGAACACCCACGTGGAGCACTTCCAGTGGGTGAACCCGGAGCGCGTGGTCATCGGCATGTCGATGAAGTTCGGAGCGCTCGACCAGCCGCAGCTGACTGGCGATCTGTACGCGATCAATGCTGATGGATCCAAGCCCGAGATACTGGTTGGCCAGCATGTCGAAGGCGACCTTGGCTCGCGCATCAAGGCCAAGAAGGTCGAGAGGATCGCCGCATTCGTCTCCGACGATCTGCCTGCAGACGACAGGGTGGTCGTCATATCGGTGCATCCGTTTGTCGCGGACGGCTTCAGCCGCGCCGAGCGCATGGACGTCTACAGCGGCCGCCGCGCTCCCGTTGCCCGCGCACCGGTAAGCAACGCGGAGTTCACGACCGACAACCAGGGCGTCGTGCGATTTGCAAGGGGTTTCGGCGTCGACACCAAGCGCAAGCTCTATTATCGGACCGGCACCGGTGCGGAATGGCAACTGATCAACAGCGAAGGCGCCGATGCGGGCGCGGAGCGCGCGCTTGGGTTTTCCGCCGATGATTCCATCGCGTACCTTCAGGCGGAGCAGGCTGCAGGACCGGACGCGATCGTGTCTTTCGACGTAGCCAGCCAGGCGCGCAAGACGGTGCTGCTCGACGAGCGCGACGATCCCGCCAGGATCATCTATCGCAACGCAAGCAACACGCCCATAGGCGTGCGATACATGGGAGGCAAGCCGCGCAATCGCTTTTTCGACGACGCGGCACCCGAGGCGCGGCTGTACCGCAGCCTGGAAGCGGCGTTCGGCGGCGATCCGGTGAGTATCACCTCGCAGACCGCCGATGGCCGACTCGCGCTGGTGCAGGTCTGGAGCGACCGCAACCCAGGGGACTTCTATGTATTCGATACGGTCGCCAAGACTGCCGATCACCTGGTAAGTCGGCGCGAGTGGTTCGATCCTGCGCTCATGGGCGAGATGCGCCCGATCTCCCTGAAAGCACGAGACCAGACCCCCCTGCATGGCTTCCTGACGCTGCCGCACCAGTCCACCGGCAAATCCTTGCCCATGGTGGTGCTGCCGCACGGCGGTCCTTACGGCGTCCAGGATACCTGGGGCTTCGATACCGAAACCCAACTGCTCGCGAAGGCGGGATACGCAGTGCTGCAAGTGAACTACCGCGGATCCGGCGGCTTCGGACGGGCCTTCACGCAGGCAGGCGCGACCGAGTGGGGCGGCAAGATGCAGGACGACCTTACCGATGCGACGCGCTGGGCGATGCAGGAAGGGATCGCGGATCCCAACAGGATATGCATCTATGGAGCGAGCTACGGCGGCTATGCCGCAATGATGGGCGCGGCCAAGGAGTCGGGGTTGTACAAGTGCGCTGCAGGCATGGTGGGCGTCTACGACCTCCCCACCATGCACACCCAAGGCGATGTTCAGCGAAGGGGCTCGGGCGAAACCTACCTGCGGGAATGGATCGGAGAACCTCAGCAGTTGGCTACCGTCTCCCCCAACCGCCTGGCCGACAAGATCAAGGTGCCCGTGTTCCTCGCGGCAGGTGGAAGGGACGAGCGCGCGCCCATCGCCCACACCGAAATGATGGAGAAGGCCCTGCGCAAAGCTGGCGTGCCTGTCGAGACCCTCTACTACCCCAACGAGGGCCACGGCTTCTATGTCGAAGCCAATCGCGTGGAGTACTACACCAGGCTGCTGGCCTTCCTTGCAAAACACATCGGCGGTGCCACCGCGAGTGCGGGCCCAGCCACCGCCCCCGCGAAATAGCTGCGGGGCGACTGGCATGACAACGACGGCGCCAAGGGGCGCCGTCGTTGTTTCTGCATTCGTGCCACGCACGAAGCGGATCGGGAATGATCTGCGCAAGGGCCTCAGGCGGGGGCCGGTTCCCCTGGCGGTGCCGTGGCAGCCAGGGACGCGATAGCGCGAAACGCCGAGCACCTGACGCGCCGGCAACGATCATTCGCAAGCCTTTGCGGACAAAGGCCCGCAGGGCCTACCATCGCGGTTTGTCATCCCGGGGAGCCTCCATGAACCTGCGTCACGCCCTCATGCCGCTGTTGATCGCGGCTGCGTCGCCCACGATCAGTTTCCCCACCGATGCCGCCCCCCACGGCCTCCAGGCGCGCGACCTGGCTTCGATGGATCGATACTCCTCACCCACGCTGTCGCCGGACGGGCGACACCTGGTGTTCGCCAAGCGGGTCGCCGACCTGGAAGCCAACAAGTCGACCTCGGGCCTGTGGATCCAGGACCTGTTCGCGCGCGACGCTGCCGCGCCCAGGCGCCTGACGCCGGACGGCTGGAACGTGAATTCGCCGAGCTTCGCGCCCGATGGCAAGACGGTGTACTTCCTCAGCGCCAAGTCGGGCACGCAGCAGCTGTATTCGATTCCCGCCAGTGGCGGCACGCCGAAGCAGGTCAGCGCGGTTCCGATCGACGTCGGCAGCTACAAGGTCTCCCCGCAAGGGGACCGTTACGTCTTCAGCACGGATGTCTTCCCCGGCTGCGGTGCCGATTTCGCCTGCACCAGCAAGCGCCTTGCCGATGTCGAGTCGCAAAAGGCCAGCGGCGTGGTGTACGACAAGCTCTTCATTCGCCATTGGGATGCCTGGGCGGACGGGCGCGTGAGCCGGCTGCTGGTCGCCGACCTTGCGCCCGGCGCGAAGGCTTCCACGCCGGTGCTGGTCGGCGGCTCGGCCTCGGGCGCGTACGTGGGCGACGTGCCTTCCAAGCCGTTCGGCGACGACAGCGAGTACACCTGGTCGCCCGACGGGAAGTCGATCGTCTACAGCGTTCGCGCCTCGTCTCCGCAGGAGCCGTGGTCGACCAACTTCGACATCTTCCAGTACCGCATCGGCGAAGGCGTGACCAACCTGACCGAAGCCAACAAGGCCTGGGATACCAATCCGGTGTTCAGCGCCGACGGCAGGACGCTGTTCTACCGTGCGATGAAGCGTCCGGGCTTCGAGGCCGACCGCTTCGGCCTGTATGCGCTGGACCTCGCCAGCGGCGAGCGTCGCGAGATCGCGGCCGATTGGGACCGGTCGGCGGACGGCATCGCCCTGTCCGAGGACGGACGCACGATTTTCACCACCGCCCAGGACATGGGACGGCACCCGCTGTTCGCCGTGGACGTCGACAGTGGCGGGGTCACCGAGCTGGTCGGCGAAGGCACGGTGTCGTCGGTCGAGCTTGCCGGCTCGACGCTCGCCTTCACCCGCAACAGCCTCAAGAGCGGCGACCAGATCATGACCGGCGGCATCCATGGTGCGCCGGTGCGAGCGATCACACCCGCCGCGCAGGAGATGCTGCCGGAGGTCGCGTTCGGCGATTTCGAGCAGTTCGCCTTCAAGGGCTGGAACAATGAAACCGTGCACGGCTACGTGGTCAAGCCCTGGGACTACCAGGAAGGCCGGAGTTATCCGGTCGCGTTCCTGATACACGGCGGCCCCCAGGGCAGCTTCGGCAACGGCTGGAGCTATCGCTGGAACCCGCAGACGTATGCGGGGCAGGGCTACGCGGTGGTGATGATCGATTTCCACGGCTCCACGGGTTACGGGCAGGCGTTCACGGACTCGATCAGCCAGCACTGGGGCGACCGTCCGCTGGAAGATCTGCAGAAGGGCTGGGCCGCAGCTCGGAAGCAGTACCCGTTCCTGGACGGCGACAAGGCCTGCGCGCTCGGCGCGAGCTACGGCGGCTACATGATCAACTGGATCGCGGGCAACTGGAACGAGCCGTGGAAGTGCCTGGTCAACCACGACGGCGTGTTCGACCTGCGTTCGATGGCCTACGTGACCGAGGAGTTGTGGTTCACCGAGTGGGAACACGGTGGTACGCCCTACGACGTGCCGGAAAACTACGAGCGGTTCAATCCGGTCAATCACGTCGACAAGTGGCGCGTGCCGATGCTCGTGGTCCAGGGCGAGAAGGATTACCGCGTGCCGGTGGACCAGGGCATCGCGACCTTCACCGCCCTGCAACGCCGCGGCATCGAGTCGAAGCTGCTGTACTTCCCGGACGAGAACCACTGGGTGTTGAAGCCGCAGAACTCGGTGCTGTGGCACGACACGGTCAACGGCTGGCTGCAGCAGCATATCGGCCGTTAGCGCGGTCTTCCCGCGGCGGCCTTCGCGGCCGTCGTGCAGGCATCACATCACCCGGCCGGAGCTCTCATGCCCCCCGCAAGCACTGCACTGATCACCAATGACGCCGTCGTCCTGGGGCTGCTCGCCGTCACCCTCGGTGCGGTTTTCTGGACCTCGTCGCGGCCGGAGGGCTTCTGGCACCGGTTCTATACCTACGTGCCGGCGCTGCTGCTGTGCTATCTGATTCCGGCGATTTTCAATAGCATCGGCCTGATCGACGGCGAGACCTCAGGCCTCTACCCCGTCGCGCGCGACTACCTGCTGCCCAGCGCGCTGGTGCTGCTGTGCGTCGCGATCGACTTCGGGGCGGTGATCCGGCTCGGTCCCAAGGCGGTGATCATGTTTCTCACCGGCACGGTCGGCGTGATGCTCGGCGCCATCGTGGCGTTCCTGGCGATGGGCATGATCGACCCGCCCACGGTCGCGGGTGAGACCTGGCGCGGCATGACCACGCTGGCCGGAAGCTGGATCGGCGGCGGCGCGAACCAGGCGGCGATGAAGGAGGTATTCGAGGTCGAGTCGACGCTGTTCGGGCAGTTCGTCGCGGTCGACGTGCTGGTGGCGAACCTGTGGATGGCGGTGCTGCTGTTCATGGCAGGACGCGCCAACGCGTTCGACCGCTGGACCGGCGCCGATCTGACCGCGATCGACGATCTCAAGCGCAGGGTGGAGGCCTACCAGGCGGAGCATGCGCGCATACCGACGCTCGCCGACCTGATGATGATCCTCGCGGTCGGGCTGGGCATCACCGGCCTGTCGCACTTCCTGGCCGAGCCGCTGATCGCGTGGATCAGCTCGCTTCCGGCGGAATGGCGACTGCAGGATTACAGCCTGACGTCGGGCTTCTTCTGGATCGTGACGCTGGCGACGACCTTCGGCCTGCTGCTGAGCGCGACCCGCGCCAGGCGCCTGGAAGGCGTCGGCGCGTCGAAAGTGGGCTCGGCGATGCTGTACGTGCTGGTGGCGACGATCGGCATGCACATGGACCTGTCGGCGCTGCTCGACAAGCCCCTGCTGTTCCTGCTCGGCCTCATCTGGATCGCGGTCCACGCCGGCTTGATGCTGCTGGTGGCCAAGCTGATCCGGGCACCGCTGTTCTTCATGGCGGTAGGGTCGCAGGCCAACATCGGCGGGGCTGCATCCGCACCCGTGGTCGCCACTGCCTTCCATCCGGCGCTGGCGCCGGTCGGGGTGCTCCTGGCGGTGGTCGGCTACGCGCTGGGTACATACGCGGCCTACATCACCGGCCTGTTGCTGCGTGGGCTGGCAACCTGATGCGCGCTTCGACGCCAGCCACGGGTGCCTAACGGGCGCGGACCCCTTGACGCGGTTCGGCGGCGGCCTGACCCTATTACCGCATGGGCCACCGGGGGAGCGTCGAATGTCGGACAAGCACACGCAGGACGGAACAGTGTGGCCCTACCGGGGTCCCGAACGCCGCAAGGGCGGGGACCGCCGCAAGGGCGACGTTCGTCGCGAGGAAATCAGGTTCGAGCCTGGCAAAGAGGACCGCCGCAGCGGCAAGGACCGCCGCAAGCGGACCGGCTGGGACGGCGCACTGCTGCGCTGATCGACGGTTCGCGCGAACAGCTGCGGCGAGGCTCCCGGCGGAGCCTTGCCGCACCCGCGTCGATCAGAAGCTGCAGGCGCAAGGCACCGGTGAAACCACGCGGCCGCCGTTGTTCAACTGATCCAGCCAGTTCTTGAGCTGTTCCTGGTCCGCGCGTCGCGCATGGCCGGTCATCGTCGGCGGAAACAGGCCGAGCGATTCGTCAGCGTCCTCAAGGAGTTCGTCGATCGTGCACTTGCACGGTGCAAACGTCGCGCTTCGATCGACCAGTCCCGACTCGACGTTCAAGCTCATCGCGGCCAGGTGCGACGAGAGCTTGTAGGCCATGTTGACCGCCGTGCTCCCGCGCAGCCACGAGCGCTGGGCAGCGTGATCGGCAGGATTGAAGTCCGCGCCATTCGCATGGCGCCGGTCGAGGCTGGAGAAATGTAGTCGTTTCCTGGCATGACCTTCAGCCAGCGGGCGACACCGGTGGCGTCGGTGGAGAGGGTCGAGTCGATCGCGCGGCTCGCGGAGGTGAGCGTCATCAGCCAGCCTTGCAGCACCGGCTCGCCGGCGTTGCGTATGCCATCGGCATTGGCGTCGTAGTATTTCTTTACCTTGATCTTGGCGTGGCCGGTGTTGCCGGCGAAAGCCAATCCGGCGATCAGGGTCGCCGACAGGAAGGCGCAAAGGGCCACGGCACGCCGCGACGGAGGGAATCGGTCCATTGGGTCACCTCGACAGGAGCGATCATCGG
>JALYOG010000115.1 GCA_030856985.1 Pseudomonadota bacterium | reverse complement strand
GCCGTGCACGGAGGGTTCCGGCCCGCCGCTCCGCGGTTGATCATGGAGCGTCGCCGGCCGGGTTGCGTCGCGCAGCCCGGCCTGCGGCTCCGGCGGCCGCTCGCGCTCCGGCGGTTCGGGCTGGCAGGCCGAGAGCAGGCTCAGCAGCAGCCCGCTGCCGGCAATAGCCGCAAACGAATGCAAGGTCCCGCGCGCAACGCGCGAAGCGGTGGTGCCCATGGCGACATCCTCGGTGTGGCTCGCCGCTATGCTACGCCGGTCGGGTGTGCGACCCGTTCACTGGAAATGGCGGCTTATGGATCCGAAGCGTTGGCGTCTGGACGGGCAGCTCGCCCTGGTCACCGGCGGCAGTGCGGGCATCGGCCGGGCGATCGCGCGCGAGCTGCTCGGCTTCGGTGCCGACGTGCTGCTCGCCGCGCGCGATGCGGCCGCGCTGGAGTCCGCCCGCGCCGAGTTGCTGGAGGACTTCCCGCAGCGTGAGGTGCAGGTGTTCGCCGCCGACGTCGGCGTGCACGAACAACGCCGCGAGCTGCTGGACTGGGTCGAAGATTTCGGCGAGGGTCTGCACATCCTGGTCAACAACGCCGGCACCAACATCACCAAGCCTTCCACCGAGTTCAGCGCCGACGAGTGGCGCCACGTGTTCGAGGTCAACCTGTTCGCGGCGTTCGAGCTATCGCGCTACCTGCATCCGCTGCTGCTGCGCCATGCGGCGTCGAGCATCGTCAACGTCGGCAGCGTTTCCGGGTCCACCCATGTGCGCACCGGCGCTCCGTACGGAATGAGCAAGGCCGGGATGCACCAGATGACCCGCAACCTGGCCGTGGAGTGGGCCGAGGACGGCATACGCGTCAATGCGGTCGCGCCGTGGTACATCCGCACCCGTCGCACCTCGGGCAAGCTCGCCGATCCCGACTACCTCGACGAGGTGCTGCTGCGCACGCCGCTGGGTCGCATCGGTGAACCGGAAGAAGTCGCCGCGGCCGTGGCCTTCCTGTGCCTGCCGGCGGCCGGCTACATCACCGGCGAATGCCTCGCCGTGGACGGCGGCTTCCTGCGATACGGGTTCTGACCGCCGCGCCGCCGGGGAGCGAGCTCCGCTGCGCAGTCTTCGCCACGGGGCTGCGGCCGGCGACAACCCCTGGAATGCCGATACGCTGGAATGGGCCACGGCATCGCCGCCGCCTTCATCCAATTTCCATCCGCAGCCGGTGTGACCGGCCGCCAACACGGCTGCACCGCCTGCCACGCGATACCGGAAATCGTCGGTTCCCAGATGTTCGTCGGTCCGCCGCTGGAGGGCATCGGGCAGCGCGCCTTCATCGGTGGCATGCTCGCCAATACGCCGGAAGACATGGTGCGATGGCTGCTCGATCCCGCGGCCGTCGATCCGCTCACGACGATGCCGGACATGGCGATGAGCGAGAAAGACGCACGCAGGATTGCGGCCTGTCTGCGAACGCTCGACCGGGTCGAGAACTAGCGATTCGGTTGGCGTGCGAGGCCGCCAGCCAGTGCAACCGCGACCGCTTCGGCAATGCGCACGGCGGCGTTGCCAAGGTCGGGCGCACGGGTTTCATCGGGCCGTAACACCGACCTCCCTTATCGAGCACGCGGGCGCCTGAATTCCGCGCCACGGCCATTGAACGGGCCCTTGGGCAGGCGTACGTTTTGTGCGTGGATCGAAGACGCCGTTGTCCCAGCGTCGGTTGCCCAGGGAGAGGGTTCGCAATCGTTCGACTCCTTTTCGGCAGCCGCTGGCGGCGCGCGGTCCGCCTCGACGCAACAGCGTCGGGTCACGAAAAAGGAGTACATCCGTGAACCTTCGTCCCTCGATACTGTCGGCGGCCATCGTTGCCGCCGCTCTCTGCTCGCTCGCCCCGTTCTCCGCCGGCGCCGTCAGGGGCCCCATCATGAACATCAAGCATCTTGCCGCCACCACCCTCGCACTGAGCGCCGCGGCTTTTGCCGCCAACAGCACCGCGGCCGAAGCGACCGCGACCAGCACCGCGACCGTCATCACCCCGATCGCGATCACCGCGCCGGTCAACCTCGTGTTCGGCAGCTTCGCTCCCGGCGCGGGCGGCAGCGTCACCGTCAGCGCCAGCGGCCCCGTCCTTTCGGCGGTCACCGCGACCCCGTCGGCAGCCAGGTTCGACGTCACCGGCGACGGCTCGGCAACCTACAGCATCGCGATCGCGCCGTCGGCGAACCTCAGCACCGGCGGCGCCACGCCGGCCACGATGGCACTGGCAACGTTCAGCGATCTCACCGGCGGCGGTGCCGTCAGCGGCAATGTCAGCGCGGGCACCCTGGCCTCGGGTGCGCAGTCGATCTACGTCGGCGGCACGCTGACCGTCGGTGCGACGCAGGCAGCATCGACCGCCTATGCCGGCACGGTCGCGGTCACCGTCGAATACAACTGAGCCGTCCCACGTAGCCGCTGCGGTCTGCAGCGGCACGAACGTCGCAGGAGGAAGGCCGGGTGCGAATGCGCCGCCCGGTCTCCTGCATGGACCCGAGGGCTTGGAGACTGCACTGATGAACTCCGCATTGGCGTCCCGCGATTGCCGATGCCGATGGCTGGTGGCATTACTGCTGGCGCTCTGGGTTTGTCCCGCGGTCGCCGCCGAAATCACGATCGTTCCCACCCAGGACCTGGCGTTCGGTTCCTTCGTGGCCGGCACCGGCTCGGTCACGATGCTGCCCGGCGGCGCGCGCAGCACCAGCGGCGGCGTGATCGGCCTGTCCAGCGACGGCGGCACGGCCGCGCAGTTCTCCGTGAGCGGCGACCCGGGCGCGACGTTCGCAATCACCCTACCCGCCAACGGCACCGTGTTCCTGAGCAATGGCAGCAGCAACATGCCGGTGAACGGATTCGTCAGCAGCCCCTCTTCCGGCGGCACTTTCCTCAGCACCCAGGTGATTTCCGTAGGCGCGACGTTGGACGTCGCCGAAGGCCAGCCGACCGGCGCCTACTCGGGGACTTTCCTCGTGATCGTGGACTACAACTGAGCGCGCCGCGTCGCATCCCGGCTTCGACAGCACACAACGGAACCACGCCATGCCTTCCTTCGTCCACCCCGCATCCCGTCCAGCGCCCGCGCTGCCACATTCGACCGACACGCGTCGCGCGTGCATTTTCGCCGCCGCGGCACTCGCATCGGCGCTGCTGTGCAGCGGCCAGGCCAGGGCGCAACTGATGGTGCATCCCACGCGCGTGGTGCTGGAGAACGACCAGCGCTCGGCGCAGCTGGAGATCATCAACAACAGCGACAAGCCCGCGGTGTATCGCATCTCGCTGGTAAACCGACGCATGGACGAGGTCGGCGGGTTTTCGCCGATCGAATCGGCATTGCCGGGCGAGCAGTTCGTCGACGAGATGGTTCGCTACTCGCCACGGCGCGTGTCGCTGGCGCCCGGAGCCAGCCAGATCATCCGGGTCATGGCCAGAAAGCCCGCGGATCTGGCCGCCGGCGAGTACCGATCGCACCTGTTGTTCGCCGAACAGGAAGACGCCGCGGCGCGCTCGGCCGCCTCGCGCTGGGCACGTCCGCCGACGGTGCGACGCCGGTGCTGTCGATGGAGATGAGCCGCACCGGCAACCGCTCGGTGCACGGCGACCTCGCGGTCGACTTCGTGCCCGCCGGCGGTGGCGCTCCGGTCACGGTGGGCCGGGCCGGCGGCGTTGCGGTCTACACGCCCAACCTGCTGCGCCAGGCCAGGCTGCCGCTGCTGTTCCCGCCGGGCATGGCGGCCAAGCGTGGCGCACTGCATGTCAGCTACAGCGAGCCGCCCGAGCGCGGGGGAGCGCTGCTCGCGGAGGCATCGCTGCCACTGCCCTGAGCGATGGCGATCAGGCCACGCCCATGACCTCGTCCGGTGATGCGCGGCGGGCTTGCCTTGCACGGGGGCCGACACCGTGAGTGCCTCGTTCGCGGCCGCGCCGCTCGCACTCGCGCTCGCACTCGCCCTGCTTCCCGCCGGGCCGCTGCACGCGCAGCAGCCCGGCAC
>JALYOG010000057.1 GCA_030856985.1 Pseudomonadota bacterium | reverse complement strand
GCCCACAGGTCGCGAGGCGCGAACTCCGGAGGCTGGTTGTTACCCTGCGATTCTTCCCGGGTCGGCAGTCGCATCGTCTTGCTCCATTGGCAGCACCGCTGCAGGGGTGAATGTAGCCGCACCAAGGGACCAGCACGGGCGATCTGCGAGTGGGCACATCGAACATTTTCCTCGAGCAACTCACGCGTGTAGTCCCGGATCGGCCTGGCGCGCACATGCAGTGCACGGCGGCGAGCGCCACAAAGCCAGCGTGCGGGCGAGAGTGGAGCACCCCCTCCGGGCGAACGGCGTAGACGGAAACTGGTGGTAAACACGCCCTACCACTCGCCGCCCGGGCCAATAGGCGCAAACAAGCTTCTCCCGTCGCCGGGCACCTGGAGGCGCCTTGACCTGCCCACCGGCTTCCGCAGTACTTCGATTTTTCCGGGTAGCACGGGGTGGAAACCGCGGCGCCATTGACTGCACCCGAGTTCAGATTCGAACCATGCGCGCTGCTTGGCAGTTCGCCGCCTGGATGATTGATACGATGGCCGCGCACGGGGTTCGTGCGGGAGCGGACGATGCGTTTTTGGGCCTTACTGGCGCTGATCCTGTTCTGCGTCCCCGGCGCGGTGCATGCGCTGCAGGCCGACAAGGCGTTCCACCACTACGTCAGCAATACCTGGTCGGTCCAGCATGGAATGCCGCAGATCAGCGCGCTCAGCCTGGCGCAGGATCGCGACGGCTACATCTGGATCGGCACGCAAGCCGGGCTGGCACGCTTCGATGGCGTGCGCTTCGTCGAGTACACACCGAAGAACGAATCCGAACTGCCCGGCATCTGGATCCGTGCGCTGCATGCCTCGCGCGCTGGCCGGTTGTGGGTCGGTACCTACAAGGGCGCAGCCATCCACGACGGCATCGGCTTCATGTCGGTCCCTGCCGCGGATACGGAACGCTGGCCGACGCTCGATGTGTACGACTTCGCCGAGGACGAGGCCGGAGGTATCTGGGTCGCGACCGCTGCCGGCCTGTTCCGAGCCGAAGGAGACCGCCTGCACGCCGTGGCCGGCTCGCCGCTGCTCACCCAGGCCGTGCTCTCGCGCCGCGAGGGACTGTGGGTCGGTGCGCAAGGCGCGGTGCACCGTCGAACCGCGCAAGGCTGGCAGACGCTGCCGCTGCCAGGCGATGCCGCCACCGCTACGGTCAAACGATTGCTGGAGGCACAGGGCCGTATCTGGGCCGCAACGACGCTGGGCTTGTTCGTGCATTCGCCAACGGGTTGGAAGCGATTCGAACAAGCACCGCAACTGGCGCAGGTGCCGGTCGACCTGCTGTACGCCGATGGCGACGGCAACCTGTGGGCCGGCACCGATACGGGGCTCGCGCGAATCCGCAATGGCGCCCTGGCGGAATATATCGATGCCACAGGACCGGGCGGCATTCCCGGATTGCGCACCGCATATGAGGACCGCGAGGGTAACCTCTGGTTCGGCAGCCAGTGGAAGAGCCTGGTCCGGGTTACCAACAGCTGGACGCGGCGTTACAGCTCGGCCGACGGGCTCAATGATCCGATCGTCTGGTCCCTCTCGCCGGATCCGGACGGACGCCGGATCTGGGTTGGAAGCAATGACGGCGTCAGCCTGCTCGAGAACGGCCGCTTCGCCCTGGTGGCGCGCGGTAACGAGTTGCCGGATTCGACCGCGTACAACCTGCTGGCCGAAGAGAACCGGCTCTGGATCGGTACCCGGCGTGGCCTGGCTGTGATCGAGCACACCGGTGCGCAGGCGGGCGAGGTGCAACAGCCCGGGCAATTTGCGCCACTGGCCAGTGCCCAGATCAACGGGTTCCTCCGCGACAGGGAGGGACTGTGGATCCTGACCGACGCAGGTCTGTACCGGCTGCAGGGCGAACGCCTGCGCCGTTTTGCCCGCGCCGACGGGCTGGCCGATCCCTACACGAGGTCCCTCTATCGCACCACCGAGGGACGCTTGCTGGCTGGCACGCAAAGCGGCCTGTTCGAGATGCGCGGCGAGCGCTTCCACCCCGTCGGGCTGGGGGCGGGACTGCCGTCCGGACTCGACATCAGTGCGATTCATCAGCTTCGGGACGGCGGGCTGGTGATCGGCTCGATCGGCGAGCAGACCTATTTCGAACACGACGGGCGCTGGCACTCGCTGGGCGATGCGCAGGGTATGCCGGTCAATGTGCCTACCGCCATGGCGGAGTTCGGTGGCTATCTCTGGATCGCCGGTATCCGCGGCATCAGCCGCGTGCCGATCGCCGACCTGGGGGCACTGGCGTCGGGAAAAATCGAGCACGCGCGCGGCGAAATGCTGCTCAGCGACCGCGGTGACCCGATGAGCGGACAGCAGGGCTACTGTTGCAACGGCGCCGGCACGGCCAAGGGATTTCGGCGCGGCGACACGTTCTGGCTGCCCTCACGCGATGGCGTGGTGGCCATGAACACCGATGCGGTCGAATTGAATCCGGTCCCGCCGCCCGTGGTGATCGAGCGCGTGCAGATCGATGAGCAATGGCGACATGCGGCCTCCATCCGCGGCACCCGGCTGCCGGCCGATGCCCGCGATCTGGGTTTCGAATTCACCGTGCTGAGCTTCCAGGACCCCAAGAGCACCGGCGTGCAGTACCGCATGCGCGGCTACGACCGCGAGTGGCGCAGTGCCGATGCGCTCAACCGCAACGCGCGTTATACGAACCTGCCGCCGGGCGACTACGTTTTCGAGGTGCGCGGCAGCAACAACGCGGGGGTATCGAGCATCGCGCCGGCGCGGTTCGGCTTCTCGATCCAGCCGTTGTTCCACGAGACAGGATGGTTCTACGGATTACTGGCGCTGTTGCTGGGGGCGTTGATGTTCGGCGGCTACCGGTACCAGCGACACCGCCACCGGTTGCAGCGGCATGCGCTGGAAACACTGGTGCAGCACCGCACCGAGGCGCTGGAAAACGCCAATCGCCAGCTCGAAGAGGCCAGCCAGACCGATCCGCTGACCGGCCTTCGCAATCGGCGCTACATGGCCCGCCAGATGCCGATCGACTTCGCCTACTACGACCGGCAGCTCGACCAGGGCGCATGCCAGGGTGAGGTCATGGTGTTCGCCTTGATCGACATCGACCACTTCAAATCCGTCAACGATGGTTTCGGTCATCGTGCGGGCGACCTGGTGCTGCAGCAGTTCGCGCAGGTACTTGGCGCGCTGGTGCGCTCCGGCGACTACGTCGTGCGCTGGGGCGGGGAGGAGTTCCTGCTGGTGTTCCGTCCGATGCCGTCGCGCAACCTGTCTATGGTCGGCGAGCGCCTGCGTACGGCGGTGAAGACGCATCCGTTCGACATCGACGAAGACCAGCCTTTATGGCTGACCGCGTCGGTCGGCATGGCCGAGTACCCTCTGTTCCGCGACCATCGAGGCAGGCTCGGCTGGGAAGCGATGCTGGAGCTCGCCGATCAGGCGATGTACTACGTCAAGACGCACGGTCGTGACGGCTGGGCGGCGTTCCGACCGACCCCGACGACCGACCCAGCGACGCTGCTGCAGGATCTACGCCATGATCCAGATGCGTTGCTGTCGCAGGGTCGCTTGCAGCTTGTGGGTTCCAGATCGGAGCTGACGCCTGCTTGAATCGAGAGTGTCGCGTCCCCTGTCGGGCCGTTCGCTCGAAGCTGCGACGCGCCCACGAAAAGGCCCCGACGGGGTCGGGGCTCAAGATTCCTGCTGAGGCCCGCTACTCGGCAGGCGTGATGTTGGATGCCTGCGCGCCCTTGGGTCCCTGGGTCAGCTCGTAGCTGACGCGCTGGCCTTCCTGCAGGCTGCGAAACCCTTTTGCGCTGATCGCGGAAAAATGCGCGAACACATCAGCGGTGCCGTCTTCGGGCGAGATGAACCCGAAACCCTTTGCGTCGTTGAACCATTTCACCGTGCCGTACTGCATGTGCTGTGACCTCGTCCTGGAGTTGTGGTACGCCGCGCCGTGAATGGCCGACGCAGGTCGAGTATGCAAACTGCACCGCGTGATGACAATCGGGCCCCTTGCGACGCAGCGTCTCAGGGGCTTTCCAGCAGACCCCGCAGCAGCCGGGGCAGGAACGAGGACGCGGCGGCGACGTGGTCGAGCACGTCCTGCAGGGTGATGACTTCATCGGGATCCGGACCGGCCCCGGCGGCCCAGTTGGCGACGATCGCCAGGCAGGCGTAGTCCAGGCCCAGTTCGCGCGCGAGCCCGGCCTCGGGCATGCCGGTCATCCCGACCAGGTCGCAGCCGTCGCGCTTCATCCGGGCGATCTCCGCGCGGGTTTCCAGGCGCGGCCCCTGGGTCGCGCCGTAACAACCGCCATCGACCACGATCACGCCACTACGCTCGGCCGCCGCAATCACCGCGGCCCTCAGCGAACGCGTGTACGGCTCGCCGAAATCCACGTGCAGCACTTCGCTGCCCGGCTCCTCGCACAGGGTCGACACACGGCCCCAGGTGTAGTCGATCAGCTGGTCCGGGCACGCGAGCACGCGCGGACCGAAGCGTTCGGTGATGCCGCCCACGGTGTTGAGCGCGAGCACGCGCGTCGCGCCCAGGGCCTGCAGCGCTGCGAGGTTGGCGCGGTAGTTGATCTGGTGCGGCGGCACCGTGTGGCCCTCGCCATGGCGCGCCAGGAACGCCACGCGGCGTCCGCCGAACATGCCGACCCGGACCGGACCAGACAGCGCGCCGTAGCGCGTCACCGGCTGGTGGGCTTCGACGTCCTGCAGATCCGCCAGCGCGTACAAGCCGGTGCCGCCGATCACCGCCAGGTCGATCGGCAAGCCTGCGACCGCGCTCACGACGGTTCGCCCAGCGCGTAGATGCCAGGCAGGTTGCGGCCCTGCTCGTGGTAGTCCATGCCGTAGCCGAACACGTAGCGATCGGGGACCTCGACGCCCACGTATTCCGCGCTCAGCCCGGGCACGCAGCGATCGTGTCGCTTGACCGCCAGGGCCGCGATGCGCACGTCGGCCGCGCCCTGGCTCCGGCACCACTGGCCGATCGCGGCCATCGTGTGGCCCTCGTCGAGGATGTCGTCGACCAGCAGCACGCGGCGTCCGCGCAGCGGCGTGGCCGGGCGATGCTTCCACACCAGTTCGCCGCCCGAGGTGGCGCCGCGGTAGCGGGTCGCGTGCAGGTAGTCGAAGCTCAGGTCGAGGCCGCGCGTCCCGAGTTCCAGCGCAAGCTGCGACGCGAACGGCATGCCGCCGTGCATGACCGTGAGGAACAACGGCACGCTGCCGGCGTAGTCGTTGCGTATGCGCATCGCCATCCGCGCGATGGCGCGCTCCAGCGTGGTGCGGTCGTGGATGAGGTCGGCGCTCGCCATCGCTTCGGACACTCCGGGGCTGACGCTCCCGGCGATCACGACAGGTTCTCCAGGTCGCCGCGCCTGGCGCCGTGACGCGCATCGGCGATCAGGCCGTCCCAGCCCATCGCGCCGCGGCCGATGAGCCCGGTCAGCGCCATGGTGTCGAGCTCGCGCCCCTCCACCGCCTTCAGCGATTCGTCGACCAGCTCCGGGTGGCAGACCAGCACCACGTCGCAGCCTGCGTCCAGGTGCAGTTCCACGCGCTGCTTGATGCCGCCTGCGGAGAATGCCGCCGCCATGCCGATATCGTCGCTGAAGACCACGCCGCGGAAGCCGAGCCCTCCGGAAGCACGGTCGCCGCGCAGGATCTCCTCGATCCAGCGACGCGAATATCCCGCCGGCTCCGGCGCCACCTCCGGGTACACCACGTGCGCCATCATCACCGCGTCGGCCCCGGCTTCGATGCCGGCGACGAACGGGACCAGGTCGACCGCGCGGATCGCCTCCAGCGGGCGGGGGTCGACCGCGTCGTCGAAATGCGTGTCTTCCAGCACCGAGCCGTGCCCGGGGAAATGCTTCAGGGTCGCCGCCATCGACGCCGAATGCATGCCGCGCACGTAGGCGCAGGTGAGCTCGGCCACGACCAGCGGATCATCGGAGAACGCGCGGTTGCCGATCGCACGGTTGCCGCGGCCCAGATCGACCACCGGCGCGAAGCTGAGGTCCACGCCGCTGGCCTTGATCTCGCTGGCCATCAGCCAGGCGTGCCGCTCGGCGAGCTCCAGCGCGCGGCTCGGGTCCTGCGCGTAGAGCGCGCCGAAGCCGTTCAGCGGCGGCAGTTCGCTGTAGCCGTCACGGAAACGCTGCACGCGCCCGCCTTCCTGGTCGACGCAGATCAGCTGCGGGCGCGGCGCGGCGGCGCGGATCGCCTGCGACAGCTCGGCGACCTGGGCCCGTGATGCGAAGTTGCGCGTGAAAAGGATTACGCCGGCGCAGCCATCGTGCTGCATCCAGTCGCGCTCCTGCGAGGTGAGTTCGGTACCGGCCACGCCGATTACGAGCATTCAGATGATTCCTTGAGGTGTCGGAAGAAGGGTGGCGCAGCGCGCGTTGGGCCAGCGTCTACTCATCGGTGTTCGCGCGCTCCGCGTCGCTCCAGAGCGAATACGGCCGCGAGGCCAGTGCCAAGTTGTAATAACGGACGCAGTCGGTGACCTCCGCGCCGATCCAGGCGGGCCTGTCGAAGCTTTCGGCGGCCGATTCCAGTTCGATCTCGGCCACGACCAGGCCGGCATTGTCGCCGAGGAACTCGTCGACTTCCCACAGGCGACCTTCGTGCTCGACATGGTGGCGGCGCTTGTCGATCATCCCGCCGACGCTCAGCGCAAGCAGCGCGCGTGCGTCGTCCAGCGGGATCGGATAGTCGAACTCCTGGCGCGTGTGGCCTAGCTCGCGCGATTTCAGGTTGAGGAAGGCCTCGCTGCCGGCGATGCGCACGCGCACCGACGCCTTCATCGCGCCGCTGTCCATCGCGGCCAGATCGTTGAGATAGCCCTGCGCCATCGGCACCACGTCGCGTGCCGCACGGCGCCAGCCGTCGCCGGTGACCAGGAACTTGCGCTCGATCTCGATGCCCATCGATCAGCCCCTGTCGAACATCGCGATCGATTCGACGTGCGCGGTGTGCGGGAACATGTCCATGACCCCGGCGGCGCGCAGTTTCCAGCCGCGCTCGTTGACCAGATAGCCCGCGTCGCGCGCGAGGGATGCGGGATGGCAGCTGACGTAGACGATGCGCTTGAACTGCTCCAGCGGCAACTGGGTGAGCACGAAATCCGCGCCCGAACGCGGCGGGTCCAGCAGCAGCTTGTCGAAACCCTCGCGCATCCAGGGCTGGTCGCCGAGGTCCTTGCCAAGGTCGGCGGCATGGAACTGCGCATTGCCGATCCCGTTATGCGCCGCATTCTCGCGCGCGCGCTGCACCAGCCCCGCCTCGCCTTCCACGCCCACGACTTCTCGCACGCTGCGCGCAAGCGGCAGGGTGAAGTTGCCCAGGCCCGCGAACAGGTCGAGCACGCGCTCGTCGGGCTGCGGGTCCAGCAGGTCGATCGCGGACTGGATCATCTTGCCGTTGAGGCCGGCATTGATCTGGATGAAATCCAGCGGCCTGAACTTGAACACGAGGTTCCACTGCGGCAGCGCGAACTGCAGCTGCGGATCGGGCGGCCACAGCGGATGCACGCTGTCGACGCCACCGGGCTGCAGGAACACGGCGAAACCGCGCTCGCGGGCGAACGCGACGAGTACGGCCTGGTCGGCCTCCGGCAGCGGCACCATGTGGCGGATCGTCAACGCGATGCCGCTGAAATCGCCGGCCGGATCGCCGGCGATGAACTCGATCTGCGGGATCTCGCGGCGGGACTGCAGGCTCTCCACCAGCAGCGCGAGCGCCGCGATGTTGTCGCCGATCTGCGGAATCACGGTTTCGCAGCGGCTGATGTCGGCGACGAAGCGCGGGTCCATTTCGCGGAAGCCGACCAGCGTCTTGTCCTTCTTCTCGACCCGCCGCACCGAAAACCGGCCCTTGCGGCGATAGCCCCAGGACGCGTCGCTCAGCGGCGGCAGGATGCGCCCGGCGGTGACGTGGCCGATACGCTCGAGGTTTTCCAGCAGCACGCGCTGCTTGGCGAGGATCTGCTGGTCCTCGGCGTAGTGCTGGAACGCGCAACCGCTGCACACGCCAAAGTGCGCGCAACGCGGCGTCACCCGTTCCGGGGCCGGATCGAGCACCTCGACGGCCTTGGCCTCGTCGAAGCTGCGGTGGTGCGCGGTTGCGCTTGCGATCACACGCTCCCCGGGCAGCGCCCCGGCCACGAACACCGCCTTGCCGTCGGCGCGGCGGGCCACGCCGCGGCCATCATGGGTCAGGCCGGTGATTGCCGCTTCGAACGGTGTCTGGTCTACGCGGTTGCGGGTACGGGTTCGGGCCACGGGTTCAAACGCTGGGATCGGACCGCGCATTGTCGCAGATGGGCGGCGATCGCCTGAATGGCGATGCGCCGCCTGGCCGGCCCGCGCGAGTGCTCCTTCAGATGCGGCGAGCGCTGTCGCTGCGACGGGCGGCCGGCCTCGGGCTTACTTCTGCTTCCAGCCGCCGCCGCTCTGGTACCACCAGCCCGGCCTGGCGCTGTCGATCCACTGCCGGGCGAACAGTTCGCGAATCTGCGGCTCCCATTCGGGATGGCCGTTGGCGACCGCGACCTCCCGGTAGACCGCCTTGCGGTCGCGGTTGTCGTCGGCGACCGCCTGGTTGATCGCAACCCGGTCCTTGAGCGCCAGCTTGCCCGCGTCGCGCACCACGATGGTGCCGTCAGCGGCGAATCCGAGCGCACCGGCATCGAAGCCCGCACGCAGCTGCGAGTCGAAGCGGGCGGACATGCGCGCCTGGATGGCCTGGATCGCCGGCGTCCTGAGGGTGAAGTCCGGCCGCGACTGCGCATGCGCGCTGCCGATGCCGACCAGCGACAGCCAGTCGATGCGCGTGGCCAGCACGATGTGCGGCGATCCGTGCCGTGGCGTCAGCGATGCGCCCGGGTCGCCCGCGGGCGCGGCCTCGTCGCCGATGACCTTCTCGACGAACTCCTTGGCCGCTTCCTTGGCCTCGGCGGCGGGAAAGTACACATTGATCGTGACGCAGGCCGTGACCAGCACGGCGGCGACCGGAATTCCCATCCAACGGCGCATCGGTGTCTCCTCGAAGTGTGCTTGCGGATCTTTCGGCTGGAGCTGTAGCGGTGGTTCATTCGACTACGGGACGGACATCGCCGCTGCCGACTGCGGTCAAGCGTTCGATCAGCATCGGCCAGTCGACCTGGCGATTGAACCCGACCACGGTCAAGCGCGGCAGCCCGGAACCCCGGACGATAGTAAAGCCCCTGCCCGCTGAACCCAGTCCGCTCATCGTGCAGACTTCGTCGAGCAGGCGACAGCCGATGCCGATCTGCGAGTAGCCGAAGTCGTCGAAGATGCCCAGCAACTGCGACTGCAGGCTGGTCACGAACGAGGCGTCGCCGACGCTGGACAGATCCTGCACCGCGCGTTGGCTGATGCGCTGGCGCACACCGCGCTTGCGGTCGGTCCGCAGTTGCGCGTCGAACGCCACCGGCTGCCAGTCCACCAGCCGCAGCCCATGAATCCGCCCGTCCAGCGCGCCGGTGATGCCGCCGAAGTCGAATGCGCCGGTCAGTGCCTTCAGGCCGATGTCGTCCAGCACGACGTCGGCCGACAATGTCGGCGCGGTCCCGAACGGCCGCTCCATCGCCAGTTCGGAGACCGACACCGTGCCGCCGAACAGCTGCATCGTCAGTCCGCCGTCGAATACCAGGCGGTCGTCGGCGTAGCGCGCCTCGGGAATGCGTCCGCTGAGCTCTCCGGTGAACTGCGGCCAGTCCAGCGCCGCCGACAGGCGTGCGACGTCGAGCTGATCGAGCGCGAGACCGAAGCGGATGTCCAGTGGCTTGCCGCCGGCCGGGGGGCGGATCGCGAGCTGCTCCAGGCGCGCGATGCCACCGAGGATCGGCAGGCTCAGCGGACTGCGGATGCGCAGCACGCCGTCGGAACTGCCCAGCGGCACCTGGGCCGCGCCGAACGGCAGCCCGTAAAGCACGCCGCTGCGCCACGTCAGCGCACTGGTCACTTCGTCGGAGGAGGAAAAACGCAAGCTCCCGTCCAGTCCTGCAAACCCGAAGCGATCGCGGGGATCGTCGAAGCTGGCGTCGTGCAGGCGCAGCGTGGCGTCGGTCAGCGCTCCGCCACGCATCGCCACGTGCGCCTCGGCGGCCCCGTCCAGTTGCAGATCGGCCATGCCCGCCGTGCCCAGCCAGCCGGACAGATAGCCGTCGCGCAACGGCGCGAGATCCCGGCTTTGGAAGTCGAGCTCGAGTGCGTCCACCGTGGCGTCCGCCGTCAGACCGATGCTTCCGGCTACGCTGAGGATTCCCGGGTCGGCCCACGACACCGAGGGGAACTGCCAGCCCGTGCCCTCGCCCGCGTGGCGCGCCTGGACGTGCAGCGCCACCGGTCTTTGCTGCAGCGACACGTAGGTACGCCCGAACAGCAGTTCGCCACCGTCGAGATGGCCGTCGACGATCACCGCGTCCTCCTTGCCCAGGCGCGCATCGATGTCGAACCGGGCGTTCAGGCCTTCGGCTGCAATGCTGCCGTCGGCCGTGTCCAGCGCGGCGTCGGTGAGGTCGACCGGTCCGGCGATCCGCAACGGTTGCGCATTCGCCGCCGTCACCAGCAGCCGGCCGCCGACGGTTCCGCCGGTGATGCGCGCGTCGTCCCACGCGCGCGCCAGCATCGCCTCCATCCAGGCGAGGGGAACCTGTGTCAGGTCGATCGATGTCGCATCCGGCGTCGCCGCGATGCGGTGCAGCTCGACCCGCGCCCGGCCCCGGGCAAGCACCACATCCGTGCTTGCGGTACCGAGCGCGACCGACAGCTGCAGCGCAGTACCATCGCCGCCGCGCACGGCTCCTTCGCAGCGCCAGCCGCCCTGGCCGTCGCGCTGCAGGTTGCAGCGCCAGTCGATATCCCGGAACCCGTAGCCCAGCTCGGGCGCGTCGAGCCTGCCGGCGCGCAGTCGCAGCCGCCCATGCGGCGCATCGGCGGGCCAGCTCAGCTGCACGCTCACGCGCTCCAGCGTCGCCACCGCGGACTCGACACGTTCGATCGTGGCCGTCACGGCTCGCGCATGCAGCTCTGCAGAGCCCAGGAGCAGGCCCAGCGTGCAAGGCAAAAACACGGACAATGGCAGGCGCGGCATCGCCGCAGCATACCCAGCCCACGGACGCCCGACGATGAATGCCACGGATGACACGCCATCGGCCTGCGCGGAACCTCCACGGCTGCTGCTGGTGGAAGACGACCCGACCAGCAGCGCGTTCCTGTCGGCCGCCCTGCGCAGCACGCCTGCGCGGGTCGATTGCGCGGCGACCGCTGCGGCCGCACGTGCCCTGTCGGAGCTGCACCGATACGATCTGTGGCTGGTCGACGCGCAGTTGCCCGACGGCAACGGGATCGATCTGCTCGCGCGGCTCCGCAAGCATCGCCCCCGGGTGCGCGCGCTGGCGCATACCGCATCCACCGAACCGGCGCTGCACCGGGCCCTGATCGACGCCGGCTTCGCGCAGGTGCTGGTGAAGCCCCTGCCCGCGATCCAGCTGCAGTCGGCGGTGCGGCGTGCGCTCGAACCGTCTCCGGCGCAGTTGCACGATCGGCCCGGCGCGGCTTCCGTCACCGCGCTATGGGACGAGGAATCCGCGGCGCGCGCGATGAACTTCAACCGCTCGCACCTGGACGCATTGCGCGCGCTGTTCCTGCAGGAGCTGCCGCAGGCGCGGCAGGCGGTCATGGCGGCGGCGCATGCGGGCGACCTGGCCGCGATGGCGGCCGGCCTGCACAGGCTGCAGGCCAGCTGCGGCTTCGTCGGTGCCGCACGCTTGCGCGCGGCCGTGCTGGATCTGCAGGCGGCGCCTTCGAGCCACGCCACGACGGCCGCTTTCGACCGGGCCGCGCAGGCCACCATCGAGCATGCGCGCGCGGATCAGGATGGGGGCTCCGGATCCGGACCGGGAGAAGAGACGCGTGCTCGCGACGAATGAGGCGGTTGGCCGGCGTCGGACGCACCGATCGGCGCCGGTGAGTCAGGCTGCGACGGAGGCGCACCGGCAGACAGGCCCGCGAGCATCTCCCAGGACTTCAGCCCCCGAGTGCCGAGGTGGTGCGACAGCACGCCGCGCAGCACCCGCCGCAGGCCCGGCAGGTCTTCCGACGCCGGCAGCCGATCGGCCGCCAGATCGAGCAGCGCGCGCCCGGCGGCAGCGCCGCTGCGCTGGCCGAAACCGGCGTCGCCATGCACCCGCCGCGGCCCGTGTTCGGGATCGACGCGGTAGTGCGCAGTGGCGTCGATCGGCTCGCCATCGCCGTCGCAGTGCCACTGGAACCCCGACCCCAGCGCATCCAGCAGGTCGCGCTCGAAGCGTCGCAGCGTCCACGCCAGGGGCTCCATCGCGCGCAGCCGCTCGCGCGTCGCGGCATAGGCGTCGAACAGATCGGGTTGCGCGTCGCCGCGCGGGGTCAGCCGCAGGCACAGCTCGTTGATATAGAAGCCCGCCAGCATCGCGCGGCCCTGCAGGCGCGGCGCCGCATCCAGCGCCTCGGCCGCGGTCAGCCGCGCCAGCTCGCCCTGCTGCACGGCATCGAAGCGGATCAGCTGCAGCGGCTGCAAGGCCGCACGCAGCACCTGCCGCTTCGGCCCGCGCACGCCCCGCGCGATCAGCCCCAGCCGCCCGTTGTCGAGACTCAGCACCTCCACCAGCAGGCTGGTCTCGCGCCACGGACGAGTGTGCAGGACGAATGCGGGCTCAGCGGTCAGGCGCATGGGGTGTGGTGGAGCGGCAATGGGGGGTGATGAAGCGGGAATGGGGGAACTGAGGTCCGCGGCAGCCGTCATTTTCGCGCGGTGGCGGAGTCCGGGAGAAAGCGGCGGAGCAGCACCAGGCCGCCAATCCATGATCCCCCATTTCCGATCGCCGCATCCGGTCGCCACAGGGAGCGGGAATGGAAAACGGGAGTCCACGGCGGGTGCCATCCGCACGCAGCGGCATCACCATCCGTGAATGCATAGCTCCCCATCCCCTTTCCCGATTCCAGTCCCCGCTCCTGCCTGAGCTCAAGAAAGGCGGCGCGAATCACAAAGCGACGCATCCACGGTTCCCCATTCCCGCTTCTGCTTGCCGCTTCTGCTTGCCGCTTCTGCTTGCCGCTCCTGCTCCCCGCTCCTAATCGTGATACCCGAACGCCCGCAGGGCCGCCTCGTCGTCCGACCAGCCGGCGCGTACGCGGACCCAGGTTTCGAGGAAGACCTTGGCGTCGAACAGGCGCTCCATCTGGATGCGCGCCTTGGAGCCGATGTCGCGGAGGCGCTCGCCGCCCTTGCCGATGACGATCGCCTTCTGACCGTCGCGCTCGACCCAGATCACCGCGCCGATCCGCAGCATCGTGCCATCGACGCTGAAGCTCTCGATCTCCACCGTGGTCGCGTACGGCAACTCCTCGCCCAGCTGGCGCATCAGTTGCTCGCGCACCAGCTCGCCGGCGAGGAATCGCTGGCTCTTGTCGGTGATCTCGTCCTCGGCGTACAGCGCGGGCTGCTCGGGCAGATGCGCCAGCACGTTCTTCACCAGCATGTCCAGGCCGTTGTGCTTGAGCGCGGAGATCAGCTGCACGCCGGCGAAATCGCGCCCTTGGCTGATCTTCGCAAGGTAAGGCAGCAGCTCGGCCTTGTTCTTGATCCGGTCGATCTGGTTGACCACCAGCACCACCGGCACGCCGGCGCCCTTCATCGCCTCGAACGCGAAGGTATCGGCGTCCTCCCAGTGGCCCGCGCGCACCACCAGCAGTGCCACGTCCACACCCTCCATGGCACCACGGGCCGCGCGGTTCATCATCCGGTGCATCGCCGACGAAGTGGATTTGCCCTGCTCGCGGTGCAGGCCGGGCGTATCGACCAGCAGCAACTGACCTTCGGGAAACGTGGCGATCCCCAGCAGCCGGTGGCGGGTGGTCTGCGGGCGAGGCGAGACGATGCTCACCTTCGAGCCGACGAGGGCGTTGACCAGGGTGGACTTGCCGACATTGGGTCGGCCGATGACGGCCACGTGGCCGGCTCGGTAGGCGTTGATATTCATGCGTGCAGTGTAACGACTGGCTGGGCACCGGCAGGTTTTCCGATCCACCCGCGACCCGACGGACCTCGCCGCAGACGTCCCGTCAGCCGTCGGCGGGCGGGCTCTTGAGCGCGTCGATCTGCTGCAGCGCCGCCTCGGCAGCCATCTGCTCGGCGGCCCGCCGCGAGTGTCCCTCGCCGTCGGTCTCGATCGGCGGATCGGCCAGCCGGCAACGCACGCGGAAGTTGCGGGCGTGCTCCTCGCCGTTTTCCTCCAGCAGGCTGTACACGGGCAATGATCGCTGTCGCGCTTGAAGCCATTCCTGCAGGCGGGTCTTGGGGTCTTTGCCGACCTTGTGCGGTGGCGGCAGCGCCGCCATCGCCGGTTCGAACCAGGGCAGCACCACGCTGCGGCAGACCTCGAATCCAGCGTCGAGGTAGATCGCCGCGACCAGTGCCTCCAGCGCATCGGCGAGGATCGAGTCGCGGCG
>JALYOG010000055.1 GCA_030856985.1 Pseudomonadota bacterium | reverse complement strand
GCGATGGAGCGCGCGCAGGCCGACGGCATGCACGTGCTCAACATGAGCATCGGATCCACCTACCAGTGGCCGCAGTACCCGACGGCGAGGGCCGCTACCCGGCTGGTCAACAAGGGCATGGTGGTGGTCGCGTCGGCCGGAAACAGCGGCGCAACCGGTTCCTATTCGACCGGCGCGCCCAGCGTCGGCGAGAAGGTGATCGCGGTGGCCTCGTTCGACAACAGCATGGTCATGCTGCCGAGCTTCACCATCTCGCCGGACGACAAGCCGATTGGCTACTCCAGCGCGACCGGCGCGGCGCCGACGCCGACCTCCGGCACCGAACCGATGAAGCGCACCGGCACAGTCGCCTCTACCGGCGACGGCTGCTCCGCATTCCCCGCCGGAAGCCTGACCGGACACGTCGCACTGATCCGCCGCGGCACTTGCTCGTTCCACCTCAAGGCCGCCAATGCCCAGAAGGCCGGCGCGACCGGTGTCGTGCTGTACAACAACTCGCCAGGTTTCCTGACGCCGACGGTCGCCGGACCGGTCCAGATCACCATTCCGGTAGTCATGACGACCGCCGACCAGGGCGCAGTCATCGACGGACGGCTGGCCAATGGTTCGGTCACCATGACCTGGACCGGCAACCTGGCGTCGTTCCCGAACCCCAGCGGCGGGCTGCTGTCGTCGTTCACCGCGTACGGAATGTCGCCGGACCTGGCGCTCAAGCCCGACATCGGCGCGCCCGGCGGCTCGATCTTCTCGACCTACCCGCTGGAGCGCGGCGCCTACGCCACGCTCAGCGGCACGTCGATGTCTTCCCCGCACGTGGCCGGTGCCGCAGCGCTGTTGCTGCAGTCAGCGCCGAAGACGTCGTCGCAGGCGGTCGGCAGCATCCTGCAGAACAGCGCCACGCCGAAGCCATGGTCCGGCAGCCCGGGCCTGGGCTTCCTCGACTTCGCCCACCGCCAGGGCGCCGGCATGCTTCGCATCGACGATGCGGTCACCACGGCGACCAGGGTCGAACCCGGCAAGATCTCCCTGGGCGAAAGCCAGGCCGGGTCGGTGTTCCGCACGGTCGAGTTGAGCAACAGCGGCACCACGCCGGTGACCTATACGGTCACGTCGGTCAACGCCCTTTCTACCGGCGCCAACACCTTCGCGCCGGGCGCGTTCCAGTCGAATGCCAGCGTGTCCGCTGGCGCGGGCAGCGTGACCGTGGAGCCGGGTGCGCGCGGGACGGTCGATTTCACCTTCACCCCGGCCACCGGGCCGGTCGGCGGGCAGTACGGCGGCTATCTGGTGTTCACACCGGACGATGGCAGTGCGGTCCTGCGGGTGCCGTTCGCGGGCTACGTGGGCGACTACCAGTCCCGGAAGGTGCTTGCGCCGACGGCCAGCGGATTCCCATGGCTGGCCAAGCTGAGTGGTGGAACCTTCACCAGGCAGGCGGATGGGGCGACCTACAGCATGGCCGGGAACGACGTTCCGTTCTTCCTGATCCACTTCGGCCACCAGTCGCGCACGGTGCGCTTGGACGTGGTCGAGGCAGGGTCTGGCAAGTCCTGGCACAGCGCCATGAAGACCGAGCACCTGGGACGCAACTCCAGCGCCACAGGGTTCTTCTCGTTCTCCTGGGACGGCGTGACCACGGCCGGCAACAAGAGCTACGTGGTGCCCAACGGGCAGTACGTCGTGAAGCTGTCGGTACTCAAGGCCCTGGGCGATGCGTCCAACGAGAGCCACTGGGAGCGCTGGGATTCTCCGGTGATCACCGTCGCGCGGTAAGCAGGTGCGAAGCGGCAGTCACTTCCCAGCGGAGTGACTGCCGCGGTACGGTTTCAGTACCCACCAGTATCGTTTTGCACTGCAACTTGCAATTTCACTCACGATTCCTTCACAGTGGAGATGCATCCCGACGTGGGGGAGGGAGCAAGCCCGCTACCGGTCCGACCGGGGCGGGCTTTTTCTTGGCTGCGCGGCGGGCTTGCCGGCCGCGAGATTCAGCGTAGCGCCAGCGAACCATGTTGCGCCGCGTCAAAGGTGTGACGCAGGTCCTGTTTAGACTGTGAGCCGGCCCGGAACTTTACTTGGCCGGATCGGCGCGATCGAAGCGCACCAAAGGGGACAAAAATCCATGAAGACGCTTGTACAGGCCATTACGATGGCCTTGGGGACGCTCGGCTTCGCAGCTGCGGCCCATGCGGGAACGTACGTCGTGACCGCCAACTCTCACGCGCTCGACGCCAAACTGGCGCGCAAGATCGAAGCCGCCGGCGGCACCATCACCGCGCGCCTGCCGCAGATCGGCGTGGCGATCGTCCAGTCCGACTACAACGATTTCGCCGCGCGCGCCGCGAAGATCCCCGGCGTGCACTCGGCCGTCAGTGACTTCGTCATGAAGTTCGAGCAGCCGCAGGGCCAGGAAACCATCCAGGCCGACTTTGCCAACCCGCCCAACTCCGGCGACAACGACGCGTTCTTCGATCTGCAGTGGGGCCATGCCGCCATCGACGCCGCGGGGGCCTGGAACGCGGGCCATCGTGGCGCCGGCGCCACCGTCGCCGTGCTCGACTCCGGGCTGTACTGCCAGCACCAGGACATCGCTCCGAACCTGATCGGCGGCGCTTCGTTCGTGCCGAGCGAACCGAACTTCTGCAACACCGCCGGCAGCTCGCACGGCACCCATGTCGCCGGCACGATCCTGGCCGTCGACAACGGCGTCGGCACCATCGGCGTCGCACCCGAATCCAAGCTGCTCGCGGTCAAGGTCCTCAGCGCGGCGACCGGCAGCGGCTCCTTCGCGGGCATCATCCAGGGCATCGTCTACGCGGCCGACAACGGCGCCGACGTCATCAACATGAGCCTGGGCGTCCGTGGCGGCCTGCCGGTGAACGGCCAGGGCGCGAACGACGTGCGCGAGCTGATCAATGCCACCGCGCGCGCCACGCGCTATGCGCGCAGCCAGAACGCGATCATCGTGGTGTCGGCCGGCAACGACGGCCGCGACCTGGACAAGGACAGCAGCGTGAGGGTCTGCGACGCGGGCGGCGAGAACTGCTTCAACCAGAACCTGATGGCGTTTCCGGCGCAGTTGCCCGGCGTGCTGTCGATCTCCGCGCTCGCGCCTCTGGGCTGGGCCAAGACCTTCACCAACGAGAACCTGGATCTGCTGGCCAGCTACAGCAGCTTCGGAATCACCGGCGTCAGCCACTCCGCCCCCGGCGGCGACTTCGACTATCCCGGTGGCGAGGCCTGCTCGCGCACGCTGACCAATGGCCAGGTGATCAGGGTCCCCTGCTGGGTGTTCGACATGGTGCTCAGCACCACGACAGGTACCAGGGGCTACAGCTGGAACGCCGGCACCAGCATGGCGGCTCCGCACGTCTCCGGCGTCGCGGCGCTGATCGTCGGCAAGCACGGCGGCGATCTTGCGCCGGCGCAGGTCGAGCGCATCCTGCGCGCGTCCGCCGACGATCTCGGCGATTCCGGCAAGGACCCGATCCACGGGTTCGGCCGGGTCAACGCGGCCAGGGCCGTGTCGAACTGAGGTTTTTGCAGGTCACTGTGCCGACGGCCGCCTCAGGGCGGCCGTTTTTATTCCAGCACGCGATTCTCGCGCGACGCACGATCGCGCGCGGGCGCCGATTGCCCGCGTGCCAGAATCCACGGCAATGAACGACCCGATTCACCACCACGCCGACGGTCCGCACGTTCCGATCCAGGCCCTGCACGCGCGCGCGCTGCAGCGCCTGCGCAAGACCTCCGCGGAAGTCGCCGCTGCGCTGGATGCACCGTCGGCGGCCACGCGCGTGTCGAGGGTCGCGACGATCAGCGATTTCGCCGTCGACACCATGGTGCGCCAGCCGCCGCTGCTGCTGCGCCTGCTGGCCGACGACGGCCACGCGCCGGAGCCCGCGCCGGTGCTCAGCGCGCACAATCGCGACGATTGGGCGATGCTGCTGCGACGCCATCGTTCGGCCGAATCGACGCGGCTGATCTGGCGCGACGCCTGCGGCCTGGACGACGTGGATGCGACGCTGGCCGGCAGCACCCGGCTCGCGGAGACCTGCCTGCAGATCGCACTGGCGGCGCTGGAGGGCGAGTTCGTGCAGCGCCACGGCATCGTCCGCGACAGCGATGGCCACCCGCAGCGACTGGTGGTGTTCGGCCTGGGCAAGCTCGGCGGGGAAGAGCTCAATTTCAGCTCCGACGTCGACCTGGTGTACGGCCACGAACGCAGCGGCGACTCTGACGGGGCGCGTCCGCTCGGCGCGGAAGCCTACTTCACCCGCCTTGGGCAACAGCTCGCCAAGCTGCTGGACGAGATGACCGCCGAAGGTTTCTGCCACAGGGTCGACCTGCGCCTGCGTCCGTACGGCAACTCCGGACGGGCCGCGTGGTCGTTCGCGGCGATGGAGCAGTATTTCCAGCACGAGGGCCGCGACTGGGAGCGCTACGCCTGGCAGAAGGCGCGGCCGGTGGCCGGCGACAGCGACGCCGGCGAGCGCTTCCTGGAGACGCTGCGACCATTCGTGTACCGGCGCTACCTCGACTACGGCGCGCTCGACGGCCTGCGCGCGATGAAGGCGGCGATCACCGCCGAAGTGGCGCGCCAGGAGCTGGCCGACGACATCAAGCGCGGCCCGGGCGGCATTCGCGAGATCGAATTCCTGGTGCAGGCCCTGCAGCTGATCCGTGGCGGCCGCGAACCGGCGCTGCGTGGCCGCCACCTGCTGCCGGCGCTGCAGACGCTGGTGGACACCCACCAGGTCTCGGCGGAAGTCGGTGCCGCGATGGCCGAGGCCTACCGGTTCCTGCGGCGCCTGGAAAACAGCCTGCAGATGCTGCGCGACGCGCAGACCCACGCGTTGCCCGACAGCGACGACGATCGCCACCGCATCGCGATCGGGCTCGACTTCGCCGACTGGCCCGCGCTGCGCGAACAGCTGGACCGGCACCGCGCCGCGGTGATCGAGGAGTTCTCGGCGCTGCTCGCGCCGCGCCGCGCCGAGACCGCTCCCGGAGCGCTCGCGCAGTTCTGGCGCGCGTTGCCCGACGAGGGCGATCGCGCGGCGCTGGAGAGCGCCGGCTTCGACGATGTCGCCGGCGCCGACGGCATCCTGCGCGACTTCGCCCGCAGCCCGGGTGTTCGCGGGCTGTCGGACAGTACGCGGGCACGGCTCGACAGGGTGCTGCCGGTGCTGTTGCAGGGCGCGGCCGAGTCCTCGCAGCCGATGCTGGCGCTACGCCGGCTGCTGGCGCTGCTGCACAACGTGCTGCGCCGCACGGCGTACCTGGCCTTGCTCGACGAGCAGCCCGCCGCGCTGGCCAGGCTCGTCGACGTGGTCGGGCACAACGCCCTGCTGGCCGAGCGCCTGGCGTCGCACCCGCTGCTGCTGGACGAGTTGCTGGATGTGCGCGTCGCCGGCCCGCTGCCCGATCGGGAGGAGATCCGGGGCGCGTGCCTGGCGGTCGCGACCGCCGCCG
>JALYOG010000052.1 GCA_030856985.1 Pseudomonadota bacterium | reverse complement strand
CGGCGCCCGTGCCGACCCGGATCATCGTGTTCAACTCCACCGTGTCGGCGCTCTGCAGCCCACGCAGCGCGCTCGCCTCGCGCACCGCCCCGACGATCGGCGCGTCGCCGCGGACCACCGCATCGCCGCCGAGCAGGCGGTTGGCCTCCATCGCCAGCGCGCGCTCGGCGCGATCGGTGACGAAGCCGACCGCGGTGACCGCGACCACCGCCAGCACCAGGGCGGCGAGCAGGATGCGGATCTCGCCGGCGCGCAGATCACGCAGCAACTGGCGCCACGCCAGCCGCACCCAGCCGCGCTGGGGCAATGCCGTCGACCGGCTCACCCGCGGCGGCCCGCCGGCTGCACCTGTACTTCCTGGGCGACCAGGCGGCCGCTGTCGAGCCGCAACAGCCGGCCGCAGCGTTCGGCCAGGTGCTCGTCGTGGGTGACCAGCACCAGCGTGGTGTCGGCCTCGGCGTTGAGCGCGAACAGCAGCTCGATGATCGCCTGGCCGGTGTGGGTGTCGAGGTTGCCGGTGGGCTCATCGGCGAACAGCAGCGAGGGCCGGGTCACGAACGCGCGCGCCAGGGCCACGCGCTGCTGCTCGCCGCCCGACAGCTGCCGCGGGTAGTGCCCGAGCCGGGCGCCGAGCCCGACCTTCTCCAGGATCGCGCGCGCGGGGGTTTCGACTTCGCGGTCGCCGCGCAGCTCCAGCGGCAGCATCACGTTCTCCAGCGCGGTCAGCGAAGGCAGCAACTGGAAGCTCTGGAACACGAATCCGACCTTCTCGCCGCGGACCCGCGCCCGCGCGTCCTCCCCGAGCGCCGACAGCGGCCCGCCGTCCAGCCGCACTTCGCCGTCGCTGGGCGTATCCAGGCCGGCCAGCAGCGACAGCAGCGTGCTCTTGCCGGATCCGGAAGCCCCCACCACGGCCACGGTGTCGCCCTGGGCGATGTCGAAGCCGACGCCCTCCAGGATCGTCAGTTCGCCGGTCGGCAAAGGCACGCGCTTGCCGAGGCCGCGCACCTGCAGCACCGGGGGCGCACCCGACGCCGGAACGCCCGACGGGGCCGGGTCGAGTGCGCCGGCGTGACTTTCAGCGCGCAGTGCGGTGCTATCGGCCATGATCGTCCTTCGGTTGTGGCAGAGCCGGCCCACGGCCGGCCATCGGAGATTGCAGGATGACACCTGGATATGCGGCACGGGTCCGCCGGCTTCAATGTGCCTTCCGCCGCGTCGGGCTGGTGATCGCGCTGCTTGTGGTCGCGACCATGTCCCTTTCGTGGGGGCCCGCCGCGACCGCGGCACCTGCCGCGCCGACCGGCGCCCGGGAGCAGCGGACCGTGCTGGTGATCGGCGATTCGCTGTCGGCCGCCTACGGCCTGGCGGCCGAGCAGGGCTGGGTCTCGATGATCCGGCGAAAAATCGAGCAGGAACGCCCCGGCTGGCGCGTCGTCAACGCGAGCGTCAGCGGCGAAACCACCGCCGGGGGCGCGGCGCGGATCGTCGACGCGGTCGCCCGCCACCGCCCGGACGTGGTGGTGATCGCCCTGGGCGCCAACGACGGCCTGCGCGGCCTGCCGCCGCGGCAGATGCGCATCAACCTGGCGCGGATGATCGGCGCGGCCCACGGCGCCGGCGCGGAAGTGCTGCTGGTGGGCATGCGCATGCCGCCCAACCTCGGCGCTGCCTACACGCGCGAGTTCGAACAGAGCTACCGCGACCTGGCCGAGCGCTTCGATACCGCCCTGCTGCCGTTCCTGCTGGAGCCGATCGCGCTGGACCGGGCCTCCTACCAGGGCGACAACCTGCATCCCAATGCCGCCGCGCAGCCGAAGCTGCGCGACCACGTCTGGCAGGCCCTGGAGCCGCTGTTGAGGTAAGCGCAGTGAGGCTGGCTTGGCTCCCGGTTCTGGCGGGAAGCGCCGCCCGGGCGAACGTCAGGTTCGTCCCGCCCCCGACCCCTCACCCTCGGTCCCTCTCCCGGTGGGAGAGGGAAGCAGAAGCAGCGGGCGCGCGGGCGTGAGCTTCCTGTCCCTTCGGGAAGCAGAGCAGCAAGCGCGCGGGTGTCGGCTCCCTCTCCCTCCGGGAGAGGGCTGGGGTGAGGGTTCGGAGCACGGTGCCTGTGGAAGCGACGCCGTACCGCAAAGCAGCGCGGTCCCCATCTAAACGGTCCTTCCTTTTCCCCTGCGGCGGTAGAATCGCGCGGTGCACTTTCCCGTCCGCGCCATCACCATCGACCTGGACGACACGATCTGGCCCATCGCGCCAGTGATCGTCCGTGCCGAAGCCGCACTCGCGCAATGGTTGCGCGAGCACGCGCCGCGCACCGCCGCGCACTGGACCGACGAGGCGCGTCTCGCGCTGCGCGAGCGCATCGTGGCCGAACGCCGCGACCTGGCGCACGACTTCTCGCAGCAGCGCATGCTGACCCTGGAACGGATGCTGCGCGAGGCCGGCGACGATCCGGCGCTGGCGCAGCCCGCATTCGACGCCTTCTTCGCCGCGCGCTGCCAGGTCGAGCACTACCAGGACAGTCTCCAGGCGCTCGACCGCCTCGCCGCGCGCGTGCCGATGGCGGCGTTGACCAACGGCAACGCCTGCCTGCGCACGATCGGGCTGATGCCGCTGTTCCGCTTCCAGCTCGGCGCGCGCGAGCACGGCGCGGCCAAGCCGACGGCCAGCATCTTCCATGCCGCCTGCAGGCAGCTCGACTGCGATCCCGCGCAGGTGCTGCACGTCGGCGACGACATCGAGATGGACGTGATCGGCGCCCAGCGCGCGGGACTGCGCAGTTGCTGGATCAATCGACCCGACCCGGACGGGCGCGCCCGGACCTGGCCGCACCCCGGTTCGCCACCGGATCTGGAGATGCCCGACCTGGGCGCCCTCGCCGACTGGCTGGACGCGGCCAGACTCCCCCAACGGAACTCCGCATGACCTCTCCGCATGGATTCACCGACGACGACTCCCAGGCGCTGCCGCTGCACGTGATGGCCCGGCCGACCTTCGCCAGCTGGCGCGCCGCGCAGCCATCGGCCACCGGTCAATGGCTGGACGCGCAGGGCTTCGACGGCTCGCCCGGCAGCGCGATGACGCTGCCCGGCGCGGACGGCGGCATCGCGGCGGCGGTGCTCGGCATCGGCGACCCGCTCGATCCCTACTCCTACGCCCACGCGCCGTTTACGCTGCCCGCGCGCGCCTGGCGCCTGGCCGACGAGCAGGATCCTGCCGCCGTCGCCGCCCTGCAGCTTGGCTGGGGTCTTGGCGCGTACCGCTTCGACCGATACAAGCAGCCGTCGCGGCAGCCGGCGCTGCTGCTGATGGACCCCGCGCCCTCGCACGAGGACCCCGGCGCCGAGGCGATGGACCTGCTGGCGGCCTGCGTGCGCGTGCGCGACCTGGTCAATACCCCGACCGAGCACATGGGGCCGGACCAGCTCGAGTCGACCGTGTGCGAGATCGCGGCGCGACACGGCGGGGCGATCAGCGTCGTCTCCGGCGAGGACCTGCTGACGCAGAACTTCCCCGCGATCCACGCCGTCGGCCGAGCATCGCACCGCGCGCCGCGCCTGATCAGCCTGAGCTGGGGCGATGGCGACGTCGACCACCCTCATGTCGTGATCGTCGGCAAGGGCGTGTGCTTCGACACCGGCGGGCTCGACATCAAGCCCGCCGACGGCATGCGCAACATGAAGAAGGACATGGGCGGCGCCGCGCACGCGATCGCGCTGGCCGAACTGGTGATGGCGCGCAGGTTGCCGCTGCGCATCACCCTGCTGGTGCCCGCGGTGGAGAACGCGATCGGGCCGCAGGCGTTCCGTCCCGGCGAGGTGATCGCCACGCGCAGCGGCATCAGCGTGGAGATCGACAACACCGACGCCGAGGGCCGGGTGGTGCTCGGCGACGCGCTCGTGCACGCCGGCGAACTGGCGCCCGATCTCGTGCTGGATTTTGCGACCCTCACCGGCGCGGCGCGCATCGCGCTGGGCCCGGACCTGCCGGCGATGTACAGCAACGACGACACCGTGGCGACGCAGTGGCTCGAGGCCGGCGCGCGCCATTGCGATCCGGTTTGGCGGATGCCGCTGTGGCGGCCCTACTGGCGTTACCTGACCAGCACGATCGCCGACATCGCCAACAGCGGCTCCTCGCGCATGGGCGGCAGCATCACCGCGGCCCTGTACCTGGAGCGTTTCGTGCCGCCGATGCAGCCCTGGGCGCACCTGGACGTCTACGCCTGGAACGATGCCGATCGCCCCGGCCGTCCGGCCGGCGGCGAGGCGCAGGGCCTGCGGGCGGCGTTCGCGATGCTGAAGGCACGCGTCGCGGGCTGAACCACTGCCGGCGCGGCAGATCGGAGTGCCGCCTGGGCTTTCTTCGCGAGCCGAGCGATGACCGCGGCAAAGAGATGGGGAAGAGGCTACGGCGAAGCGATTGCAATCCGATCGACAGCGATCCCGAAAACGCCATCCGCCCGATTGCGCGCCAGCGTGCTGCACAGCACGCCGGCCAAGCGCACCAAGCGACAAGCCCTCCGCTGCGCGGCTGCGATGTTACGCCGTCACGGGCGCGGCAGGATCGGCCCGGGCGGCATCGCCCCACACCAGCGGCGCCCCGGAGGCGTCCAGCATCTGCCCGGAAACCAGTTGCCGGTAATAGCCGTCGGCCTCTTTCATGAGTTCGGTATGGGACCCGCACTGGACGATCCTTCCCTCGCGCATGACCACCACGCGGTCGGCGAACGCGATCGTCGACAGCCGGTGCGCGATGATGATCGTGGTGCGGCCGACCATCATCGCGCGCAGGGTCGCCTGGACCTTGCCTTCGCTCTGCGAATCCAGTGCGCTGGTGGCTTCGTCCAGCACCAGCACGCGCGGGTCGCGCAGCAGCGCGCGGGCGATCGCCACGCGCTGTTTCTGCCCGCCCGAGAGCTGCATGCCGCGCGCGCCGACCAGCGTTCCATAGCCGTCGGGAAAGGCCGACACGAACTCGTCGACATGGGCGTTCCGGGCTGCCTGCAGCACCGCTTCGTCGCTCACGTCGTCGGCCACCGCGCCGTAGCGGATGTTGTCCAGGATGCTGCACGAGAACAGCGCGGGCTCCTGTTCCACGATCGCGATCTGTTTTCGCAGCGACGACCTATCCAGTTCCACGATGCTGACGCCATCGACCAGGATCTTGCCGCTGCCGGGTGTGTAGAAGCCCAGCAGCAGGTTGACCACCGTCGACTTGCCCGCCCCCGAGCCGCCGACCAGGGCGATCTTTTCCCCGGGCCGGATGCTCAGCGAAAAATCCACGAGCGCCTGCTGCCCCGGGCGCATGGGATAGGCGAATCGGACCGAGTCGAAGCGGATCTCGCCATCGAGCCGGGCGCTCGCGCCGGACGCGTTTTCCGGTGCGGGCGTGCTGTCGAGCAGCTCGAAGACCTGATCGGTCGCACCCATCAACCGCATCCACACGCCCCACAATCCGCTCATTGTGGTCGCCGAGCCGGCCGCCATGCCGGCATACAGGATAAAGCCAGTCAACTCGCCGACACTCAGGCTCTGGCTGGCCACCATCGTGCCGCCGATCATGACGGTCGCCAGCAGCGCCATGCTCCGCACGAACGATCCGCCGCCCTCCAGGCAGGCGAACAGGCGATCGGCCGACAGCGCGTAGCTTCGGTAGGACCGCACCGCCTCCTTGAACTTCTCCAGCTCGCGCGGTTCCTGCGTGAATGCATGGACCAGCCGGATGCTGGAAAAGACTTCCTGCGCCAGGCGCCCGCAGTACGCCAGGCGCTCCTGCTTCATTCTTCCCAGCACGCGTATTCGCGTCCCGACCCAGCGTGTGGCGAACACCACCAATGGCCCGAGCACAAGAACCAGGAGGCTGAGTTGTGGGGAAATGACCAGCAGCATGGCAGCCGCGCCGATGCCGGTGATGGTGGTCTGCACCAGCATGGCCGTATGGACCGTCAGCGCTTCCTGCAGGTGCTCGATGTCGGTCGACAGGCGGTTGGTGAGATCTCCCACGTTCTGGGAGTCGAAAAAGCCGATATCGCGGCCCATCACGGCACCGAAAAAGGCGACACGAAGATCGGCTACGACTTTCGAGCCGGTCGATGCGAACAGATAGTGACGCATGGCCAGGGCGGCCGTATGCATCACCAGCAAGGCGGCGGTCCCCAGTCCCGCCCACAACAACCAGCTCGTGGTCGCCCCCTGGGTCGATTTGTCGATGAAGATCGCGATGGCCTTCGGATAGAACAGCTGGAACACCGTGGTGATCAGCAACAACGTGTAGGCGGCCGACAGACGCCTTGAATACGGCCGCAGCAGCTTGAACCGCTTCAGGACGCCAGGTGCCGGCGCGGGCCCTTCATCCATGGGCCGGACCGCCTTCGGTTGCCAGTCCGTCCATCTGGCCGACGAATGCCTGCCAGTTCTCATCGCCGATGTGGCTGCTGGCTTTCGCGTGGCGCTGATCGTCCACGAAGATATAGAGCGGGGTGGCACTGAACGGGTTCAGACGCAGGCGATCTTCCTTGTCGAGCAACACGATGTGCTCGAACAACGGGGTGTGGCCGAGGAATTTCCTCGTCCTCGTCTCCGAGTCCATCGCGACCGCCAGCAGCATGACGCCCGCCCGGCGCATGGCGGGAAGCAGCCGCACGATCTCCGGTATCTTGCGGCGGCAGTCGCGGCAGCGCGACGACAGGAACACGAACACCGTGGCGTGACCGGTCAGCGCTTCGGCGGACAGGCTGCGGCCGTCGGCCAGCATCGTGCCGGTGAATTCGGGGATGGCGACATCCAGTTCCAGCGGCGAACGCGAATCGGCGAGCGCGGGCGTCCCGCGGACGATCGTCGCGATCCGCAGTGTCAGGAAAAGATTCAGCATGACTGCCGCGAGCAGAAAGAGCAGCAGGATCCGGATCAGCGCATCGTCCATGATGTCGTAGCGTTCCTTAGCGCAAAAGCAGCCTGATCTCGTTGAGCCTGATCGACACTAGGAAGCACCATACTGCCACCATCAGCAGGGCGGACTGCGCCACCAGTTCGATGCTGGCCGGCGACGCGGCATGGAGCAGGTAGTAGCCGCACGCCAATATATACAGCGAGTTCCTGACCAGGTCGACGGCCGATACCGGGTGCGGTGTACGGCCAAAACAACTGCAGTAGGCCTGACGTTTCTCGATCACGATTGCGGCGACGGCCGTCGTGAACGCCAGCAGCAGAAGCAGGGCCATGGCCACGCCGGCCCGGGCCCATGCGCCGGAAAGCATCAATGCCACCGCGATCCACTCGGCAGCGATGACGAAAGCCGTCAGCGGGCCTACGAGTCGTGCGGGCACGCGGAAGCTTTCCTCCAGCGACGCGGAAAACCCTGCGGTATCGACCGTCTTCGTCCACGCGGCGAATGCGAAGGCAACCAGCAGGAACAGGCGGCAGGTTTCCGCTAGATAGGATGCCGCGTCCATGGTCAGTCCGCCTCCCACTCCTGCCATCGGCCGGACAGATCCCCGTTGCGCCGTCTGGCCAGCACGCCGTGGCGCGTGGCGACGAGCGCGTCGATCCAGTCGTCTTCCAGGCAAGCGCGCGCACCTCCGCCGAGGTTCGCGAGCAAGGTCTGCGCAACCGGCCAGATCAGCGCCTCGATCCGCGCGTCCCTGGCAACCGGCAGCCCCAGCGCCTTGAGGTCGTCGCCGGTCAGCGCATAGCTGTGCGAGTGGTATCCGGTCATGAGTTTTTCGGCGATGGACTGGCGAGCGGCCGCATCGTGCAGGTGGAACGCGAGCAGCTCCTCGCAGATCGCCTGCACCTCCAAGGTCGCCCGGTAAAACGAGGTCAGCGTGCTGGGAAAGATGTTTTCGCAGAGGATCGACAACGCTCCCGCGTTGGCCTCGCCGCGTTCCTGGCCGAACCAGTTCGCGCTCATCTCGCCGAACAGGCGCAGGTCCTGGGCCGACAGCGACCGCGGCCCACCGCCGCCTCCGCCGCTGGCAAGCAGCGGGTCGACCGGCGAAAATATCGCCAGTGGCCCGGCAACGATCTCGTCGGCACACAGCGCGGTGATGGTGCCGGAGGATTCGCAGTAGAACGGCACGAGGAAGCGGACCCTCGGGGCGAAATCGCGCAGCAACAAGGCAATCCGCCGGGCCGCATTGACCACGCCGCCCCGACTGTAGAAGACGACATCCAGGCTCCGGCAATCGCCCATGCCGGACAACGCCTCGTACAGCGTGGGCAGCAGGTCCATCTCCAGGTTCGAGCAGGCCAGCACCAGCACCCCGTGTTGCGGTGAGGTTTCCAGTTCCCGGATGCAGGTTCTAATCGGCAAGACATCGCTCCCTGGCTGTGGCATGGCTCAGCAGATCCGCAACGGCATCGGTCATCCTCAACTCCGGGACCAGCTGCTCCACAAACAGGAACTGGCCCACCGGATTGTTCTCCAGGAAGACGATCTCGTCGCGCGGGGTGACGATCAGATCGATGGCGCCGAACTGCAGGCCGTAGCTGCGCACGAAAGCGATGCAGCGCGCTTCGAGTTCGGCCGGCAGGGTGGCCGCCTCGTACGGGATCTCGACGGAGTAATCCCTGAAATCCAGCGCGGTCCTGCTGTCGAGCTGGGAATGGATCCGGGCGGCGAAGGTCCGGTCGCCTATGACGGTCACGCGCAACTCGTGTTTTTTCGCGACATGCTCCTGGAACTGGCACGGCGATTCGCGCACCGACTCGATACCCGCCATGAGCTCGTCCGTCACCAGCGTGGTCGGCAGGCCGCGATAGGCGCGCTGCTCGGGTTCCACTTCGTGTGCCGACAACGAGGGCGAGGACATCGTCTTGAACACGATCGGGCCGTCCAGGCTCTCGCGGAAACGCCTGACGGCCTGGGGGTCGTTGGACATCAGGGTGCGGGGTACCTGGAATCCCATCCGGGCCGCCCGCTGGAGCTGCTCGCCCTTCCAGGAGGCGGAGCGCGTGGCTTTCGGGTGGCTCATCCAGAAGCAATCCAGCGAGTGCAGCAGGCCCAGGAAAAGGTGCTCCGTTTCCGCCTGAGCGAAGGCCTTTTCCTGTGCGCCGAGGTCCTCGCTGATGAAAGCGAACTTCGCGCTCTTGCGAACCCAGGTCGCGGCCACCTGGGACAATGCGATCTCGTCACCGGAGGGTAGGTGGCGCAGCGAGCCGTCCAGACCGCTGGACCCGTAGGCCAGCCCGACCGAGTAGTCCCTTGGAAACCGGTCCAGGTCGATGCGGAACGGGTTCGCATCCCTGTCCCTGAGCTTGTTCTGGACTATGTCGGCGTGGAGGTCCTGCGCGTTGGTGACGATCAGGACTCTTCTGTCCATGGGTCCAGGGAATTGGTCGGGGGCCGGGGAATCGGCAGAGAGTATGTGGGGACAGGGACTCTCTGCCCGGTACCGCTAATCAGCAGTACGCACCGCCGTCGGGAGACCATTGGCTAGCGCAGCGGAAATTTCCCCTGTCCACTTCCGAGCAGCCCGCAGTGGCAACGCCAACGCGCGCCTCCCATTTCCTGTCATCGTCCTTACGCGACTGCGATTGCTTCTCGACCAACTTGAATGCAAAGAGCTTTTCTTTGGCTTCCATCGTTCGAACTCCTGTTCTGGCGTGGTTGGGTTGAGCTCGCTGCGGGAACTGGGGCAGCCAGCAGGGTCCATGTAACATGACGCTCATCGAACGTCAAGACTTCGGCTCATGACCCCGAGCCGGGCATTGCCTGCCCTACGGACCCCTCAGCCGAGCGGCATCGCCAGCGCGCGGCGACACTCGGTGGATCATCATCGCTCCGGCGACTGATGCATCGGAACTCTCCTGCCGCTGCGCGCCGACATTTTCGTCCGGCGCGAACGGCGGCAGCGGTCGCATGCATCAGCCATGATGGTCGGCAAACATCAGGTGACCGTCCCGGCCCGGATGGCATAGGCTGCGTGCGACTTCCGTCGGTTCCGGCGCGGCGCGGCCTCTGCCCGGGCCTGCCGGCGTTGTCGTCACGATCCCGAACTCCCCTCTTCCGCCGTCCAGGGCCCCGATGACCGCTTCCCCCGAACTCCTGAAGGAACTCCGCATCGAGCGCCGCCCGGGCATGAAGAAACCACGGCGCAGAAAGTGGCCGTGGGTGCTGGCCGTCGTCGCTGTGCTGCTGCTGGCGTTGGTGGCGATCGGCATGAATCGTCCGGCGCAGGTCGAGACCGCGCAGGCGCGCGACGCGGCCGACCCGGCCAATGCCTCCGTACTCGACGCATCGGGCTACATCGTCGCCCGGCGCATGGCCACGGTGTCGTCCAAGATCACCGGCAAGGTGCGCGAGGTGCTGATCGAGGAAGGCCAGCAGGTGCAGGAAGGCGACGTGCTCGCCACCCTCGACCCGCTCGATGCCGATGCGCAGCGCGCGCTGGCTTCATCGCAGGTCGCCGCCGCGCGCAGCCAGATCGGCCAGGTGCAGGCGCAGTTGCGCGAGGCCGAAGCCAATGCGGCGCGGCTCAGGTCGCTGCTCGACCAGCAACTGGTGTCGCGCGCGCAGTACGAACAGGCCGTCGCCCAGCGCGATGCGCTGCGTGCGCAGGCGGGCGCGGCGCGCAGCAACGTCGCCGTCGCCAGCCGGCAACTTCAGGTCGCATCCATCGGCGTCGACAACACCGTGGTGCGGGCGCCGTTCGCCGGCGTGGTCACCGCCAAGGCCGCGCAGCCCGGCGAAATCGTCTCGCCGATTTCCGCCGGCGGCGGCTTCACCCGTACCGGCATCGGCACCATCGTCGACATGGATTCGCTGGAGGTGCAGGTCGACGTCAACGAGGCCTACATCGGACGCGTGCAGCCGGGCATGCCCGTCGAATCGGTGCTCAACGCCTACCCGGAATGGCGCATTCCCGGCGAGGTGATCGCGATCATTCCCACCGCCGACCGCAGCAAGGCGACGGTCAAGGTGCGCATCGCGCTTCACACGAAGGACCCGCGCATCGTCCCGGACATGGGCGTGCGCGTGAGTTTCCTGGAAAAAGCCTCGGCCGATGCGCCGCGGCCGACCGGCGCGTGGGTTCCCGCACGCGCGGTGCTGCTCGGCGCCGAGGTGGCCGAAGCCGACGCGGCGAAGGCGATGCGCGGGCATGTGTTCGTGGTCGAGGACGGCCGCGCGGTCGAGCGCGAAGTGAAGCTCGGTCCGGTCCGCGATGCCGACCGGCTGGTGCTCTCGGGCGTGAAGGCCGGCGAGCCGGTGGTGCTTGAACCCGACGGGCTTCGCGACGGCCAGCGCGTCAGCATCGACCCGGCCGCGGAGCAGTAGCCGATGAGCGGGCCCGCCGATGTCGCCGAACCCCAGGGCAGTGCGCCGCGTCCGCCGCTGGTGCAGATCCGCGACCTGACCAAGGTCTACGAGCGCGGCAAGGAGCGCATCGAGGTGCTGCACGGGATCCAGCTCGACATCCCGGACGGCGACTTCATCGCGCTGATGGGGCCATCGGGTTCGGGCAAGACCACGCTGTTGAACCTCATCGGCGGCCTCGACTCGCCCAGCAGCGGCGAGCTGCGCGTCGCCGGGGTGGCGATCGACGACCTCGGCGGCGACGAACTGGCGGCCTGGCGCGCCGACACGGTCGGCTTCATCTTCCAGAGCTACAACCTGATGCCGGTGCTGACCGCGCAGCGCAACGTCGAGCTGCCCCTGCTGCTGACCGACATGGGCGCGGCCGAGCGCGCGCGCCGCGCGTCGCTGGCACTGGCGCTGGTCGGCCTGGAGGATCGCGCCCGGCACAAACCCAACGAATTGTCCGGCGGCCAGCAGCAACGCGTGGCGATCGCGCGCGCACTGGTGTCCGACCCGCTGCTGCTGATCTGCGACGAGCCGACCGGCGACCTGGACCGCAAGACCGCCGACGAGGTGTTGACGCTGTTGCAGCAGCTCAACGGCCAGTTCGGCAAGACCATCGTGATGGTCACCCACGACCCCAAGGCCGCCGAATACGCACGGCGCACCGTGCACCTGGACAAGGGCACGCTGGTCGACGAGCCGGCGCCCGCGGGCGCCAGGGCCGGCTGAGATGCCCGGCAGGTATTTTCCGCTGGTGTGGGGCGCGCTGCTGCGGAAAAAGACCCGCACCGTGTTCACGCTGCTGTCGCTGACCGCCGCCTTCCTGCTGCTTGGCCTGCTGCAGGCGGTCAATTCGCTGTTCGCCGGTGGCGCGGATTACCTCGGCGCCAACCGAATCATCGTGCAGGCTAAAACCAGCTTCACCCAGCCGCTGCCGATGCGCATGCTGCCGCAGATCGAATCGATCCCGGGCGTGGAGCATGTGGGCTTCTCGCAGTTCTTCGGCGGCCGCTACCGCGACGAGCGCGCCGGTTTTCCGCAGTTCGTGGTCGGCCCGCAGCGCCTGCGCGCCACCTACCCCGAGTGGGTGATGCCCGACGACCAGTGGCGTGCCTTCGTCTCCACCCAGGACGGCGCGATCGTGGGCCGCCGGCTCGCCGAGCGCTACGGCTGGAAGCTCGGCGACATCGTGCCGCTCAACAGCTTCATCTGGTCCAAGGCCGACGGCGATCGCGTCTGGGAATGGCGCGTGGTCGGCATCTTCGACGGCCGCGACAAGAAGTGGCAGGACCAGACCTCGCTGATGTACCTCAATTACGGGCAGTTCGACGAGGCGCGCAGCGCCGGCGCCAAGGGCCTGGCCGGCATCTTCGTCGCGCGCGTCGCCGATCCGCTGGATTCCGAGCGCGTCGCCAGTGCGATCGATGCGTTGTTCGAAAACTCATCGGAGGAAACCAAGAGCCAGAACGAGCAGGAATTCAGTCTCGGCTTCGTGCGCCAGTTCGGCGACATCGGTTTCATCATGAACGCGATTTCCGGCGCGGTGTTCTTCACGATCCTGATCCTCACCGGTTTCACGATGAGCCAGGCGGTCAACGAACGCGTGCCGGAACTGGCCGTGCTCAAGTGCCTGGGTTTCACCGACCGCACGGTGCTGTGGCTGGTGCTCGCCGAAGCCCTGCTGCTGTGCGCAATCGGGGCCGCGATGGGCATGGCCCTGGCGGCGCTGGTGAGCGCCAGCCTGCCACCGGAATTCCCGCCGCTGCAACCGGACCGCCGCGTCTGGCTGGTCGTGGTCGGCGCCGTGGTCGTGCTCGCCACCGCGGTCGGCCTGCCGCCGGCACTGCGTGCCAAGCGCCTGAAGATCGTCGACGCACTGGCAGGTCGCTGATCCGATGAACACCGTCCGCCAGGTCCGCGAAATCGTCGTCATGAACCTGCAGAGCATCCCGCAGCGCTGGGGCGCATCGCTGGTGATCGTGGTCGGCATCGCCGGCGTCGTCGCGGTACTCGTGGCGATGCTGTCGATGTCGGCCGGGCTCACCAAGACGCTGGGCACGACCGGCCGCGACGACCGCGCGATCGTGCTGCGCGCCGGCAGCAACGCCGAGCTGTCGAGCTTCCTGACGCGCGATCTGGTGACCCTGATCAAGCAGGACCCGGCGATCGTGCGCAGCCGCGACGGCCTGCCGCTGGCCTCCGGCGAGCTGGTCGTGATCACCGAGGTCTCGCGCAAGGGCGAAGCCGGCGCCACCAACGTCACCCTGCGCGGGGTGGAGCCCAACGCGTTCGAGCTGCGGCCGGAGGTGGTGATCGTCGAAGGCCGGCGCTTTCGCCCCGGTTTGCGCGAACTGCTCGTGGGCCGCAGCGCGCAACGCCAGTTCGCGGGCTTGGATGTCGGCCAGCAACTGATGTTCAAGGGCGCGCCCTGGAGCATCGTGGGGACGTTCACCTCGAACGGCGACGGCCACGAGTCCGAGCTGTGGGGCGACACCGAGGCGGTGCAGAACGGCTTCGACCGCAGCAGCTATTCCTCGGTGCTTGCGCAGCTCGACAGCGTCTCGGCGTTCGACGCCTTCAAGGCCCGCCTGAGCAACGATCCGCAGCTCACCGTCGATGTCGAACGCGAGCAGGATTACTTCAGTGCGCAATCGGAAACCCTGACCTTCCTGATCCGGCTGCTGACCAACGTCATCACCGCGATCATGGCTTTCGGCGCGCTGTTCGGCGCGCTCAACACCATGTACTCGGCGGTGTCGGCGCGCACGCGCGAGATCGGCACGCTGCGCGCGCTGGGCTTCGGCCGGGTCCCGGTGATCGCGTCGGTCATGGCCGAGGCGCTGGTGCTCGCGGTCGCCGGAGGACTCATCGGCGCGGTGCTCGCCTACCTGCTGTTCAACGGCTACGCCGTCTCCACGTTGAGCCCGAGTTCGTTTACCCAAGTCGCATTCAACTTCGCGGTGACCCCGGCATTGATCGCGCAGGGCCTGGTCTGGGCGCTGGCGATCGGGTTTCTGGGCGGGCTGATGCCGGCGCTGCGCGCGGCGCGCCTACCGGTCACCGAAGCGCTGCGCGCTACCTAGGCCGGCGAAAGCCGCCGCGACCGCGCCAGGCCGTGCGTCGCGAAGATCGCAAGGCCGGCCCAGATCAGGCTGAAGCCGATTGCGCGGTCCGGCCCGAACGGTTCGCCGAACACCAGCACGCCGATCAGCAGCTGCATCGTCGGCGCGATGTACTGCATGATCCCGACCACCGACAAGGGCACGCGGCGGACCGCGTAGGCAAAGCCGATCAGCGGCAGCGCGGTCAGGGCGCCGCCGACGACCAGCAGCAGCGAGATGCCCAGGCCCCAGTCGGTCCCGAATCCGCCGTCGCCGCTGGCCTCCACCCACAGCAAGGCCGCGAGCGCGGGCACCAGCAGGTACAGCGACTCCACGCCGTGGCCGGCGATCGCATCGGCGGCGGCGATCTTGCGCACCAGCCCATAGAGGCCGAACGACGCCGCCAGCCCGATCGCGATCCACGGCGGCTGGCCGTGTTGCCAGGTCAGCCACGCGACGCCGAGCGCGGCCAAGGTCACCGCCACCCACTGCACGCGGTCGAGTTTCTCGCCGAGCAGCAGCACGCCGAACAGCACGTTGAGCAAGGGGTTCATGAAGTAGCCCAGGGCGGCCTCGACCACGTGACCGGCATTGACCGCCCAGATGTACAGGCCCCAGTTGATCGCGATCAGCACTCCGCTGATCGCGAGCATCCACGCCGCGCGAGGGCGCGCGAGGGCGTCGCGCAGCCAGCCGCGGCCCTGGCTCCACAGCAGCCATGCGGTAACCAGCACCGCGCTCCAGACGATCCGGTGCAACACGATCTGCAACGAGGGTACCGACTTGAGCAGGTGCCAGAACAGCGGCATCAGCCCCCAGCCGACGAACGCGGCAGCCGCGACCCACAGGCCGCTGCGGGTCTGCGCATCGGTGCTCATGCCGGCGGCTCCGCAGGCGCCGCGGCGACCGCGGGAACCCGTCCGGAGCGTGCCTTGGACACGGTGATGATCGCCACCCCGATCAGGATCACCGCCATCGCACCCAGATCGTTGCGAGTGAAGACCTCCGCCCCGAGCCATGCGCCAAACAACACCGCGATCGGCGGATTCACATAGGCATAGCTGGTTGCGAGCGCCGGGCGCACGTGGTGCAGCAGCCAGATGTACGCGGTGAACCCGAAGATCGAGCCGGCCACGATCAGCCACAGCAGCGCGAGCGTGGCGTCCAGCGTCGGCAGCGAGGTCATGCGCTCTCCGTGCAGCACCGCCGCCAGCAGCATCCATGCGCTGCCGGCGATCATCTGCCCGCTGGCGGACATGAAAGGCTCCGGCAGGTCCTGGTCGCGGCTCCAGATCGAACCCCAGGCCCAGGCGATCGGCGCGATGATCAGGCAGACCAGCCCGAGCGTGGACGACGACAGCTCACTGCCCAGGTTGAGCCAGACCACGCCGGCAAAACCGATCACCAGCCCGATCCATTCGATGCGGGTCGGGTGGCGCCCGCGCAGCATCGCGAACAGGCCCGCGAACAGCGGCATCGAGGCTACCGCGATCGCCGCCATGCCGGAGCCGACCTCGGTCTCGGCCAGGTTCACCAGCCCGTTGGACAGCAGCACCATGAAGATCGACAGCACCGCCAGCGTGCGCCATTGCCGGCGCGTCGGCGGACGCACGCCGCGCGCGCGAAGCACCGCGTACATCAGCGCGCCGGCGATGAACATGCGGATCGCGCCCAGCAGAAACGGCGGATAGCTTTCCAGCGCGAAGCGGATCGCGAGGTAAGTCGATCCCCACAGGATGTACAGCGTGCCCAGCGCGAATGCGATCGCCAGACCGCGGGCGGGCACCAGGACGGGATTGGCGGTGCTCATCGGGGTCTCGGTGGTCCGGCCGCGCCATCATCGGCCTGCCGACTGGCGTGGGATTGGGGGCGGGGTTCGGGAGCGTCGCGGCGGCACGTCGGGCTCGCACCGCGCGATGTTACAGGGACGTGCGACCTGCCTGTACGCGGCTCCGCGCGCGGCGGGCGCCTACGAAAATGGGCACCCGAAGGTGCCCATCCATTGCGGTGCTTGCCGCGTGCCTCAGTTCGCCCAGTCGCCTGCGACCGGGGCGGCCGGCAGCACCTGCGCGGACAGGGCGCGGTCCGAATGGAGCAGGCGCACGGCGTCGGCGAGAATCGCCGCGGACTCGCTCAGCAGCGGGTCGGGCCGGTCTTCGGCGGCCTTCTCGCGCGCGGCGTCCTTGGCGATGTCGCGCTCGCCGGCGGCCAGGCCGTCGTCGGACGCGCCCTCGGCCAGCGGATCCAGCGCCAGGCCCAGTTCGGCCCGGATCTTCTGGCGCTCGACGCGACGGGCCTCGTTGCGGTCGCGCTCGGCGCGCCGTTCGGCCTCGTTGAGCGACACCGAGGTCTTTTCGCTTTCCTCACGGAACTGCGCGACGTCCTCGATCCACCACTGGAACTCCTTGCTGTCGGTCACCCGCTCCTGGTGCCGCGCCGCGAGCTTGGGCAGCAGCGGCGCGAAGTTGCCGTAACGCGTGTGCGGCAGCTCGGCGATGCGGGTCCACGGCAGCGCGTTGTCGTAGGTGCTCTCGCCGAACTTGGTCGCATCGACCGAAGCGGGGAAGCTCACGTCCGGCACCACGCCCTTGCTTTGGGTCGAACTGCCGCTGACGCGGAAGAACTGCGCGATGGTCAGCTTGACCTGCCCGAAACGCGGCGACTCGTTGGCCGGCCAGCGGTCCAGGTCCACCAGGTTCTGCACGGTGCCCTTGCCGAAGGTGGTCTCTCCGATCACCAGCCCGCGGCCGTAGTCCTGGATCGCTCCGGCGAAGATCTCCGAGGCCGATGCCGAGCCGCGGTTGATCAGCACCGCCAGCGGCCCTTCCCAGGCCAGGCCCGCATCATCGTCGCTCTCGACGCTGACGCGGCCCCCGGACTCGCGCACCTGCACCACCGGGCCCTGATCGATGAACAGGCCGGTCAGCTCGACGGCTTCGGTCAGCGAACCGCCGCCGTTGTTGCGAAGGTCCAGGACCACGCCGTCGACGTTGTCCTTGCGCAGCCTGGCCAGCAGCCTTGCGACGTCGCGCGTGGCCGACGCGTAGTTCTTGCTGTTGAGTCGGCGGCCCTCGAAATCCTGATAGAAGCCCGGCAGCTTGATCACGCCGATGCGCTGCCCGGGAGCCGCGCCTTCGCCGGGGATGGTGAGGATCTCGGACTTGGCCGCCTGGTCCTCTAGCCGCACCTTGTCGCGGGTCAGCACGACACGCGCGGGCTTGCTGTCGAGGCCGGCCTCGGCGGGGATCACGTCCAGGCGCACCTTGGATCCCTTCGGCCCGCGGATCTTGGCGACGACATCGTCGATGCGCCAGCCGATCACGTCGTCCATCGGGCCACTGGTGCCCTGGCCCACGCCGACCACGCGGTCGCCGGGCTTGAGCAACTCGGACTTGCCGGCCGGACCTCCGGGCACGATCTCGCGGATCGCGACCACGTCGTCCTGCTTCTGCAGCACCGCGCCGATGCCCTCCAGCGACAGCGACATCGAGAGGTTGAAGTTCGCGGCCGAGCGCGGGGTGAAGTAATCGGTGTGCGGATCGATCGCACCGGCGTAGCTGTTGATGAAGGTCTGGAAGACATCCTCGCCCTTGAGCTCGGAGACGCTCTCGCCGAGGTTGTCGTAGCGCTTGTCGAGCGTCGTGCGGATCTCGGCCGGCTTCTTGCCCGCCAGCTTCAGGCGCAGCCAGTCGTTGCGGACCGACTGCGTCCACAACTGGTCGAGCGCGGCCTGGTCGGCCGCCCACGCGGCGTCCTCGCGGTCGTACTCGTAGCGATCCTTGCCGGTGAAATCGAAGATGTCCTTCTTCAACAGCGCACGTGCGAACGCGACGCGGTCGTCGACGCGCTGGATGTAGGTGGCGAAGATCGCGTAGGCGGGCGCGAGCTCGCCGCTCTTGACCGCATCGTCGAGCCTGGTCCGGTAGCGGCCGAACCGCGCCACGTCGGCGGCGGTGAAGAACTGCTTGCCGGGGTCCATCGACTCCAGGTAACGCGTGAACATCTGCTCGGAGAGGGCGTCGTCCAGCGGCTGCGGCCGGTAGGCGTAGCGGCTGTCGGACAGCAGGCCATAGACCAGCTTGCCCGCGGCCGACTGGTCCTTGGTCGCCGTTCCGGGCAGTCCGACGGCCGCGGGCGCGGTGGCAGCCGCGGGTGCACGCGGCGCCTCGTTGTCGGCGCGGGCCAGCAACGCCAGTGGTGAGGCCAACAGCAGCGCTAGCAGGGTGATCTTGGGAGTCATCGCATCAGGCCAGGAAGGCCGGCAGTGAAGGGGGTGGCGAAGCGGGAACGGGTCAGGCGGGTACGTGGACGTTGCGGGGAACATTGCAGCAGATCGGACATCCCGACAGTGCCGAAAGTTTCAGCGGCTGTCACGCGATCGCGCCGCGCGACGGGGTTTGGGCGGGCAGATGCGCGGTTACGGTTCAGCTTCGAACGTCGTGGCAGCGGCTACTCGCCAGTGCCGAAGAAGACCACGGCGGATGCGAAGCCGGCGCAAAGGCTTCGGGAACGGTTTGTTCCGGCAATGCGTCCGCAGCCGCCGCGCTGTCGCCGCTCACGCCGCGGCGAAGCCGGCTTCGATCGCGGAACGGTCCGCGTGGTACGACGAGCGCACCAGCGGCCCGGACGCGACATGGCTGAAGCCGAGCTCCAGCCCGAACAGCTCCAGTTGCCTGAACTCGTCGGGCGTCCAGTAGCGCAGCACCGGGTGGTGGTGCGGCGTGGGCTGCAGGTACTGGCCGATGGTGATCATGTCCACGTCGTGCCGGCGCAGGTCGCGCAGCGTGCCCTGCACCTGTTCCATCGTCTCGCCCAGACCCAGCATGATGCCGGACTTGCTGGCGACCTGCGGGTGCTGCGCCTTGAACCTCTGCAGCAGGGTCATCGACCACTGGTAGTCGGCACCGGGGCGCACGTTGCGGTAGAGCTCGGGCACGGTTTCCACGTTGTGGTTGAACACGTCCGGCGGGCTGGTCGCGAGGATCTCCAGCGCGCGCTCCATGCGTCCCTTGCCGCGGAAATCCGGGGTGAGAATCTCGATCTTCGTGCGCGGGCTGTGGATGCGGATCGCCGCGATGCAGTCGACGAAGTGCTGCGCGCCGCCGTCGCGAAGATCGTCGCGGTCGACGCTGGTGACCACGACGTACTTCAGGTTCATGTCGGCGACGGTCTTGGCCAGGGTCAGCGGCTCGGACGCGTCCGGCGGCTTGGGGCGGCCGTGGGCGACATCGCAGAAGCTGCAGCGCCTCGTGCAGACCTCGCCGAGGATCATGAAGGTCGCCGTGCCGTGGCTGAAGCACTCGTGGATGTTCGGGCAGCTGGCCTCCTCGCACACCGTGACCAGGCGGTTCTCGCGCAGCTTGGCCTTCAGCAGCGCGACCGAATTGCCGGAGGGAATGCGCACGCGGATCCACGATGGCTTGCGCAGCACCGGCGCCTGCGCGAACTGCACCGGCGAGCGGTTGATCTTGTCGCCGCCCATCTGCTTCACGCCCGGCTGCAGCGGCGCGGGCGCGGCGTCGGCGCCGACGACCGCAAGCGGGATGGTCCTGGAAGCGGAATCGGTCATGGGGTCCGGAGTTGGGTTGGCTCCCTCTCGTGCTGCGCAAGAGGGCTGGAGTGGCGATACGCGGAAAGCGGCTGCACCTGTTGTACCGGCCGGTTCATCGCGTCCTGTTGCAGTTCATTGTTCGGCGAGCGAATACAGTCGCGGCGGCGCGGACTCGATCGCCAGGCCGAACTGCCGGGCGACATGTTCGACCAGCGCCGGCTTGACGGCATCCAGCCCCGAAGGGCCGCCCAAGTCTACCATCGAGGTCACCTGCAACCCCTCGTAGCCGCAGGGATTGATCCGCAGGAACGGCGAGAGGTCCATCGCAACATTGAACGCCAGTCCATGGAAGCTGCAGCCGCGACGGACCCGGATCCCGAGCGCGGCAATCTTGGCGCCGGCGACGTAGACGCCCGGGGCGCCGTCGCGGCGCACGGCCTGGATGTTCCAGTCGCCGAGCGTATCGATGATCGCCTGCTCGATCCGGCACACGTAGTTGCGCACGCCGAGCTTCAGGCGTCGCAGGTCCAGCAGCGGGTACAGCACCAACTGGCCGGGGCCGTGGTAGGTCACCTGGCCGCCGCGGTCGACCTGGATCACCGGGATGTCGCCGGGCATCAGCACGTGCTCGGGCTTCCCGGCCTGGCCGAGGGTGAACACCGGCTCGTGCTCGACCAGCCACAGCTCGTCCGCGGTGCCGTCGTCGCGTGCATCGGTGAAGGCCTGCATCGCCCGCCAGACCGGCTCGTACGGCTGCAGCCCGAGGTCGCGCAACTGCGCGGCGGGCAGGCCGCACGGTGCCGCCTCGGCGGCCGCCTGCGGGGTCATCGGGCTCGGCTGCCCACGAAGCCGGGCAAGGCTTGAAGCAGCGCATGCCGCGGCGCGGTCAGAGCGTCCACTTCACCTCGGGATGGTCGCGCAGCATCTGGTGGGCGAGGTCGTACTGGGCGCGGTCCTCGGCACGAAAGCCGATCCGCACCGAGACGTAGCGGCCACGGGACGAGGGCCTGGACTGGATCATGTCCGTCCGCACCTGGATGCCGGCCGCCGACAGCAGTTCCGGCAGCACGCGCTCCAGGGAGGCCTCGGCCCGGCCCAGTGCGCTGAGCTCGAAGGTTCCAGGGAACTGGAAGCCGTGGTCGGGGTGCTCGGATGCGATTTCCATGCGGCCAGTATGGGACCGCGCCTGGCCTAACCCAAGCGCGTGAGTGGCAGAGCAGCCGCCTGGCGCGGCCGCTGGCGAGACAATGCGGCAAAGGCCCTCACGCCTGCGGCGGCGCCCGTCAGCTGCCGGCCAGCAACGGATACGGATTGATCGCCGTGCCCTTCCACCACAGTTTTTCGGGGCCCAGCAGGAATACCGCGAAGTGCAGGTGCGGCGACTCGGGACTGGCGTTGCCGGTACTGCCGACGTAGCCGATGACCTCGCCCTGGCGCAGCAGCTTGCCCTCGGCGATGCGGGGCGCGTACGAGTCCAGGTGCGCGTAGTAGTAGGCGTATTTGCCGGCGGGGTCGAACTGGTACAGCGTCAATCCGCCCTGCTTGCTGTCGAACAGCTTCTCGACGCGCCCGTCGGCGACGGCGAGCACCGGCGTGCCCCGGGGCGCCATGACGTCCAGCGCGTTATGGACGCGCCCACCGCTGCGCGCGTCCTCGAAGGTGTTGCTCAGCTGCCGCGGCGAAATCCCCTGCACCGGCACGATCAGTCCACTGGGGCCCGGCACCGCGGGAGCGGCCTCCCGGCGCGTGTGCGGGGTGGTACCGGCGGGGCGCTTTTTGGTGTCGCGCGCGGCCGGCGTGCGCGCCGCATCGGCAGGCTGCCGCGCGAGCGCTTCGCGCTCGGCGGTCGTGGACGCGGAAGGGCGGTCGACCTGCCGGGTCATCACGAAAAACACCGCGTTGGCGCCGACCAGGGCGCCGGCGAGGAACACGAGAATCCACTTCAACATGGGCGGGGGCAGCCCGTGGCGGGCCGTGCTTTTCCGGGGAGTCGCCGCAGTAGAACACGCCGGCAGCAGCCAGTCTGAACGGGACTGTGACCGGGTATGCGGAACCGCGAAACGCTGACGCTACCCGCGTGCGAGGCCCGCGCCCGGGGAGGTGTCGCATTTCAGGAAGCGCGAACCATCCAGCCACTTCATGTCCGGGTAGTAGGCAAACACCAGTTGCCCACCGCGGAGGCTGTCGATCACCTCGTGCGCGACCGCGCGGCGCAGCGCCGGGCATCCGTAGCTGCGTCCAAGCCGTCCCTGCCGCTGCGCCTGCGCGGGGTCGACATAGTCGGCACCGTGGATCACCAGCAGCCGCTCGCGCGCCCGGTCGTTCACGCCGGGCTCCAGCCCGTCCATGCGCAGCGACAGGCCGTTCTCGCCGACGTAGGTCTCCGCCGCGCTGAACAGACCCAGGCTCGACTGGAAGCTGCCCTCGACGTTGGAGAACGAGCGTGCCAGGTTCTCGCCGCTATGCTTGCCGTGGGCGACATGCTCGGCGTACAGCAGCTTGGGCTCCCCCAGTTCGAACACCCACATCCGCGGGCTCGTGGAAGGCAGCGAATAGTCGATCACCGCCAGCCGCCGCGGCTGCGCGAC
>JALYOG010000035.1 GCA_030856985.1 Pseudomonadota bacterium | reverse complement strand
GCGGCCTCGCCGCCGGTGCAGGCGCGATGGTCGAAGGTCACCGACATCGGGATCACCTTGTGCGACTCGAAGCCGCCCATGACCGGCGTCATCTGGTGTCGGCCCTTCCCGGCGGCGACGATCGCGACCGTCGGCGGCACCACGATCGGCGTCGCATAGCGGCCGGCGAACATGCCGAAGTTCGACAGCGAGATCGTGTAGCCGCTGAGCTCGGAGGCGGGAATGCTGCGATCCTGCACCTGGGTGCGCAGGCGGTTGACCGCTTCGCGCACGCCGCGCGCATCGAGCACGTCCGCGTTGCGCAGCGCCGGCACGAACAGGCCATCGTCGGTGTCGACCGCGATGCCGATGTCGACGTGCGGGTGCAGCGTGCGCATCAGATTGTCGCCGTCGAACCAGGCATTGAGCGCCGGCACCGCCTTGCAGGCGGCGACGATCGCACGCACGAGCCGGCCGGTGATGTCGTTGCCCGGCGTCCACGCGTGGATGTCGGCGTCGTCCGACAGCGTGGTCGGCACCACCTTGGCGTGGGCGTCGGCCATCACCCGCGCCATGTTGCGGCGCACGCCCTTGAGCTGCTCGGGCTGGCCGCTGGCGACCACGCCGGGGGGCTGCGTGCGCATCGGCTTGCCCGACTGCGACAGCGCGCTGCGTTGTGGTTCCTTCTGCCCCTGCGAAGTCGACGGCTCAGCGGGCGGTGTGGCGTGACGCGCCTGACCCTGGCTGCCGCTGGACTTCGCGGGTGCGGGCGCTTTCGCGCTGCCGTCGGATGCGGCCTGCTTGACGTCGGCCATCGTGACCACGCCCTCGGCGCCGCTGGCGCGGACGCGGCCCAAGTCGACACCGAGCTTGCGCGCGAGCGCGCGCACCGCCGGCATCGCCTTGACCCCGCCGACCGCGAAGGCCTGTTCGCTGCGCACCGAGTCCGAGCTCTGCATCGCGCCCACCACGGTGCCGCTGTCGGCGCGGCCTTCTGTTGCAGGTTCGCCTTCGTCGCTGATCGCGCCGCCGTCCTGGGACGCGACCACGCGGTCGTCGGGCGCCGGGTCCGGACTGCCGACTCCCTTGGACGGCTTGGCCTTGGCAGGCGCGCCGCCGTGGTGGTGGCCGGTGTCCTGCCCTTCGGCACGCTGCGGCATCGACGCGTCGATTTCGAATTCCGCCAGCACCGCGCCGGTGTCGATCACGTCGCCGGGCGCGCCGGCGAGCTTCACGACCTTGCCCGACACGGGCGAGGGTACCTCGACCACGGCCTTGGCGGTCTCCATCGACACCAGCGCGTCGTCCAGGCGGATGGTGTCGCCGACCTTCACCGACCATTCGACGATGGTCGCGTCCGGCAGGCCCTCGCCGAGGTCGGGGAGATGGAACTTCTTGGTGTCGGTCATTGGCGTGTCTTCGATTGGGGTTGGTTCGTCGTTCCCGCGGCTGCGGGAACCCGGTGTGCTCTTGTGCGTGCTCGTCCGCACCGGAAGGTTCGCCCGTTGCACGCGCAGGGCGTGCATCGCGCCCCGCCGGCGCGGGCCGCTGGCGGTCAGCTTGCCGCCATGGCGCGCTTGGCAGCGGCGACCACGCGAGCCACGCTGGGCAGGTACTTCATTTCGAGCCGGAACAGCGGGATGTGCGTGTCGTAGCCGGTCACGCGCTCGACCGGCGCGACCAGGTCGTACATCGACTCCTCGGCCAGGCGCGCGGCGATTTCCGCGCCGAAGCCGGCAGTCTTGGGCGCCTCGTGCACGATCACGCAACGCCCGGTCTTGCTGACCGATTCGGCGATGGTCGCAAAGTCCAGCGGTCGCAGCGTGGCCACGTCGATGACCTCGGCACTGATGCGTTCGCCGGCGAGTTCCTCGGCGGCCTCGAGCGCTTCCTTGACCTGCGCGCCCCAGGTCACCAGGGTGATGTCGCTGCCGTCGCGCAGCACGTAGCACACGTCCAGCGGCAGCGCCTCGCCGTCGTCGGGCACGAGTTCCTTGTACTGGCGGTAGATGCGTTTGGGTTCGAAGAAGATCACCGGATCGGGATCGCGGATCGCCGCCAGCAGCAGTCCGTAGGCGCGCGCAGGCGAAGACGGCATCACCACGCGCAGGCCCGGCACGTTGGTGAAGATCGCCTCGTTGGCCTCGCTGTGGTGCTCCGGCGCGCGGATGCCGCCGCCCCAGGGCACGCGCAGCACCATCGGGCAATGCAGCCGCCCGCGCGTGCGGTGCCGCATGCGCGCGGCGTGGCAGACGATGAAGTCGACCATCGGATACATGAAACCGTCGAACTGCGCCTCGGCGACCGGCTTCATGCCCTGCGACGCCAGCCCGACGGTGAGGCCGGCGATCGTGGTTTCGTCCAGCGGCGTATCGAGCACGCGCTCGGTGCCGAAGGTCGCCGACAGGCCGGCGGTGGCGCGGAATACGCCGCCGTTGACGCCGACGTCCTCGCCAAGCACCAGCACGGTTTCGTCGGCGCGCATCTCGTGGGCGAGCGCCTGGGTGATCGCCTCGATCAGGGTGATCGCGGCAGGTGTGGCCGCATCGGCCTTGGCGGCGCTCATGAGCGTCCCTCCGCGGCAACCGCAGCGTCCCGGTGTGCCTGCACGTCGGGGGGCATGTCGGCGTAGAGGTAATCGAACATCGCCTCGACCGGCTGCACCGGGGTCTCCAGGTAGGCGTTGATCTCGACGTCGACGCGCTTGCCGCATTCCTCCGCCCAAGCCTTCTCCTCGTCCTCGCTCCACAGCTTCTGCGCGGTCAGATAGGTGCGCAGGCGCGTGATCGGATCGCGTGTCCAGGCGTCCTTGACCTGTGCCTCGTCGCGGTAGCGGCGCGCGTCGTCGGCGGTGGTGTGGTCGTGCAGGCGGTAGGTCATGAACTCGATGACGCTGCCGCCTTCGCCGTTGCGCGCTCGCTCGGTGGCTCGGCGCATGCCTTCGAGCACCGCGAACAGATCGTTGCCGTCGACCTGCAGGCAATCCAGGCCCCCGGCGATGCCCTTCTGCGCCAGCGTCTGCGCGCCGGTCTGCGCCGAGCGCGGCACCGAGATCGCCCAGCCGTTGTTGATCACGCACAGCACCAGCGGCAAGGTGTATGCGCCGGCGGAATTCAGCGCGGCGTAGAAGTCGGTCTTCGACGAACCACCGTCGCCGCAGCAGGTCACGGCAATGCGGTTCTGCTTGCGCAGCTTGAACGACAGCGCGGCGCCGGCGGCCATCAGGCACTGGGTGGAGATCGGCACGCACCAGGGATAGTCGTGCTGGGCACCGGAAAAATCGTTGCCGCGCTCGTCGCCTCCCCAGTACATCAGCACCTCGCGCGGCAGCACCCCGCGCATGAACTGCGCGCCGTACTCGCGATAGCTGGGGGCGAACACGTCCTCTGGCTGCATCGAGGCGCCGATGCCGACGTGGGTGGCTTCGTGCCCGAGCGAAGCGGCGTAGGTGCCGAGCTTGCCGGTGCGCTGCAGCGCGATCGACTTGGTGTCGAAGACGCGGACGAAAAGCATCTGCTTGAACAATGGCAGCAGGGCCTTCCGATCGGAGAAGGCGGGGGGCAACTCGGCCACGAGCCGGCCGTCGGGCCCCAGGTATTGCAGGTACTCGATTTCGAACTGTGCAGCGACGGTCATCGAGGAGGATCCTGAGCTGAAACGAATCGCTGATGATACCCACTGCCGCGTTAAGCGGCTTTTGGCTGGGGCAGGTCGGGGGCCGGGGGGCCGGGGGGCCGAGGGGCCGGGGGCCAAGGCGGCCAAGCCATTGCCGATGCCGATGCCGATGCCGAGGCAATGCCATTGCCAGTGGCAATGATCGGACGCGTAGGCCAGGGAGCTCTCGGCAATAGCGGTCCGCTCTCGCTCCCTCCCCCGCTTGCCCCCCAAGGGGACTTCCTTCGGGGCGCGGGGGGAGGGTTGGGGTGGGGGCACGCGACCTCGGCAGCGGCACGGGTCGCAATCGGGTGTGACCACCAGCAACCTGCCGCGGCCCAAAAAAGAAGGCGCGGTTCGCACCGCGCCTTCTTTGGCGACGCTTCTCGTAGCCCTGGAGCTAGCGGCGCCGTCCTGCCGGGCGGTACGTTGCCGTGTTGTTTCCGACCGACCGGTCCGTCGTCTGCGAGCTGACGGTAGCGGTCACGCTCAGCGGAACCTCGCGCGCGGGCAGGCCCGGCAGCGCCAGCGTCGCATCGACCAGTTCGGCACCGATCGGCATCGGCGCGTCCCGCAGGCACTGCACGCGGAAGCCATCCCTGCTGCTGTCGATCTCGCCGCAGGTCCAGCCCACCGGTGCGACGAGATCGCTGCTGCTCACGCGCGCATTGCCCTGGATCACCAGCACGGCCGCGTCGGCGGGGTCGGGGCCGGCATTGGCCACTTCCACCGCGAGGCTGACGCGCGCGCCGTCGACCGAGGCACGGGCGAACCGCACGGCCAGATCGGCGTGGATCGCGCGCGCCACCTCGACCGCCGCCACCGCCTGGTTGTTGCCGTTGGCCGGATCGGCGGTCTGCGCGCGCGCGGCGGCACTCATGCGCAGCGTGTAGTCGGCGGGCAGGTCGGGCGTGACCACGTCGACGACGAAGTCGGCGCTGGCGCCGACCGCGAGGCTCGACGTGGTGCAGGTGACCGTGGTGGTGGCGGCATCGCGCACCGCCTCGGCGCAGGCCCACCCGGCGGCACCCGTGACTGCAGGAGAGACCAGTGCGTCGAACACCAGCGCCACCGCGGCGAACTCGGCCGCGCCGGGACCCGCGTTGGCGATCGTGGCGCCGAACGACACCGCTTCTCCCGCCGTGACCGCCGCGGGCGTCGCCGATGCGGTGATGGACAGGTCGGCGCTGCGGAATGCGGGGACGGCGATCGCCAGCCGCACCGGGTCGTGGTCGGAGGTACGCAGCGGCACCGAGAAGTCGCCGAAGTTGTCGACGCCGAAATCGGCATTGATGCGCGCGTGGTCGACTTTCAGGCTGTCCGCCCCGGCGACGGTCGCCTCGTTGACCAGCACGTGATCGAGCGTCTGTGCGTTCCCCGCGAACACGAACGAATAGTGTTCGTTCGCATCGGCCTCTATCTGCGAGCCGTCGATCAGCAGCGACGTCAGCGGACTGGCGACATGCGTCAGCACCTGGTCGGGCGCGGCGGCATCGCCGGTCAGCACGCCGAGCACGTCGACATAGCCGTCGTTGAACTCGAACGCGTTGAAGTCGCCGACCAGCACGATGTTCTCGTCCGGATCTGCCTGTTGCAGCGATTCGACCAGCCCCGCCAGGTACGCGGCCTGCGCGGCGCGCTTGGCCCGCACACGCTCGCCGCCGGTGGTCCAGCCACCGCTGCCGCTGCGCGCATCGTCGATGCCGCTGAGCGAGCGCAGGTGGTTGACGACGACGGTGACCGGGAAGCTGGCGCCGTTGTCCTGGTGCACGCGCGCGCGCAGCAGCAGCGGTGGGCGGTCGTTGAGCAAACTGGTGCTGCCGTCGGGGTTGGCCAGCGTGGCGTCCTTGCCGAACTGCCGGACCTCGATCACTTCCACGCGCGCCGCATCGGGGCCGACCGCGCGGGTGTTGACCAGGAAGCCGACGTTGATGCCGCCGATGTCGTTGCCGGGCTCCAGGTACGGCACGTAGGCCGGCGCGCTCGCGCAGTTGCTGTTGATGCGCTCGGCGAGCATGCCCATGACCCGCAGGTTCTCGATCTCCACGATGCCGAGGATGTCCGGCGCCTTGAGGTACTCGCAGATCGACACCGCGGTCTTGGTCAGGCGCTTGTCGAGCGCGTCGGCATCGAGCGTGACCGCGCCGTTGCCATCGGCCATTTCATCGAACAGGCGCAGCACGTTGAAGCTGGCGATGGTCGCCTCGTCGTAGGCGGCATCGTTGACCGCTTCGGGCAATCGCCCGCCGCTCACCGTCGGCGGCGTTGCGGCGTCCGGCAGCAGCGCCCAGGTGCCGGCGAAGTAGTCCAGCACGCCGATCAGCCCCGCCACCTGCGCCTGCGTGTCCACCGACACCGCCGCCGCGCCGATCTGGCCGCGACTGCGCACCATCAGCCGCTCGGGGTTGGTGTCGAACACCGGCGGGTTCTTGTCGGGCGGCAATGTCGTCAGCGCGACATCGAGCACGCCGATGCCGGGCTCGCGGAACGGGCGGGCGACCGCCGGCAGGACCACGTGGAACACGCCGTCGCTGAAGGAGGTCGCGGTACGCTCCTGGATCGATCCGCCGGACGCGGCGACCACGACCGAGTGGGCGACACTGACGCGCATGCCTTCGAGGCGCTCCAGCGTGCCGGGGGTCGCATTGGGGCCGAGCTCGGTGGCGCCGATCTCGATCGCGGGCGGCAGTGCCAGCCCGGAGCCGAGCAGTTCGATCGTCGGCGATACCAGTTCGGTGATCGTCAGCTGGTTTGGGTTGGAGGACGGGACGAACTCCTCGACCTTGGCAGTCACCCGCACCAGGTTGCCGGCTGTCGCACTGGACGGCGGCGCGCTGCCGGTGAACACGAAGATGCCGTCGGAGGTCGCGGCATTGCCGTCGTCGTTGGCGCTCTGCAGGAAGAAACCGTTGTTGAACTTGCGCGCGGTGACGATGCCCTCGGTCACCACGATCGTATCGTCGTACGCCGACACCAGACCGTCGCCCTGGATCTGCGCGATGCTCAGCGCCACCGCAGGCTGAGGCGGCGGGGGCGGCTGGCTGCCGCTGTTGCGCGGGTTCGGCGCGCCGGTCGCGAAATCGGCGCCGTTGTTGTTCGTGTCGATGCTGCCGTCGCCCTTGCGCAGCGCGGCGGTGCTGTTGCTGAGCGTCGCGGTCGGCGCGGTCTCCGAGCAGCTCGCGGTGCTGCCGTAACCTACGAAGTCGGCGACCGTGGCGGTCGCGATCGGGCAGGCGCCACTGAGTGCGGTGGCGGACCGGACCAGCGCGACCTTGCCGCTGGTGCCGGCCATCGCGATCGTGCCGGTCGCATCGGGCGTCGGCAGGGCGACGCTGCCGCCGGAGCCGTCGGCCTGCTTGACCAGGTAGAAGCCACCCGGCGCGATGCTGCCCGCCAGCGCGGTGCGTGCCCAGGTGGAGCCTCCGGCGGAGGCGTACTGGACGCTCCAGCCGTCGACGCTGACCGCGCTGGCGCCGTTGTTGCGCAGCTCGATGAAGTCGCTCTTGAACGTGGCTCCGGAGTTGCCGCCACCGCCATAGACCTGGCTGATCACCACCTGCGCCTGCGCCGTTGCGGCCAGACACAGGCCCGCCACCACAGCCGCAATGCGGCCCGCGAACCTGTCCATCGTCGTTCCCCTCCCGTGTAGCCCCTCCGCCGCGGCAGGGGCCGGAGCGGGACAAGCGCGAATAATACCGGGCAAAGTGTGCGCTGCGTCGGTTGCAGGCGTATTACGGTCGCGGGGTACCGATGCGCTACCCTTTGCGGTCTGCAAGCGGATGGCCCCATGAGCGTCGAAAAGAACGAGCGAGAGCTGGAGTCGGGCATCCACACCGACCTGTCGGGGCGCATGAGCTATGCCGGCTACCTGCACCTGGACCGGCTGCTGTCGGCGCAGCAGCGCCTGTCGGACCCGCCGCAGCACGACGAGATGCTGTTCATCGTGCAGCACCAGGTCTCCGAGCTGTGGATGAAGCTCATGATCCACGAGCTCCGGGCGGCGGTCTCGCACCTGCAAGCCGACGAGCTGGGCGCGTGCCAGAAGATCTTCGCCCGGTGCAAGTCGATCCTGCGCCAGCTCACCGAGATGTGGTCGGTGCTGGAGACGCTCACGCCCACCGATTACGCCCGGTTCCGCGAGATCCTCGGGCCGTCGTCGGGCTTCCAGTCGCTGCAGTACCGCACCATCGAATTCCTGCTTGGCAACAAGAACGCGGCGATGCTCAAGGTGTTCGCCCACGAGCCGCAGGCCGAGGCCGAACTGCGGCAGGTGCTCGAAGCGCCGAGCCTCTATGACGCCGCCCTGGCCTGGCTGGCCCGCCACGGACACGACGTTCCCGGGCACCTGCTTCACCGCGACTGGTCGCAGGCGCGCGCATCCGACCCGGCACTGCTGCCGGTGTTCGAGCGGATCTACGAGGACACCCAGTCGCACTGGGACGCCTACCACCTGTGCGAGGACCTGGTCGACATCGAGGGCCAGTTCCAGCTCTGGCGTTTCCGCCACATGCGCACGGTAATGCGGATCATGGGCTTCAAGCGCGGCACCGGCGGCTCCAGCGGCGTGGGTTTCCTCAAGCAGGCGCTGGAGCTGACGTTCTTCCCGGAGCTGTTCGACGTGCGCACCCGCATCGGCGGCAGCGACAACTACGGCGGCTGATCGGAATCCCTCCGGGCCGGGTGCGCCTCCCGGCCGGGATCTTGCGGTCAGCGCCGGCGCCGGGGCGGCGCGCGGCGCGCCCGATTGCTAGTGTAGTGTCGCGTTCTTGATGGAACTTATACCGCTCTTCGAACTCCAATGCTTTACTACCAAGCAGAGCGGAGATCGCCAGTGCGAGTTGCCCCCGAGATTGTGCTGACACAAGACGAGCG
>JALYOG010000034.1 GCA_030856985.1 Pseudomonadota bacterium | reverse complement strand
GTTCCTGTCCGAGCGGTCGCCCGGCCGGGCGGCCGGGGCATCGCGCTCGGGCCGGCGCGCCGGCTTGCGCTCCGGCGCCGGGGCGGGCTTGAACCCCAGGCCTAGAAGTTGGTCGCGGAGGCTGTCGGTCATGATCCGGTTCGCTGGGCGCTGCTGGCCGATACCGCCGGCAGCGCGTTGTCAGTAGTGAGGCGGAGGAGGTTCGTGGGCGGAGTCGCCGGCAAGCTCGGACGACATCGACCCGCGCAGCTGTTTGAGCTCCTCCAGCACGCGGTGCAACAGCAGCGCGTTGCGGGTGCCCTCGTCGCGCGCCGCGGCGAGCGCGTCGCTCAGTTCGCCCAGCGCATGTTCCTGGAACGAGAGGCGGGTTTCCAGCTCGACGAGCCTGGACTCCAACGGCGCAGACGCATCGCTCATGCCACGGCGCATGCCGTCCTGGTCACCGAACGACCGCGGCCGATACCGTAGTAGGCGATGCCGGCCGCTTCGATCTCGTCTGGCTCGTAGATGTTGCGCCCGTCGAAGATCACCGAGTCCGTCAGCGATCCGAAGCTCGCCAGGTCGGGGGTACGGAACTGCTTCCACTCGGTCACCACCGCCAGTGCGTCGGCTCCATCGAGCGCAGCGTCGGCCGAGTCGCACAGGACCAGGTCGTCGCGCTCGCCGAAGATGCGCCGAGCCTCGGCCTTGGCCTCCGGATCGAACGCACGCACCCGCGCGCCGGAGGCCCACAACTGCTCCATCAGCCTGCAGCTGGAGGCCAGGCGCATGTCGTCGGTGTTCGGCTTGAACGCCAGGCCCCAGATCGCAAATGTCTTGCCGGCGATCGAGCCTTCGTAATGGCGCTCGATCAGCTCGAACAGGTGGCCTTTCTGCTCTTCGTTGACGGCTTCCACGGCATTGAGCAGCCGGGTCTCGTAACCGTGGTGCTGCGCGGTCTGCGCAAGCGCGCGGACGTCCTTGGGAAAGCACGAGCCGCCGTAGCCCGCGCCGGGATAGATGAATTGCCAGCCGATGCGCGGGTCCGAACCGATGCCGTGTCGCACCATCTCCACATCGGCGCCGACGCGCTCGGCGATGTTCGCGATCTCGTTCATGAAGGATATCTTGGTCGCCAGCATCGCGTTGGCCGCGTACTTGGTCAGTTCGGCCGAACGCACGTCCATCACCACGATGCGCTCGTGGTTGCGGTTGAAGGGCGCGTAAAGGCGCCGCAGCGTCTGGATGGACTCCGCCTTGCTGGCGCCGATCACGATCCGGTCGGGCCTCATGAAGTCGTTGATCGCGTCGCCTTCCTTGAGGAACTCAGGGTTGGAGACCACGTCATAGTCGATACCCACGCCGCGCGCCTTCAGCTCGCCGTCGATCGCCGCGCGCACCCGATCGGCCGTGCCCACCGGCACGGTCGACTTGTTCACCACCACTGCCGGCCGCTGCAGGTTGCGCCCGATCGTCCTGGCGACTTCCAGCACGAAACTCAGGTCCGCGCTGCCGTCGCCGTCCGGCGGGGTTCCCACGGCGATGAATATCACCTCGGCGGACACCACCGCGTCGGGGGCCTGCGCCGTGAACAGAAGGCGACCGGCATCGTGGTTGGCCTCGACCATCGGATCCAGGCCCGGCTCGAAAATCGGCACGATGCCGTTGTTCAGCCCATCGACCTTGGCCGAATCGATGTCGACGCAGGTGACGTGGTGACCGACCTCGGCAAGACAGGTGCCGGTGACCAGACCGACATAGCCGGTGCCGAAGATAGTGACGTGCATAGACGCTTTCTCGTGGGGTTATCGGGGTCGGACCGTGTGGAACAACGCGGAAATCAGCGGCAACAGGCCTATTTCGCGGCGTCCTTGACGATCTCCTGCAACTCGACCTCGAACACCAGCGCTTCGTTGGGTCCGATCGGGCCGCCCGGCGTGCCCTGTTTGCCGTACGCCAGGTCGCTGGGGATCCAGAAGCGGTACTTGCTGCCCACCGGCATCAGTGCGATCCCTTCCTGCCAGCCCGGAACGACCTGCTCCAGCGAAAACACCACCGGCTCGCCACGGTCGTAGGAGCTGTCGAAGGTCTTGCCGTCGAGCAGCGTGCCCTTGTAGTGCACGCGCACGGTGTCCTTGCCCGACGGCTTGGGGCCGCTGCCGGGCTCGATCACTTCATACTGAAGTCCCGATTTGGTGGTGGTCACCTCCGGACGCTTCGCGTTCTCGGCCATCGCCGCCTTGCCGGCGGCGAGGTTCTTGTCGGCCTTGGCCGTCATCTCGGCGAGTTGCTTGGCCTGAATCTTCTGCCCGAACGCCTCGCGCACCTGCGTGGACTGTTCCTCGGTCATCAGGACCTTCCCGCCCGACAGGCCATCCTTCATCGCCTTGGCGATCGTGTCCGGATCCACTTCGTCCTTGATCTGCTCCAACGACTTGGCCACGTCCAGGCCGATCATGTAGCTGACGCGATCCTTCTCGTTCGGCAGGCCCGCGATCTGGGTTCCATCCGCGGCCGGGGTGTCGGCTGCCGCGGTTTCGGACTTCGGCTTCTCGGTGGCGTTGCAGCCCGCGATCGCCAGCGACAACGCGGCCACGGCCAGCATGGTGGTGCTTCGGGTGAAAACTTTCATGTGTTGCTCCTTAAATTCGGTGGCGCAGCCCGCGTCCGCAGGCGCGTGCACGCGAGGAACGGACCGGGGACGTGGGCAGGGAAGTGGAAGCGGCTTATTCTTCGATGATCGCCAGCAGTTCGACGTCGAAGGTCAGGGTCGCGTTGGGACCGATCTTGGGCGGCGCGCCCGTGGTTCCGTAGGCCAGGTCGGCCGGGATCCAGAAGCGGTACTTGGCGCCGACGGGCATCAGCCCCAGTCCTTCGGTCCAGCCAGCGATCACCTGCTTCAGGCCGAACTCGGCCGGCTGCTCGCGCTCGTAGGAACTGTCGAACACGGTGCCTTCGAGCAGCTTGCCCTCGTAATGGACCCGAACGCGGGAGTCCGGCTTCGGACGCTCGCCCGAACCCTGGCGCAGGACCATGTACTGGAGCCCCGAGGGCGTGGTAAACACGCCCTTGACGGCCTTGTTCTCGGCCAGGAAGCGCTTGCCTTCCTCCTGGTTGGTGCTCGCCTGCTCCTTCGCACGCTCCTGCAACTTGAGCTGCACGCGCTGCGAAAACTCCTTGCGAAGCCTCTCCACCTCCTCGGCGGACAACTGCAGCGGCGCGTCATTGAAGGCGGCGCGCACGGACTGCAGAAGCACCGGCAGTACGATCTCGTCCTTGATCGGCACCAGCGATTGGCCGACCTGCGCACCGACGAGGTGGGAGGCCTTGTCCTTCGCTATCGGCGGCACTTCGGTCCCGGCTTCCGCCTGCCCGGCACGCGAGCGGACGCGCGCCATCAATGCGAGGCTGACGTCCTTCGCCTCCGGCGCCTTCAATAGCGGTGGTCCGCCTTCGACACTGTTGGTGACCGCGCGTTCGAACTCGGCGATGTCCAGGTCCGGCTTCACAGGGGCGACGGATTCTGCAATGTCGCGGCCGATCATGTAGCTGGCCTTTTCGCGGTCGGTGGTCAGCACGATCTTGTCCTGCGCCAGGGCCGAAGCGCCCGGCAGGGCGGCGGCGAGAATCGAAAGCACGGCCATGCCATGCACGAGAGACTTCATACGGTATTGCTCCATGTGTGATTGACGAACGCGATATCCGGGTGCGCAAGCAGCCTATTGTCACGGCCAGCGGCGGCGCGGGCAAATCATGCCGCAGATGGGGCCTCGCTACCCGCTGGAGCGTTCATGGCTGTTCAGCCTCGCCGCACGGCCGCGTCGCCGGTTGCGCGCCCGACGATGCCGCATCCGGAGCGGTGGCAAGGGGTTCCGAGGTCGCCGCCTGCCGTGCCATCAGTTGGTTTACGCAGGTGTTGACTCTCGGTGCGCTGGTGTTATAGTTGAATACAACACCGGTCAACTGATGAACAGGCCACCCGCATGAACCGCCACATTCACAACACGCTATCCGCCCTCTCCGCCAGTGGTGCAGTGCTGGTGCTGGGACTTCTCGCCGCTGCGCCGCTGCTGCCGCACCATGCCGGCCTGGTGCCGCCAGCGTCGTCGGCTTCGACCTCCGCGCGCGAGGTCGCCTCCGAGCCCGCCGCGCACGCCAACACGGTGGCCATGATCGCCACCGCGATCGACCACGCCACCACGAACGACATCGACGCCGCGCCCCAGCACCGGACACGCAGTGCCCAGCGCAGGCAGGCCCTTGTGATGCCGTACCTCTCCTTCGTACCGCGGGGATGAACATGACCGCTATCCAGTGGAGCGATGGCGCTCCGATTTACCGCCAGCTGAAGGAACGCGTCGTCGCGATGATGCTCGACGGAATCCTCAAGCCCGGCGACGCCCTGCCCTCCGTAAGGCAGGTTGCCGCCGAGTATCAGCTCAACCCGATCACCGTCTCGCGCGCCTATCAGGAGCTCGCAGACGAGGCATTGGTCGAAAAACGTCGAGGTCTGGGCATGTACGTCACCGAAGAAGCTGCAAAGAAACTGCTGGTCAATGAGCGCCAGCGTTTCCTCACCGAGGAATGGCCCCTGGTGCTGGAGAGGATCCTGCGCTTGGGCCTGAACATGGAAGAGCTCGTCGCGGCCGGCACCGCGAAGGAAGGTGCGCAATGAATGCCGATGCCTCCATCGCCATCGACCGCGCCCCGGCCAGCAGCACCGGACCCAGCGTGGTCAGTGCCCGCGGCCTGCGCAAGGCCTACAAGAAGAAGCTCGCGCTCAATGACGCGAACTTCGAGATTCCTGCCGGACGCATCATCGGCCTGATCGGCCCAAACGGCGCCGGCAAGACCACGGCCCTGAAAGCGATGCTCGGGCTGATTCCCTTCGAGGGGCAGATGAGCGTCCTGGGACGCGACCCTCGCACCGAGCGCGACGAACTTATGCGCGACGTGTGCTTCATCGCCGACGTTGCGGTATTGCCGCGATGGATCAAGGTCAGCGAAGCGATCGAGTTCGTTTCCGGCGTGCACCCGCGCTTCGACCGGGCCCGCTGCGAGCGCTTCCTCGCCGGCACGCAACTCAAGCCCGGCATGCGCGTACGCGAAATGTCCAAAGGCATGATCGTGCAGTTGCACCTGGCGCTGGTCATGGCGATCGATGCGCGCCTGCTGGTGCTCGACGAGCCCACGCTGGGCCTGGACATCATGTATCGCAAGCAGTTCTACCAGCGCCTGCTGGAAGACTATTTCGACGAGGAGAAGACGATCCTCATCACCACCCACCAGGTCGAGGAAGTCGAGCACATCCTGACCGACGTGATGTTCATCCGCGATGGCCATATCTCCCTGCACACCGAGATGGATACTCTGGGCGACCGGTTCACCGAACTCCTCGTCAGCCCCGATCGCGCCGAGGAAGCGCGCGCGCTCAAGCCACTGGACGAGCGCGCACTGCCGTTCGGCAGGACCGTGATGCTGTTCGACGGCGTCCCCGCCGACCGCCTGTCCGCGCTCGGCGAAACCCGCACCCCCGGCCTCGCCGACCTGTTCGTCGCCACCATGAAGGGGACCTACGCATGAATGCCATGAATCCAACCCTGGCCGTACCGCGCACCGTCGCGCCGGCGCACCCGACCCACCAGTTCAAATTGCTGCTCAAGCGCGAATTCTGGGAGCACAAGGGCGGCTTTCTCTGGGCGCCGCTGATCGCCGGGGGCATCTCGCTGTTGATGACCCTGATGGCGATCATCGTGGGACTGGTGGCCGCACGGCGCGCTGCGGCCGCCGGCGAACTGGAGATCGACGGGGTCAACGTCAACGGACTGGACCTGGGGCAACTGACCAGTTCCATGGGGCCGGAGGAGATGGCCCAGTTCGCCCAGGGCATCGACCTGACGCTGTTCCTCAGTGCCCTGTGGCCGTTCATCGTGCTGGGATTCGTCGCGTTCTTCTACTGCATCGGCGCGCTCTATGACGAGCGCAAGGACCGCAGCGTGCTGTTCTGGAAGTCGCTGCCGCTGTCGGACACGCAGACGGTGCTGTCGAAAGTCGCCAGCGTCGCCGTCGTCGCCCCGGTGCTGGCGGTGATCGCCGGAATCGCCACGATGTTCGGCTTCATGCTCATGATCAGCATCGTCGTCCTGCTGTACGGCGGCAACCCGATGACTCTGATCTGGGGACCGGCAAACCCGATGCAGGCGGTCGCGAGCATGCTCGCCTGGATTCCGGTTTACGCGCTCTGGGCCTTGCCCACGATCGGCTGGCTGCTGTTCTGTTCGGTGTGGGCGCGCACCAAGCCGTTCCTCTGGGCGCTCATGGTTCCGGTGTTCGCCGGGATCCTGGTCAGCTGGTTCGGCGTCATGCGCGGATTCGACCTGGAGTCCTCGTGGTTCTGGTCCAACGTGGTGGGTCGCCTGCTGCTGGGCACCGTACCGGGCATGGACCTGGCGTATCGCGACGGCTTCGCTTCAGCGCAATCCGGCGACGGTCTGGACGGCGTCATCGAAGCCATGTCCGCCTCCAACCAGCTCGCCAGTCTGGCCCAGCCGGAGTTGTGGATCGGCGTACTGGTCGGTGCTGCCTTCATCCTCGGCGCGATCAGGCTCCGCCGCTGGCGCGACGAAGGTTGAAGCCTGCAACCCGCCCCCCGGGGCATTCCGGGGGGCGAAGTCTTCCCCGGCACCCCGGCATTACAGTCTCCACGGAGAGTCCATGAAAACGCTGCACTCGATGATGTTCGCCCTGCTGCTGACCGGCGCCGTGTCCGCCTGCAACTCCCCTTCCACCATGAAGATCGGCGGCGAGTCGGTGCTGCAGCACATCACGGTCAAGGGCGACCGCGTCGGCGCGAATTCGCCCGACGGCTCGACCGCCTGGATCGAGGCGGACGGCACCCTGGAGATCGACGGCAGGCCCGTCGAGCTGGATGCCCGCCAACAGGCGCTGGCCCGGCAATACCACCGCGAAGCCATGTCCATCCGGTCGGCAGGGATCGCGATCGGGAAATCGGGCGTCGCCCTGGCCGGCAAGAGCATCGGCAACGTCGTTCGGGGTCTTACCGGGGGAGAACCGGAGGCGATCGAGGGCAGGATCGTGGCGGATGCGCGTGCCATCGAAGACCGCGCCATGCGCCTGTGCGAAGAGGCGGCGGTGCTGCAGTCCACGCAGGACGAACTGGCGCGGGCGCTGCCCGCGTTCGCGCCGTACGCCACCATGACCGGCGCCGACACCCGGGACTGCAAGAAGCAGACCGCCAGCAACCGGGAGCCGACCCAGCTCGATCGCGACCTGATGGCCGCAGCGGAGGCGGGCGACATCGACGCGGTGGAGAAGCTGGTCGATCTGGGTGCGAATGTCGATGTCCGCGTACGCGGCGATGGCACCGCGTTGATCAAGGCGGCGAAAGCCGGACAGCTGCCGATGGTCGAGAAGCTACTCGAATTGGGTGCCGATGCGGACAAACCTTCGCGCGGCGATGGAAACCCGCTGATCGCGGCGGCCGGCGGTGGCCACGAGGACGTGGTCGAACGCCTGGTGGCGGCCGGCGCCGACGTGAACGCGGTGATTCCCGGCGACGAGACGCCCCTGATCAATGCGGCGCGACAGGGACACCTCGAGATCGTCAGGCGCCTGGTCGCCCATGGTGCGGACGTCAATCTCGGGGTCAAGGCCGACATGGGCCAGTGGAGGTCGCCGCTGAACCAAGCCCAGACAGGGGCGGTTCGCGACTACCTCCTGAGCCAGGGCGCCCGGGCAGACAAGGACTCCTGACCTCGCTAGTGTAGTGTCGCGTTCTTGATGGAACTTATACCGCTCTTCGAACTCCAATGCTTTACTACCAAGCAGAGCGGAGATCGCCAGTGCGAGTTGCCCCCGAGATTGTGCTGACACAAGACGAGCGA
>JALYOG010000033.1 GCA_030856985.1 Pseudomonadota bacterium | reverse complement strand
GCATGCGCCGGCGAGCCCAATGCGATGTCGCGCCCGCCGGCCCGCAGCCGTCCCTGCGCGCGCAGGCCGGGCGGCAGCAGGCCGAGCATCGCCAAGGCACACACGCTCTTCCCGCTGCCGCTTTCGCCGACCAGCCCGAGGCATTCGCCGTCGCGCAGGATGATATCCAGCGGCCCGAGCAGGCGCCGGGACGCGACATGCACCTGCAGATCGCGCAGCTCCAGGGCCGCGTCGCTGCCGGTGTCTTCGGTCGCGACGCTCACGCTGCCGCCCCGGCGCGTTCGCCGCGCACGTCGAGCCAGTCGCGCATGCCATCGCCGAGGAACTGGAACGTCGCGAGCGTCCCCACCAGGAACGCCGCCGGGAACAACAACGTCCATGGTGCCGAGTCGAGCTCCTGCACGCCCTCGGCCAGCAGCGTTCCCCAACTCGCCGATGGTTCGTCCACCGACAGTCCCAGAAAGCCGAGGAAGCTTTCGACCAGGATCGCCTGCGGCAGGATCAGCCCCAGGTAGACCAGGGCCAGCGGCATCAGGTTCGGCAGCACGTGCCAGTGCAGGCGCTGGCGGAAACTCGAACCGGCGGCGCGCGACGCCAGCACGAACGGCGCCTCGCGCAGGCGCGCGCTTTCGGCGCGCATGACCCGCGCCAGGTCGATCCACACGTAGCCGCCGATCGCCGCCAGCAACAGCCCCAGCGAGCGCTCGAACAGGGTCAGCAGCAGGATCACCACGAGCAGGAACGGCAGCGCCGAGAACACGTCCAGCACGCGCAGCAGCGCGCGCTCCACGCGCCCGCCGGCCAGCCCCGCGACCGCACCGTATCCCACGCCGATCACCAGTGCGACCACGCTGGCCAGCAGCCCGATGGTGAGCGACAGCCGTCCGCCGGCCAGCGTGCGCGCGTACACGTCGCGGCCAATCGCATCGGTGCCGAACCAGTGCCCGGCCACGCCCGGGGCCACCGAAATCGCGTCCCAGTCCGGGGTATGCGGATCGAAGCCGGTCAGCCACGGCCCCAGCCAGCACAGCGCCGCCAGCGCGACCAGCCCCGTCAGGCAGGTGCGGGCGACGGGAGGCAGCGGGCGCTTGATCGGCATCGCGCGATGATAGCGGCGCCGGTCGCTTGGCCGTGACTGGGTAGAATGGCCGCCATGAGCTACCCCTACGCACGCCCGCGACGGATGCGCCGAGACGAGTTCTCGCGCCGGCTGATGCGCGAGACGATCCTGACGGCGAACGACCTGATCTACCCGGTGTTCGTGCACGAGCTCCAGGGCCGCGAACCGATCGCGTCGATGCCGGGCGTGGAGCGGGTCTCGATCGACGAACTGCTGCGCATCGCCGAACAGGCCAGCGAGCTGTGCGTGCCGGCACTGGCGGTATTCCCGGTCACCGCGCCGGAGGTCAAGTCGCTGGACGCCGCCGCGGCGTGGGCCGACGACGGCCTGGTGCAGCGCGCGGTCGCGGCGCTGAAGGCGCGTTTCCCGCAACTGGGGGTGATCACCGACGTCGCGCTCGATCCCTACACCTCGCACGGCCAGGACGGGCTGATCGACGCCCACGGCCACGTGCTCAACGACGAGACCGTCGCCGCGCTGGTCCGCCAGGCGCTCTCGCATGCGCGCGCGGGCGCGGACATCATCGCCCCCAGCGACATGATGGACGGGCGCATCGGCCAGATCCGCGCCGCGCTGGAGATGGACGAGCACATCCACACCCGCATCCTGGCCTACAGCGCCAAGTACGCCAGCGCGTTCTACGGACCGTTTCGCGACGCGGTCGGCAGCGCGGCGGCCCTGGGCAAGGCCGACAAGTGCACCTACCAGATGGATCCTGCCAACAGCGAGGAGGCGCTGCGCGAAGTGGCGCTGGACCTGGAGGAAGGTGCCGACATGATCATGGTCAAGCCGGGCATGCCGTACCTGGACATCGTGCGCCGGGTGAAGGACGAATTCGGCGCGCCGACATTCGTCTACCAGGTCAGCGGCGAATACGCGATGCTCAAGGCCGCCGCGCTCAATGGCTGGCTCGACGAGAAGGCCTGCGCGCTGGAGGCGCTGACCTCGATCAAGCGCGCCGGTGCCGACGCGGTGCTCAGCTATTTCGCTCTCGATGCGGCGCGGTGGCTGCGGCAGCGCCAATGATGCCGCCGCCGCGACCGCCGCGAACGGCGTGATCCGTCACCAGCGTTATCAGCCAAAGGGAACCCAGACCCCATGTCCTCCGATGTAAAGCAGTTCGCGGTGATCGGCCAACCCGTTGCGCATTCGCTGTCGCCGCGCATCCACGCCGAGTTCTCGCGCCAGACCGGCATCGCGCTCGACTACCGCGCGATGCAGGCCGGCCCGGTCGACTTCGCCGGGGCGCTGGCGGCGTTCGCCGCCCAGGGCGGGGGAGGCGCCAACATCACGCTGCCGCACAAGGAGCGGGCCGCGGCGATCTGCGACAGCCTCGGCGAACGCGCGCGCCGCAGCGGTGCTGCCAATACGCTCATCCGCATCGACGCCGGCTGGCACGGCGACAACACCGATGGCGTCGGCCTCGTACGCGACCTCACCAGCCGCCACGGCATGGACCTGCGCTCGCGGCGGGTGCTGATGATCGGTGCCGGCGGCGCGGCGCGTGGCGTTGCGCCGGCGCTGCTGGACGCGGGCATCGGCGATCTGTTCGTCGTCAACCGGAACTCCGCGCGCGCCGACCGGCTCTCCGATCTGCTCGGTGATCCGGGGCGGGTGCACGTGCGCTACCTGGACGATGTCGGCTCGCTGGGAGCGTTCGACCTGATCATCAATGCCACGTCTGCCGCACGCGATGGCGAGCCATTGAAGCTTCCGGGCTCGCTGGTCGCGCCGCGCGCCGACGCGGTCGACCTCAACTACGGCGAGGCCGCGATTCCCTTCCTCGCCTGGGCGCGCGCTGCCGGTGCCGACCGGACCATCGACGGACTGGGGATGCTGGTCGAGCAGGCGGCCGAAAGCTTCCTGTTGTGGCACGGCGTTCGCCCCGACACCGACGAGATATACGAGCAGTTGCGCGAGCACAGCGCCGCGCTGGCCACCGGGGACTGATCCTGGCCACCGCCGCACCCGCGGCGTGCCGCGCGCTGTGCGGCGCGTGCTGCATCGCGCCCTCGATCACCTCGCCGATTCCGGGCATGCCGCAGGGCAAGCCCGCGGGGGTGGCCTGCGTGCAGCTGGACGAACAGCGGCGCTGCCGGCTGTTCGGCAAGCCCGAACGCCCCGCCTTCTGCGTCACGCTGCGCCCGTCGATGGACATGTGCGGTGCCAGCCGCGACGAGGCGACGGTGATGCTCGCCGCGCTGGAGCGCGCCACGCGTCCGGATCAGGCGCCGGTGCCGGCCAGGTAGCGATCCTTCAGCCGCACGTAGTGCTTTGCGCTGTAGTAGAGGCCTTCGATCTCGGCCTCGCTCAGCGTGCGCACCCGGCGCGCCGGATTGCCGAGCCACAGCTCGCCTTCGCCGACGACCTTGCCGGGCGCCACGAGCGCGCCGGCGCCGACGAAGCCGTGGCGCTCGACCACCGCGCCATCGAGGATGATCGCGCCCATGCCGATCAGCGCCGCATCGCCGATGCGGCAGGCGTGGATGATCGCCTTGTGGCCGATGGTGACATCCGCGCCGATCACCGTGGCGAAGCCGCCGAGTTTCGCGTGCGGGCCATCGTGGCTGACGTGGATCACGCTGCCGTCCTGCACGTTGGAGCGCGCGCCGATGCGGATGAAATTGACGTCGCCGCGGATCACGCATCCGGGCCAGATCGACACGTCGTCGCCGAGGATGACGTCGCCGATCACGACCGCGGCCGGATCGACCCAGCTGCGTTCGCCGACGGCGGGGAAATGTTGCAGATACGGGCGCAGGTTCATGCGGCGATCTTACCGGAGGCGCCGCCGCGGCCCTGCGGCGCCGGGCGTCAAGGCCCGCGCCGGTTGCCGGGCGGAGGCAGGTCGGGAGCGGCCGGCCAGGTGCCGGTGATGGTGTACAGCGCGCGCTCGCGTGCCAGCAATTGCTGTTTGATCGCGGCCAGGTCCTCGCCGTGCCGCTCGAGTTTTGTCAGCAGCACGATTTTCTCCCCCGCCAGCCGGTCGGCACGGAACATCAGGCTGTGGATGCGGCGCTGCGAGGTCTCCGCGTCGCTGCGGCTGCGCGCGCGCGCCAGCGCCCAGCCGCCGCCAGCGCCGAGCAGGAATGCCACTGGCAACAACCACGCGATCCACTGCACCGTTTCGACCTCTGTGTTTCCCAGGACGGATCGTATCGCCCTTGGGCTTCCGTGCGGGCTGATCCTCGCGAAAGAGCCGGCCCCGGAGGTAGCTCGCTCCCGGAGCTGTTTCCATCCCGGCTTCCGCTCTACCGCCTCAGCCGTTCCCGAAAAATCCCCGCATCGCGTCCGCTACGCGCGCAACATCCTCGTCGCCGATGTCGCGATGGAGCACCATCCGGAGCATGCCGGCATTGGCGGCCGGGAGCCGGACTCCGGCCGACGCCATATGCCCGGCAAGCGCGGCGACCGACTCCGCCGGCAGCTGCACGAACACCATGTTGGTGAACGGGCCGATGACGCCGACATCCGGCAGCTCGCGCAGCGCCTCGGCCAGTCTCGACGCGCGGGCGTGGTCGTCGGCCAGTGCGTCCACGTGGTGGTCGAGCGCGTGCAGGGCGGCCGCGGCGAGGATGCCGGACTGGCGCATGCCGCCGCCGACCACCTTGCGCCAGCGTCGCGCGATGTCGATCAGCGCCTGCGTGCCCAGCAGCACCGAGCCCACCGGCGCCCCTAGCCCCTTGGACAGGCACACCGAGACGCTGTGGAAATGCGCGGCGATGCTGCGCGCCGGCACCGCGCTGGCGACCGCCGCGTTGTACAGGCGTGCGCCGTCCAGGTGCAGCGCCAGCCCGCGCCGGTCGCACAGCGCACGTGCCGCGGCGAGGTAGTCGACCGGCAGGACGCGGCCGTGCCAGGTGTTCTCCAGGCACAGCACCCGGGTCCGGGCGAAGTGCGGGTCCACCGGTTTGATCGCGCGCTCCACCGCGTCCAGCGGCAGCGTGCCGTCGGCGGCCTGCACCAGCGCCTGTGGCTGGATCGAGCCGAGCACCGCCGCTCCGCCGCCCTCGTACTTGTAGGTGTGCGCCTCCATGCCGACCAGGTATTCGTCGCCGCGCTGACAATGCGCCATCAGCGCCAGCAGGTTCGACTGGGTCCCGCTGGGGACGAACAGCCCGGCGTCGAAGCCGAGATCGTCGGCGAGGCGCTGCTGCAGGGCATTGACGGTGGTGTCCTCGCCGTAGACGTCGTCGCCGACCTCGGCGCCCGCCATCGCAGCGCGCATCGCCTCGGTGGGCCGGGTCACGGTGTCGCTGCGCAGGTCGATGGGTGTCGGGATCATGGTCGGGCAGGACTGCGATGGAACTTCGATGATGCCATCGCCGTGGGTCTCGACGGCCGGCGCGCCTCGAATAGACTGGGCGGATGAAGATCGCCAGCTGGAACGTGAATTCCTTGAACGTACGCCTGCCGCACCTTGAACAGTGGCTGCGCACGGCCGCTCCCGATGTAGTCGGGTTGCAGGAGACCAAGCTGGAGGACAGCCGGTTTCCCGACACGGAGCTTGCCGCGCTGGGCTACCGCAGCGTGTTCTGCGGCCAGAAGAGCTACAACGGCGTGGCGATCCTGTCGCGCAATCCCGCCAGCGACGTGCAGATCGGCATCCCGGGCTTCCAGGACGAGCAGCAACGCGTGATCGCCGCGACGGTCGATGGGGTGCGCATCGTCAACCTGTACGTGGTCAACGGGCAGTCGGTGGGCAGCGAAAAGTACGCCTACAAGCTGCGTTGGCTGGATGCCGTGCACGACTGGATCGCGATCGAACTGCAGGCGCACCCGCGGCTGGTGGTGCTGGGAGATTTCAACATCGCCCCGGACGAGCGCGACGTGCACGACCCCGGGGTCTGGAACGAGAACCACATCCTCAGTTCGGGCCCGGAGCGCGACGCGCTGAGGGAACTGTTGGCGCTGGGCCTCCACGATGCCTACCGGCTGCATCACGAGAACGGGGGAGTGTTCAGCTGGTGGGATTACCGCCAGGCCGCCCTGCGGCGGAACCTGGGACTGCGGATCGACCTGACGCTGGTGTCCGATGCCCTGCGCGCGGGCTGCGTCGGGGCCGGCGTGGACCGGGAGCCACGCGCCTGGGAGCGTGCCAGCGATCACGCGCCGGTGTGGGTCCAGGTCGGGGATTGACGCGCCCGGCGTCGTCGCCGCGGGGTCCGGCTCTGGATCGGCACCCCCAAAACGCCAAGGGCCCGGCATAAGCCGGGCCCTTGGCACTCGGATCAGACTTTCAGCAGATTCAGCGCGGACGGCCGCGACGGAACATGTTGACGATCGCAAGCAGGACGACCGCGCCGATCAGGGACATCAACAGGCCCATCAGGCTGAAGTCGCCGCTGTTGATATCGCCGCCGCCGATTCCCAGCATGCTGCCGATCCAGCCGCCGAGGAAGGCGCCGATGATGCCGACGATGATGTTGAGGAAGATGCCCTGCTGGGCGTCGGTCTTCATGATCATGCTGGCGATCCAGCCAATGATGCCGCCGACTATCAGCCAAATAATGATGCCCATGATGTGTCTCCTTTGTGCCGTTAGGGGGGTTTAAAGATCGCTCCCCTGCGTTGGGGGCGGGATCAGTCTGTCCAGCCCGGCGTGATGGCGATGTCGCGATGAACAGGCGCAAGCAAGCCCCGGAATCGCGTTTTTTCGCGTGAAAACGCCTGTTTAGCCGCGTAAAAGCGCCAAAAGCGCATCGCGAGGCACCTTCCCGCACTCGTTCCTGGGCAATGCCTGGACGCAGCGAATCCGTCTTGGCAGGAACACCGGATCGAACTGCCCTCGCAGGCCCGCGAGCACCGCCGCTTCGTCCATTCCCGGCGCCACCGCGAGCGCCGCGATGCGGCGGACGCCGCTGCAGTCGGCGCGCTCGAGTTGCAGGACGACACCGTCCACGACCCCCGGGACCGCGAGGAGCTTGCGGGTAAGGTCGCCCAGCGACGCGCGCTTGCCGGCGATCTCGAGCAGGTCGGCATTGCGTCCGCGCAACTCGAAGCGGCCATCGCCGAGCAGCTCGACGATGTCGTCGAGCACCACCGGCTGGGTCAGGTGCCGCGCCCGCACCGCGGTGCCGCCCGGCTGGGGCGTCAGGCTCACGCCCGGCAGCAGGGTCCAGGCGGTCTCGCGGGCGCTGCGGCGGCGCGCGAAGATGCAGGTTTCGGTCGAACCGAACAACTCGCGCACCTCACAGCCGAAACGGTCCTCGGCGGCGCGGGCGAGTTCGATCGGCAGCGGCGCGGTCGCCGAGACGATCCCGGCC
>JALYOG010000018.1 GCA_030856985.1 Pseudomonadota bacterium | reverse complement strand
CCCGGCCTGCTTCCCGGGTGTCGCCGATTCGTATCGGCTGTCAGGCAGGTAGCTGTGCGCGCGCCGCCTGCCCGTCGCCCGCGCTGAGCAGCGCTCATCCGACGGTTTCAGGCCACTGGTCGAGCTCCCGCCGGGCTACCAACGCCAGGACGCGGGCGTGCGCGGGACTCTCGTTGAGGCATCCGATGTAGCGGAGTTCTCCACCGCGCTCGGCGAAGTCTTCCGCCAGCATCATCGCGACCTCCTCCAGGGTCTCGAGGCAGTCCACGGCAAACCCGGGCGCCAGCACATCCACCCGCCGCACGCCGCGGCCGGCAAGTGCCTCCAGGGTGCGATCGGTCGCCGGCTCGAGCCACTTCTCACGGCCGAAGCGGGACTGATAGCTCAAGGTCCACTCGGCGTCCTCCAGCCCGAGCGCCTGGGCCACGGCGCGCGCGCTGGCCTGGCACTGGACGGGGTAGGGGTCGCCGTTGTCGACGAACCGCTGCGGCAGCCCGTGGAAAGAGAACAGCAGGTGGTCGCCGGCGCCGTGGGACTGCCGATGCCCGCGGATGGAGTCGGCCACCGCCTCCACCCAGCCCGGCTCCAGGTGGTACTGCTCGACCATGCGCGTCTGCAGGCCTTCGGCGCGACCCACGGCGTCGGCCACCGATGCGGTGGTGGACGCCGAGTACTGCGGATACAGCGGCAGCGTGAGCACCCGCTGGACCCCTTCCAACTGCAGCTGCTTGAGCACGCTAGGCAGGCCGGGGTTGCCGTAGCGCATCGCCTCCACCACGCGCACGTCGGGCATCTCCCGCTGCACCGCCTCGGCCAGGCGCCGCGTGTACACCGCCAAGGGCGAGCCTTCGTCGAGCCAGACGCTGGCGTATTTCTTGGCCACCTTGGGCGAGCGGATCGGCAGGATCACCAAGTGCAGCAGCGGGCACCACAGCCACCGGTTCAGGTCGACGACGCGGTAGTCGTGCAGGAACTCCCCCAGATAGCGCCGTACAGCGGCGGCCGTGGGCGCGTCGGGCGTGCCCAGGTTGGCCAGCACGACGGCCGTGGTAGGACCGCGGCGGCCATGGGAGGTCGCGCCGGCAGCAGCAGGGGGTGCGGATTGGCTCATGAACATAGAATGCCACCTGCGGTGAGGGGGAGCAGCGGAGCCTCTCGGCAACAGCCCGTTCCGCGGGTTTTGCGGCGATTCATGCCGGGGCCCATAGCCTCGGCCGGCCTGGCCCGCGAAGCCTGTTGCAGGCCATCGCGCAGCCCCCGCACGCCTGTGTACCCGTACCCCTGGAGACGAAGATGCCCCGCCTGCCCCGCCTTGCCGTCGTGTTGCTGTGCCTCAGTCTTGCCACCCCCATCGCCCTGGCCGGCCCTGTCGAGGACGAACGGGCGCGCAATGCGCTGCGGGTGCTGACCGACATCCAGAGGATTCCGGAGTCCGCGATTCCCGACAAGCTGCTCGACGAGGCCCGGGCAATCGTGGTGGTGCCCGACACGCTCAAGATCGGGTTGGTGTTCGGGGGCCGGCGCGGACACGGCGTGGTCTCGATGCGCACGCCCGACGGGAGCTGGTCGGCGCCTGCCTTCGTCAAGCTCACCGGAGGCAGCATCGGTTTTCAGGCCGGCGTGCAGTCTTCCGACATCGTCCTGGTGTTCACCGGCGACCGCGGTCTGGAATCGATCGTCAACGGCAAGATCACCTTGGGCGGCGACGCCAGCATTGCCGCCGGGCCGGTGGGTCGCAGCGCGGCGGCGGCCACCGACGGCCAGCTGAAGGCCGAGATCTGGTCCTGGTCGCGGGCCCGTGGGCTGTTCGCGGGCGTGGCTTTGGACGGCGCTGTGCTCAGCATCGATGACAAGGCCAACCAGGCCGTCTACGGCGCAGGCACTACGCCGCGGATGATCTTCGAAGGTCGCGCTTCCCAAACACCTTCGTCGGCGGTGGTTGACTTCCGTGACCAGCTGGAAGAGGCCACGGCCGCCGCGCGATATGCGCGGGGCACCGGGCGCGGCGCACCGGCTGCGGCCTCGGTTCCGGGATCCGTCGCGCCGACGGTGGTCACTGCGCCGGTCCAGCCCTCGGCTCCGGCGCGTCCGCAGCCGCAACCCTTCGAGACGGTCGAGGCCCCGACCCAGGTCGAACCGCTGCCCTGACGCGCTGTCCAAACGGCCGGCGCCATCGGCTGAATGCGCGCCCGTACGTGACGGGTGGCGCGAATGACGGGATGCGCGGCGTGAATGGAGACGCGATTGGCCGCGGGTAAAGTGTCCCTGCGTTATTCTCGTCCTCCACTTTCAAGCGGGCACTCTCATGGGCGGTTTTAGTCTTTGGCACTGGCTGGTCGTGCTGGTGATCGTGATCCTCGTGTTCGGCACCAAGCGGCTGAAGAACGTGGGGCAGGATCTCGGCGAGGCCTTGAAAGGCTTCAAGAAGGGCGTGAAAGACACCGACGAGCCCGACGCTCGGCTGGCGGATGATTCGCGCCGTTCGGAGACGCCGCGGGACGAGGGCACGTATGCGCCCCGCACCGGCAACCCTTCCGACGACGACAAGGCTCCGCGCTGACGTCGGCTGACGTCGGCCGATCGCGCACATGTTCGACCTGGGTTTTTCCGAACTGCTGGTTGTCGCCGTCGTGGCGCTGTTGGTGCTGGGACCCGAACGACTGCCCAAGGCGGCGCGCTTCACCGGGCTGTGGGTGCGCAAGGCGCGGGCGCAGTGGTACTCGGTCAAGTCCGAGCTTGAGAACGAGCTCGCCGACGACGACCTCAAGCGCAGCCTGGCGCAGGCCCGCGCGGACCTGGCCGAAGCGCGCAGCGACCTGCAGCGCACCGGCAGCGACGTGCGCAGCCAGTTCGAGGGGCTCGACCCCGACCGGCAGCCGGCAATCGAAGCCAGCGACCTCAACCCCGCGACGGATGACGCGGGCGAAACGGGTACCGAAGGCCAAGCACTTGCCGCCGCGGCCCCCGCCGGCAATCGCGACTCCGCGCATTACGATCCGCAGGACGACGAACCGCCCCGTCAGTACGAAGACTGGTTGCTGGAGGACTCCGACGTCCACGCGCCATCGGATCACGCGGATGAGGATCACACCGACGAACATCACGCCGATGGAGAGGCGCCCGCTCCGGCGCCGGTGGGCGATCCCGATCCGGGCGATGCAACTCGAGGCGACCCGCCGCCCGACCGGCTGCCGCGCCGGGATCCCGATCGGGACGTACCGCTGCACCGCGATCCCGATCCGGTCGACGCGCCGCGCCGCGAGCCCGATGCTCCGCCTCCCGCGGCGGCGGGTCGCTGATGGCGAAGGTGCCGATGAGACCGTGGCAATGAGGCCGGTGCGATGAGCCTGCGTCGCGCTCCCGACCCCGCGACCGATGCCGCCCCGGCCGACCCCGATGCCGAGCCGCGCCTGCTGGATCATCTGATCGAACTGCGTTCGCGCCTGCTGAGGTCGGTGGTCGGGCTGATGATCGTGTTCCTCTGCCTGGTGCCGTTTGCCAACAACCTGTATCGCTGGCTGGCCGAGCCGCTGCTGGCCAAGCTCCCGGTGGGCGCGCAGTTGATCGCCACCGAGGTGGCCTCGCCGTTCTTCGCGCCGATGAAAGTGGCCTTCGCAGCCGCGCTGATGATCGTGATGCCGTGGCTGCTGTACCAGGCCTGGGCGTTCGTGGCGCCGGGCCTGTACCAGCGTGAACGCCGGCTGGCGTTCCCGCTGCTGGCCTCGGCGGTAACGCTGTTCTACGGCGGCTGCGCGTTCGCGTTCTACCTGGTGCTGCCGACCGTGTTCGGCTTCCTCACCAGCATCACGCCCGAGGGCGTGGCGATGATGACCGACATCAACGCCTACCTCGATTTCGTGCTGGTGATCTTCCTGGCCTTCGGCTTCAGCTTCGAGCTTCCGGTGGCGATGGTCATCATGGCGCTGTTGGGCTGGGTCACGCCCAAGCAGTTGTCGGAGTCGCGCGGCTACGCGATCGTCGGCGTGTTCGTGATCGCAGCGATCATCACGCCGCCAGACGTGATCTCGCAACTCATGCTGGCCATCCCGATGGCGATCCTCTACGAGGTCGGGATCCTCGCCGCGCGCTGGGTGACACCGAAAAAGCCGGTGGAGAGAGCCTGACTCGATCCGAGTCAATCCGCTCAGTCTCCAGCGCACGGCGCAAGCGACGTATCGCGCCTCAGCGCTCGAGGATCGCCACCACGCCCATGCCGCCTGCAGTGCAGATCGACACCAGGCAGCGACCGCCGCCGCGCTGCCTGAGTTCCTTGGCAGCGGTGGCAACGATCCGCGCGCCGGTGGCCGCGAACGGATGTCCGGTCGCCAGCGACGACCCATTCGGGTTGATCTTTGCCGGATCGATACGCCCCATCGGCGCGTCCAGGCCCAGTCGCGTGCGGCAGTACTCCTCGCTCTCCCAGGCGCGCAGCGTGCACAGCACCTGCGCGGCGAAGGCCTCGTGGATCTCGTAGAAGTCGAAGTCCTGCAGCGTCAGGCCGTTGCGCCGAAGCATCTCCGGCACCGCGACCGTTGGCGCCATCAGCAGGCCCTCGCCGTGGACGAAATCCACCGCTGCCACGTGCGCATCGCGCAGGTGGCACAGCACCTCGTGGCCGTGCCTCTGCGCCCACTCCTGCGATGCCAGCAGGCAGGCCGAGGCGCCGTCGGTGAGCGGGGTGGAATTGGCCGCCGTGAGCGTCCCGCGCCCGGAGTGGCGATCGAATGCGGGCTTGAGCGTGGCCAGTTTCTCCAGCGTGCTGTCGGCGCGCAGCACGTTGTCGCGCGACACGCCGCGGAAGCTGACCACCAGGTCGTCGAAGAAGCCACGCTCATAGGCGGCGGCGAGCTTGCGGTGCGACGACAGCGCCCACTCGTCCTGCGAGTCGCGCGAGATGTTCCACTGCTTGGCCATGTCCTCGCAGTGGTCGCCCATGCTCTTGCCGGTGCGCGGCTCGGCCACGCCCGGGAACTCGGGCTTCAGTTCGCGCAGCGAGAAGCCCTTGAATGCCTTCAGCCGGTCCATGGGCGTCTTCATCGCCGCCGCTGCCAGCAGCCGGCGACGCAGCGACTTGCCGTAGACGATCGGCACGTCGGAGGTGGTGTCCGAGCCGCCGCCGATGCCCGATTCGATCTGCCCGGTGGCGATCTTGTTGGCGATGGTGATGATGGAATCCAGCGAGGTGCCGCAGGCGCGCTGCAGGGTGATCCCGGGCGTCAACGGCGACAGCCCGGACGACAGCGCCGCTTCGCGCCCGAGGTTCCAGTCGCTGCTGTGCTTGATCACCGCGCCCATCGCCACTTCGCCCAGCTGCTGTCCGTGCAGCCCGAAGCGCTCCACCAGCGCGCCCAGGGTGCGTACCGACATGCCGAGATTGCCGACATCGGCGTAGGCCGTGTTCTGGCGGCAGAAGGGAATTCGCACGCCGCCCAGCACGGCAACGGCGCGGGACGGACGCATCCAGTCTTGACTCACCGCTTGACTCACTCGACCACCTCTTCAGGAGCGCCGCTGCAGCCTGCCTGCCACAGCGTCGGGGCATAATGAAGGAGTGTAGCGCCGGCTACACGGTCGACCAAACGCCTCCGTATTGAAGCCCTGACCATGCCCCAGGTCCGACACGCCTCGTCCGAACCCCTCGCCGCATTGCACGTGCTGGGGGCGCTTGCGCTGGAACTGAAGGGCGACGGTAGCGTCGCGCGCGACGCGTTGGCGCAGGCGGAGGTGGCGGACCTGGCCACGCTCATCGCGCGCGACCTGGCGAAGTTTTCACCGGAAGCCGCCGACCTGGAACTGGTCACGGTCGGCGCGCATTACGACCCCGTCGAGATGCTGCGCCCTGGCTGGCCGCTGCATCACGAGCTCGACCAGCTGGCCGCGCGTGCGCCCGGCGATGCACGCTCCCGGATCATCGCGTTCGGCGCCCACGACACGCGCCTCCCCGGTGACCTGACGCCTTCAGCCGACCATGCCGGCGGGCCGCTGCGGCTGGTCCCGTTCGTGCTCGGCGGCGATCCGGACGTGGTCGCGCGGGTCGACGCGGCATTCGAGGCGTCGTTGCTCGAGCAGGGAATGGCCGGCGCCGACACCGCGCTTTCGGCGCAGGCGCTGTTCGGGCTGCAGGTCGAGCATGCGCGTTACCTGACCGTGCATGACCTGGCGGCGATGATGGCAATGCAGTACGACCACGCGGGGCTGGCGACGCTGTGGCCGGTGCTGGAGACGGCGCTGCTGCAGACCGGCAGCGAGCACTGGCTGGACGCGCCGCCCGAGCCGCTGCTGCGATACGTCGGCGGGGAGGTCCGGATCGCGCTGTTCTCGCCGGCGGCCTGGCACGCGCGCTACGCGCCGGAGCAGCCCTGCGATACCGAGGCCTGCCGCGAACGCCTGCATCGCCAGCACCAGCATTTCGAGGCGCGCCAGCGGCAGATCACCGCGGTGCTGCAGGCGCACGGCATCCCGGTGACGTTCGTGCACTGCGAACAGGCCCAGGCCGGCCGCGACGTGCTGGCCTGAGGATCATCGGACACTCGTTCCCGATCGCGGTCGCGGCCACTGCGACGCCACTGCGGCACGATGGCGCCATGTCCGACCTGCCCGACTTCCGCCTGTACCACTCCAACTCGCTGGACGTGCTGGCCGGGCTGATGGCGCAGGAGCTGCGCGTGCCGGCGCCCGGACAGTCGCTGCTGGCGCCGGACATCGTGCTGATCCCGCAGGTCGCCATGCGCCGCTGGCTGCAGGCGGAGCTGGCCAAGGCGCACGGCATCGCCGCCAACCTGGAGTTCCTGACCCCCGGCGAGCTGGTCCGGCGCGCGCTGGATGCCAACGTCGAAGGCGCCGGCGAGGATCTCGACGCCGACGCCCTGCGCTGGCGCCTGCTCGCCGCGCTGGGCGATGCGGCGCTGATG
>JALYOG010000013.1 GCA_030856985.1 Pseudomonadota bacterium | reverse complement strand
GAAATCGCCGTTTCATCGCCGCACTCTGGGGCATACGAACGAAGAATCAATGGGTTGCATGCGTTTCTATGCTTGCGGATCAACTTTTTCGGAGGTGTCAACGAGTATTTCAGCAGCCTGCTAATGGAGGCGGTTCTTCGCGGTGATGGCCTCGGCCAGGATCGCGGGCAATGCCGCAAGGGTCAGCCTGGTGGTCGGCACCGTCCTCAATCTGATCAACCAGGGCGAGTACCTGATCGCCGGCGAGGGGATCATGCCGGGGCACATGCTGCTCAACTATCTGGTGCCGTACGGGGTTGCCAGCTATAGCGGAGCCCGGGCGGTGCCGATCCGCGATGCCGGCGACGAGGCAGCGCAGCCGGGCGGGCAGCCGACGCCGGAGGAGTAGTCGCCTGTCACGGGCGCTCGGACGAGAATCTGTGAATGCACAAGCCACGCTACGGGACCGCGCACGGCCCGCAGCGGTGGTTTTCTCAGCGCGTGCGGGGCGTCGAACCCAGCGTGTAGGTGTCCCAGTCGCGCAGCAGATAGAGCGCCGCGGCCGCCGCAAGCATCGGCCAGGCGGCGAAGAACAGCAGGTTCGGACCCTGGAACGGCTGCAGGTACTGGCCCCAAGGCGAGAGCGTGGATATGCCGTGCAGTACCAGCACGATTCCGTAGCTCCAGCGCCTGGCGATGCCGGCCACGAAGGCGAGCAGCAGTATCAGCTCCAGAGCGCCCAATACGTACGTGATCTGCGCGTCGATTCCGCTGATTCCGTAGAAGTTGGCGAACACCTTTGCGGCGTGCTCCGGCTGGACGAACTTGTCGATCGTCCACATCAGCATGACGAGGAACACTCCCAGCCTCAGCAACAGCAGGGAAATCGCGAGGCGGCGTTCTTGGTTCATGTGGCAGATCCTGGTGGGTGGAAAAGGTGGCGTGAACTCTGCTCATGGCCGCGGGGACCAGCGCTTCACGAGCGGCGCTGGGGCAGGGCGGATCACCCGCGCGCACCGCGAATGTAGGCGGCCGTGACATCGCTGCGGGGCGCGTCGAACACCGCTGAGGCCGACCCGTGTTCCACCAGGGTGCCGACGCCGTCGCGGACCCAGAACATCGCCACGTCGTCGGCGATCCGTCGCGCCTGTGCGAGGTTGTGGGTCACGATCACCGTCGTGTAGCGCCCCCGCAGCGCGGCGATCATGTCCTCGACCACGCCGCTGGCAATCGGGTCCAGCGCGCTGCAGGGTTCGTCGAGGAGGATGATCTCCGGGTCGAGCACCAGCGCGCGCGCGAGACACAAGCGCTGCTGCTGCCCGCCGGACAGGTCCAGGGCGGAGGCGTCGAGGCGATCCTTGACCTCGTCCCAGAGCCCCACCTGCCGCAACGCGGTCTCCACCTTGTGCGCCAGCGTGGCCCGGTCGCGGACACCGTGCTGGCCCAATGGGAAGGTCAGGTTCCTGCGGATCGACAGCGGGAACGGGTTGGGCTTCTGGAAGATCATGCCGACGCGGCGGCGCAGCGCGATCAGGTCCGTGTCGCGGGCGAAGATGTCCCTGCCGTCGAGCGACACGCGACCGCTGACCCCGCAGGAGGGGGTGAGGTCGGTCATGCGGTTGAGGCAAGACAGGAAGGTGCTCTTGCCGCAGCCGGAGGAGCCGATCACGGCGGTGATGCAGCCGCGGTGGATCGGCATCGTGACCCCGGCCAGCGCGGGCGTGCGGCCGTAGCGGACGTGGAGGTTCTCGACCTGCAGGATCGGCTCGCGGTGCTCGCAACAACCGCTGCGGTGCAGCCAGGGACGGTCCTGGCGGTGCGGGTCGCGCGCCGCGGCGCCGCCGGAAAGCTCGCGAGGCTCGAAGTCGGTGTCGAGCAACGGGGTGGAAGATGGGTTCGGCGGGGCGTCGTTCATGCGCGGATGATCCTGCGGTGCAGCCAGCGGTCGGCAGTCCATGAGGTGGCGAGGTTGATCAGTACCAGCAGGGCGATCAACACCAGCGCCGAGGCGTGGGCGGCACCGGTGCCGCCGGGCACGTTCATGGCCAGGTCGTAGATGTGGATCGACAGCGAACGACCGGAGTCCATCAGCGACTCGGGCATGCGATCGACGTAGCCGCTGGTGAACAGCAGGGCCGCCGTCTCCGCCAACGCGCGGCCGGTGCCCAGCACGAGGCCGACCAGCAGCCCCGGTGTCGCAGCCGGCAGCAGGATCCGCCAGATCACCGCCGACTGCCGGATTCCCAGCGCCGCGGCCGCCTTGCGGTAGTCGTCGGGGACCTCGCGCAGGCCGGCCTCGGTCGAACGGATCAGGATCGGCAGGACCATGCAGGCGAGCGTCAGCCCGCCGGCGAGGATCGAGAATCCCATTCCCAGGTAGATGCTGAAGAACGCGTTGCCGAACAGGCCGAACACGATCGACGGCACTCCGGCGAGGATGTCGAGCGATCGGCGCACGAACCGCGCGTACCAGCGGCTGCGCGACGAAAACTCCGCCAGCAGTATCGCGGTGCCGACCGCGATCGGAACGCTGACCGAAAGGCATACCGAGAGGATCAGCAGGGTCGATGCGAGGATCGGCGCGATGCCGCCGGCGCGGCCGGCATCGCTGGGGGCCTGGCTGAGAAATTCCCAGGACAGGTGCGGCAATCCGTGGCGCACCAGATCGCCCACGACCCAGGCGAACACGGCCGTGACGAGCAGCGCGACGCCCCACATCGCGATGGCGGCCGCGCGATCGCCCCAGCCGCCGGCGGGCGTCGCCCAGACGATGCCCGATGGCGCGGGTGCGGACTCAGGCATGGAGGCGCTCCCTGCCGGTCCACTCGGCCATTGCGACGAGCACCGCGATCATCGCCATCAGCACCAGCCCGCTTACGAACAGCGCCGAACGGTGATGGTCCATCGCGTAGCCCAGTTCCAGCGCGATGTTGGATGTCAGCGCACGGACTGGGTCGAAGACGCTGCGGGGCACCTGCACCACGTTGCCGGTGACCATCAGCACGGCCATGGTCTCCCCGATCGCGCGTCCGGTGGCCAGCAGGATCGCGGCAAGGATGCCGCTGCGCGCGGCAGGCAACACCACGCCGCGGATCGACGCCCAGCGCGACAGGCCCAGGGCCGCGGTTCCGCGCAGGTAGGAGGCGGGCACGCTGCGAAGCGACGCCTCCGACAGCAGCGCCACGGTCGGCAGGATCATCAGGGCCAGGATCAGCGTTCCCGCCAGCAGGCTCTGCCCGGGCGGTTGCCACTGCCGGATCAGCGGTGCCAGCACCACGAGCCCCCAGAACCCGTAGACGACCGAGGGAATGCCCGCGAGCACTTCCACCAACCGCCGGTAACCGCGTCCGATCGGCCCGGGTGCATAGAACCGGCTGAAGATCGCCGAGCCGAGGCCCAGCGGCGCTGCCAGCACGACGGCCCCAGCGGCGGCCGCGATCGTCCCCACGAGCATCGGGCCGAGGTTGAACTGGCCGCGCGCCGCGCCCGCCGCCGGATGCCAGCCCGGATCGGCGAAGAAGCGGACCGCGCCGACCGAGCGCAACGCGGGCAGCGACTCGAGAACGACGAACGCCAGCATCAGCACGACGATGCCGGCGGCCATCGCGGCCACTATGCGCAACGTCGGCAGCAGGCTCATGTCATTGCGACACGGGCACGAAGTGCTGCGCTTCCACCACATCGCGCATCGGTCTGGAGCGCGCGAATTCGATGAACGCCGTTTCCAGCGGCGATGGCGCGCCAAGGGTCACCAGGGTGAGCTGGCGCGACAGCGGGAAGGATCCGTCGCGGACGCTTTCGACCGACGGTGCGATGCCGTCCATCGGCAGCAGCCGGATCGCGCGGCCGCTGTCGACCTCGTACTGCGCGCTGCCGATCGAGACATAGCCGATCGCGTCGGGGTCGCCGGCCACGGTAAGCACGCCCTGCTGGTTGTCGCCGATGACCACGCTGGGGCGGATCGCTTCGGCGGCAAGCCCGAAGTGCGCGAGGAACAGCTCCAGCGTCGAGCGACCGTCGGCCTTGTTGACGACGGTGATGGGCGCGTCGTTGCCGCCGACCGCCGACCAGTTGCCGATCGTGCCGGTGTAGATGCCGACCACCTGCGCAGCGGTCAGCTCCGCGACCGGGTTATCGCGATGAACGATCAGGCTGATACCGTCGAGGGCGATCGCGTGCCCGGCGAGATCGGACTCCTCGGGCTTCAATGCGCGCGAGGCCATGCCGATGTCGGCGGTGCCGCGGCGCGCATCGGCGATCCCGCGCGCGGATCCGCCGCTTTGCACATCGACGCGCACGCCCGGGTGCAGCGCCTCGAAGCGCTTGCCGATTTCGCCGGCCAGCGGCGCCACCGTGCTGGACCCGGACAGGGTCAGGCGCCCGGAAAGCCCTCCCGGGGCGGAAGCCTGGTCCTGCGCTGCCGAACACCCGATCAGCCATGTCAGGCAGGCGATGAGGGCGAAGCTCGTCGTGGCGCGCATCTTTGCCGATGTCATGAACTTCTCGCTGCCAGGCGCTCTGGAGGCCGGTGCCGGTCGACGCCGGCGGCTATTGGGGCCTGTTCCACGCGTGTGCGGCCAGTTCGGGATTGGTCCGGGTGCCGGTGAGGTGGTTGGCATAGTTGCTCAGGGTCTTCATCGAGACGCCGAGCACGACCTCCAACGCCTGCTGGCGGTCGAAGCCTGCCTCCAGGAACGCCGCGGAAGCTGCCTGGGTGGCCCAGCCTCGGTCGCGGACCAGCGAACGGGTGAAATCGGCCAGGGCATTCAGGCGCGGATCCGGAAGTTCAGCGGCGGCGCGTAGGGCCTCGATGCTGTCGTCCGGGACCTGCGACATTCCGGCCATCATCGAGTGCGCGGCGACGCAGAACTCGCATCCGTTCTCGACGCTCGCGGCCAGCAGGACCACCTGGCGTTCGGCGGGCGACAGCGATGTCTGCTCGAATTGCGCAGCCAGCGCGAAATACGCCTCCAGTGCAGCGGGCGCCTCGGCCAGATGCGCGTAGAGATTCGGCAGGAATCCGAGCTTGGCGATCGTGCCTTCCAGCAGCGGGCGGGATTTCGCGGGGGCGGAGTCGGGGGTGTGCTTGACGAAGTTGTCCATGGGGCTCCTTGTGAACGCGACGCACGAAAGCACGGGTTGATGCGTCGTCCATGCAGAGAGGCAACGGGCATGGCAAAGGATTCGCGGTGCCGCGCGAAACGGAGCGTTCTGCAGCCGTGGCCGCAGGCGCGGCGACCCCGCTGCGGTGCGCCGCCGACGGGGGCGCGGAACCGCGCTTCGGGCGACAGGATGCCGGACCTGGGTCGAGGCCGATTGCTAGCGTGAAGGCGCCGGATGCAGATGCCCGCACGAACGGCAGGTGCGGTGCTCGGTGGAGGCATGGAAGCGCTCGAACACCGGCGGGAAGTCGCGCTCGATGTCCTGGAGCTGGAAGTATTCTTCGTAGAGCTTGTGGTTGCAGCGTTCGCAGAACCACATCAGGCCGTCGCGCTCGTGCGGCAGGCGCTTGCGCTCGATCACCAGCCCGACCGATCCGGCCATGCGTTGCGGCGAGTGCGGCACGCGCGGCGGCAGCAGGAAGGTCTCGCCGGCGCGGATCGGAATGTCGCGCGCGGCGCCATCCTCCTGGATGCGCAGCACCATCTCGCCCTCCAGCTGGTGGAACCACTCCGGGCCTTCGTCGTAGTGATAGTCGCTGCGAGCGTTCGGGCCGCCGACCGCCATCACGATGAAGTCGCCGTCGAAGATCACCTTGTTGCCGACCGGAGGCTTGAGCAGGTGCCGGTGCTCATCGATCCATCGTTGCAGGTTGATCGGGCCTGGCAGCATCGCGTTCTACTCCGTGGGGGTCGCGTGCGGCAGCACCGCGACGCATTTCATCTCGATCGCGATCGGCGTCGGCAGCGCGCTGATTCCCAGCGTGGTGCGGCAGGGCGCAGCCTCGGCACGTGGAAAATACTCTGCCCAGATGGCGTTGAACGCAGCGAAGTCGCGCGCCATGTCGGTGAGGTACACGGTGACATCGACCAGCTCGGAAAGTCCGGCCCCGCTGGACTGGAGCACCGTGCGCAGGTTGGAGAACACCGAGCGCGTCTGCGACTCGATGTCGTAGCTGAGCAGGTTGCCGTCGGCGTCGTGGACGTTGCCCATCACCGCATTGCTCGCCGGGTCGCGGGGACCGATCCCCGAGAGAAACAGCAGGTTGCCGACGCGTCGGGCGTGCGGGTAATGGCCCACCGGCCGCGGCGCCGCATCGCTGTTGATGGCCCGGCTCATGCCACGCCGCCAGCAACGGTCTGGTCGATCCGCTGCAGTGCGTCGGCGTACTCGGCCGGCAGCCGTTCGATCGCGGCGACATCGATGCCCAAATCGTGCACGAGGCCGTTGTGCAGGCTGTACACCCAGCCATGCACGCTGACCTCCTGCCCGCGTTGCCAGGCATCCTTGAGGATGGTGGTGTGGCAGACATGCGCCACCTGTTCGAGCACGTTCAGTTCGCACAGGCGATCGTGGCGGGACACGCCCTCGCTGGAGCGGCCGAGGCAGAGATCGTGCTTGTCGGCCACGTCGGTGACGTGTCGTATCCAGTTGTCGACCAGCCCCAGGCGGGCGCGGTGCAGCGCCGCGTGCACGCCGCCGCAGCCGTAATGACCGACGACCAGGATGTGCTTGACCTTGAGCACGTCGACGGCGAACTGGATCACCGAAAGGCAGTTCAGGTCGGTATGGGCGACCACGTTGGCGATGTTGCGGTGGACGAAAACTTCCCCCGGCGCCATGCCGATGATCTGGTTGGCGGGGACGCGCGAATCGGAGCACCCGATCCACAGGTACTCGGGTGCTTGCTGCTGCGAGAGGCGATCGAAGAATCGCGGATCTTCGGTGATGACGCGATCCGCCCATTCGCGGTTGCGCGCCAGCAGGTCGTCGATGGTCTGGGCCATGGCTTATCTCAGGTCGATGCCGACGTTCTTGGCGTCGGTGAAAAAGCGCATGGCCTCCAGGCCACCTTCGCGGCCCAGGCCAGAGGCGCCGGTGCCTCCGAATGGTGTGCGCAGATCGCGCTGCATCCAGGTATTGATCCACACCACGCCGGCACGGACGCCGGCGGCAAACCGGTGGGCGCGATTGAGGTCGCGCGTCCACACCGAGGCCGCAAGGCCGTAATCGCCGTCGTTGGCGAGCGCAAGGGCGTGTTCGTCGGAGTCGAAGGGTTGCAGGGTGACCACGGGCCCGAAGATCTCCTCGCGATTGGTCGCGCACTCCGGACCGAGCCCCTCGATCACGGTCGGCGCGACGAACCAGCCGGGCCGGTCGAGCGTCACGCCTCCGCACAGCACGTGGCCCCCGGCCTCCCGGGCGGCCGCGATCGCTGCCATGACCTTGTCGAAATGCGCCTGCGAGGCCAGCGGTCCCACCCGGGTGTCGGGGTCGATCGGGTCGCCTACGGGCAACTCCAGCGCACGGGCCACCAGTTCGTCGCGGAACTCGATGTAGATGTCGCGCTCCACGAGCATGCGTGAACCGCACAGGCAGATCTGTCCGGAATTCTGGAATACCGAGCGCAGCAGCGTCTCCATGTGCAGCTTCCAGTCGCTGTCGGCGAAAACGATGGTCGGGTTCTTCCCGCCGAGCTCGAGCGACAACTTCCGCAGCTCGGGGCCGGCGATGCCGGCGATCCGGCGCCCGACCGCGGTGCTGCCGGTAAACGACACCGCACGCACGTCGGGATGCCGCACCAGCGCTTCGCCGGCCTCGGGGCCGGTGCCATGGACGATGTTCAGCACGCCCGGCGGGAGCCCCACTTCGGCCGCCAGCTCGCCGAGCATCGTCGCGGTGACCGGGGTGATCTCCGAAGGCTTGGCGACCACGGTATTGCCCGCCGCGAGCGCGGGTGCGATCTTCCAGGTCAGCAGGTACAGCGGCAGGTTCCATGGCGAGATCGCCGCGACCACGCCCAGCGGGCTTCGCAGCGTGTAGTTCAGCCCAGCCTCGCCATGGTGCGACTCGCTGGCGAACTGGGTCGCGGCATGTGCGAAGAAGCGCAGGTTGGCGATCGCGCGCGGGATCTCCACCTCGCGCGCGAGCTTGATCGGCTTGCCGGCGTCGCGGGACTCGGCCTGTGCGAACAGCTCCAGCCGGCTTTCCAGCCCCCCGGCAAGGCGTTCCAGCCATTGCGCTCGCTCGCTGTTGGGCAGCGCAGACCATGCGGGGAACGCCCCGCGTGCAGCCGCCACGGCAGCATCGATATCGGCCGCGTCGCCGGCGGCGACCTGCGCATAGGCCGAGCCGGTGGCGGGCTCGTGTACGTCCAGCCACCGCGCCGAAGCGGCGTCCTGGGGTTTGCCGTCGATGGTGTGTCGTAAGCGCATGCGATTAGCTTAACAGTGCGTACGGCGGGGCCTTCGCGCCGCGATTGCCTCGCTGAATCCGCGGCCGGGGGCCTAGAGCGAGCGGGTGCGGCCGCCATCCACCGGCAGGTTGATCCCGGTGATGTACGAGGCCGCCGGCGAGCACAGGAAGGCGATCGCCGCCGCGGTCTCCTCGGGGCGCGCGAAGCGTCCCATCGGAATCGCCGCGACCATTCCGGCCTGCACTTCCTCGGCGCTGCGCCCGCTTTTCGCCGCCGTGGTCTGGATGATCTGCTCGATACGCGGCGTCTGGGTCGATCCGGGCAGCACGTTGTTGACGGTGATGCCGCGCGGCGCCAGCTCCGCGGCGAGGGTCTTGGCCCAGTTCGCCACCGCGCCGCGGGTGCTGTTGGAGACGCCCAGGCCTGCGATCGGCTCCTTCACCGACGTGGAAATCACGTTGACGATGCGGCCATACGCGTCGCGCTCCATGCCCGGGATGACCGCTTCGGCCAGCACGTGGTTGGCGAACAGGTGTTGTCGGATCGCTGCCTCGAAGTCGGCGATGTCCGCCCCATGGACCGGTCCCGGTGGCGGCCCGCCGCTGTTGTTGACGAGCACATGCACCGGCTTGCCGGCGGCGAGTGCCTCGGCCTGCCGGCGCAGGGCCTGGGTGTCGGCCGTGTCGGCGGCAATCCAGCCGTGGGCCTGTCCGGGCCTGGGCCGGGGCAGCTGCGCGCAAATCGCGTGCAACTGCGTTTCGCGTCGAGCGAGCAGGGTGACGTCGGCGCCCAATTGCGCCAGCGCGTGCGCGGTCGCAAGGCCGATGCCCTGGCTGGCGCCGCAGACCAGTGCATGCCTGCCGGTAAGGTCGAGATCCATCGAAATGCTCCTTGAAGATGCGGGGCGACCCGCGCGGGCTGTCAGCCGCCGTGCTCGCGCATCAAAGCGGCAAGCTCGCGGCTGCGGTCGGTGCCCTGCGATGCCAGGCGCCGCGCCACAGAAGCGCGGTTGTCCGGCGGGTGGTTCTGGCTGAGCTTGAAGGTCATGCGCACGCTGGACACCACGAGCCTGAAGCCGACGATGCCGCGCAGCTGCCGGAAGTGATCGTCGCGATCCGGCTCGAACTTCCATTCCCCGCCCACCAGCTTTTCGTTGCGCTCGCTGAGCTCCGATACCAGCGCTGCCAGCGCGGCGCCGTCGTCGAAGGTGGTGAGCTCTCCGCGCAGGTGGGCGACGGCATAGTTCCAGGTCGGTACGCGGGCCATGGCCTCCTTGTCGGGGTACCAGCCCGGGGACACATACGCGTCGGGGCCGCGGACGATCACCAGCGCCGGCCCCTGGTGACCCGCCTGCGGGTTGGGATGGGCCCAGTGCCCGCGAAGTTCCACCCGGTCGCCCGCACGCGAGTAGAGCACCGGCAGGTGGCTGACGGTCGGCTCATCGTCGCGCACGGTGACCAGGGTGACGAAGCTGTCGCGCTCCAGCAGTCGGTCCAGCGCGGAGAGATCGGTTTCGGCAAAGGCGGCGTTCCGGTACATCGCGGTCAGCGGCGCGGCGGCAGCTTCTGCAGCATCAGCGCGCGCAGCCCCGCGTCGTCGTCGGCGTTCGGCGGCACCAGTTCCTCCAGCAGGAAACCCTTGTCGTGCGCGTCCTGCGCATCGAGTCCGTCGAGTGAGCAGAACTCGGCGTCCATCAACGCTGCGCGCGCGGTGTCCTCGCTGTCGTAGGCCAGGGTGTTTCCGTCGCTGTCGAGCACCTCCGCGGTGCCGGCCTCGCGCACGCGCAGACGCGCCCAGACGACGGTGCGGCCGAGGGTCGCCAGCCACCACTGGTCCTGCGAACGATCGCTCACGCGGCCACCGCCAGGCTCATCAGCCACAGCGCGCCGGCCGCCATCAGCCCCAGGATGATCGCCATCAGCGACAACCAGGCAGGCACCGCCAGCCCGTTGAGATTGCGATCCCCGGCGATGCGGTATTGGCGCCGCAACAGCCAGCCCAGCGCGACCGGATTGGCGAAGCCTGCCGCGCCGAAGCGCGTGCGAAGCGCGGGATGGCGATCGCGGATGTGCACCAGCGTCAACGGCCAGAAGATCACGAACGCCGTCGCGCCGGCGATCGCCAGCGCCACGCACAGCAGCGCGAAGAACAGGATCATCGATCAGAACTCCGCCTGGCCCGGCGCGCGCGGGTAGGGGATCGCGTCGCGGATGTTGCTCAGTCCGCAGACATAGACCACCAGCCGCTCGAAGCCCAGCCCGAAGCCCGCATGCGGCACGCTGCCGTAGCGGCGCAGGTCGCGGTACCAGGCGTAGTGCGTCGGGTCGATGCCGAACTGCGCCATGCGCGCATCCAGCACGTCCAGGCGCTCCTCGCGCTGCGAGCCGCCGATGATCTCGCCGATTCCCGGCGCGAGCACGTCCATCGCCGCAACCGTCTTTCCATCATCGTTGAGGCGCATGTAGAACGCCTTGATGTGCTCGGGATAATTCATCACCACGACCGGCCTGCCGACATGCTGCTCGGTCAGCCAGCGCTCGTGTTCGGTCTGCAGGTCTAGGCCCCACTCGACCGGGAAATCGAACTTGTGCCCCGACTTCTGCAGCAGCGCCACGGCGTCGGAGTACTCGATGCGCTCGAACGGCGCATTGATGAAGGTATCGAGGCGCGTGATCGCGTCGTCCTGCACGCGCTGGGCGATGAACGCCATGTCGTCGGGGCGCTCGTCGAGCACCGCGCGGAACAGGTACTTGAGGAAGTCCTCGGCGACCTGCGCGTTTTCCAGCAGGTCGGCGAACGCGATTTCCGGCTCCACCATCCAGAATTCGGCCAGGTGCCGCGTGGTGTTGCTGTTTTCGGCACGGAAGGTCGGCCCGAACGTGTAGACCTTGCTCAGCGCCAGGCAGTAGCCCTCGACGTTGAGCTGGCCCGACACCGTCAGGAACGTTTCCTTGCCGAAGAAATCGCGCGAGAAGTCGATGCCGCCTGCGCTGTCGCGCGGCAGGTTGGCCAGGTCCAGGGTCGACACCCGGAACATCTGGCCTGCGCCCTCGGCGTCGGAGGTGGTCACCACCGGCGTGCTGATCCAGTAGTAGCCGCGCTCGTGGAAGAAGCGATGGACCGCCTGCGCCAGGCAGTGGCGGATGCGGGTCACCGCACCGAACAGGTTGGTGCGCGGGCGCAGGTGGGCGACCTCGCGCAGGAACTCCAGCGAGTGCGCCTTGGGCTGGATCGGGTAGGTCTCCGGGTCCTCGACCCAGCCGACCACCTCCACCGACGACGCTTGGATCTCGAACGACTGCCCCTGGCCTTGGGATGCCACCAGGGTGCCGCAGGCGATCACCGAGCATCCCGCGGTCAGGCGTTTGATCTCGGACTCGTAGTTCGCCAGGGTGTCCGGCGCCACGACCTGGATCGCCGCGAAGCAGGAGCCGTCGCTCACATTGACGAAGCTCAGGCCGGCCTTGGAGTCGCGCCGCGTCCGTACCCAGCCGCGTACCGTGACCTCGCCGCCGGACGGCATCTTGCCCGCCAGCGCATGTTCCACGCTCGTGATTGTCATGGGCGAGGTCCGGTCATGCCTTGATTCCTGCCCGGGTCGGGCCGATATGGAAAGACCCAGTTTAACTGGCGCGGCTATAGTTGGCGTGCCAGCGGGCATCGCGGAGCACCTGCTCCGCGGATCGCCGCCGGTCGCACCGCGTGCGGCCGCAGAGCCGAAACAGGAGTCATGCATGGCCGTTACCCTCAGCCCCACCGCACTCGCGCGAGTCCAGCGCTATCTCGCCGAGACCCCCGGCACGCTCGGGCTGCGCTTCGGCGTGACCAAGACCGGATGCTCCGGCTGGCAGCACGTGGCCGATCTGGCAAAGGAACAGCGCGAGGGCGACACCGTGTTCGAGCAGGACGGGGTGCGGATCTACGTCGATGCGCCGAGCCTTCCGCTGGTGGACGGGACGCTCGTGGATCTGGTGAAGCAGCGGCTAGGCGAGCAGTTCCTGTTCCGCAACCCCAACGCCAGCGCCGAGTGCGGCTGTGGCGAGAGCTTCACCACCGACGCCGACGCCGCCTGATCCCGATCTGCGGCACCCTTGCGCGGCGAGGCGAGCCGTTTTTTGTTCGCTGCCGGCGCCGCCATTAGACTCCGGGGATCGTCCGTCGGAGCAATCCTCGTGATCCGCAACCTGCTGCTTGCCACCGCCATCGCGTCGATCCTGGCGATCGTCCCCGTCTCCGCCCGGTCGCAGGCACAGGCCGAGGCAGCGCATCCGGTATCGCCGGCGAGCTCCGAGGCCAGCGCCGCCCTGCACCGCTTGTTCGAGGAGGAGTGGGAACGCGGCCTGCGCGAGAATCCGGAGAACGCCAGCTACCGCGGCGACAGGCGCTACAACGACCGCTGGACCGACCTGAGCCTTTCGGCGCTCAAGGCGCGCCAGGCCAGCGATCGCCAGGCGCTACAGCGGTTGCGCGCGATTGATCGCGACGCGCTGTCGCCCCAGGACCGCCTCAGCTACGACGTCTTCGCATGGCAGGCCGAGCGCGCGGTCGAGCGCCAGAAGTACAACGAGTGGCAGCGGCCGGTCAGCCAGCGCGGCGGCGTGCAGAACGCCGAGGGCATCGCCGAGGTCCTGTCGTTCGCCAGCACGCAGGACTATCGCGACTGGCTCAAGCGCCTGGAGGCAGTGCCGGCGATGGTCGCCCAGACCACGGAACTGATGCGCGAGGGCCTGAAGGCCGGCAACACGCCGCCGCGGGTGCTGATGCAGCGGGTCACCGCGCAGATCGACGCGCAGATCGTGGACGACCCGGCCAAGAGCCCGTTCTACAAGCGTTTCGAGAGCTTCCCCGAGTCCGTGCCGGCGTCCGAGCGCAAGGCCTTGCAGGCGCAGGCGCGGCGGGTCATCGCCGAGTCCGTGGTCCCGGCCTATCGCCAGTTTGCCGAGTTCTTCCGGACCCAATACCTGCCGGGTGCGCGCGAGACCATCGCCGCGGCGGACCTTCCGGGCGGCGCGGACTACTACGATTTCCTTGCCGCCCAGTTCACCACGACCGACCTCACCGCCGACCAGATCCACCGGATCGGCCTGAAGGAAGTGGCGCGCATTCGCGGCGAGATGGAGCAGGTCCGGGCCGAAGTCGGGTTCAAGGGAGCCCTCAACGAGTTCTTCGACCACCTGCGCACCGACCCCAAGTACTTCTACAAGACGCCCGAAGCCCTGCTGGAGGGCTACCAGGCGATGTCCAAGCGGATCGACCCCGAACTGGTCAAGGTCTCGCGGATGATTCCCCGGCTCCCGTACGGCGTTCGCGCGATTCCCGACAACATCGCGCCGGACACCACGACCGCGTACTACCAGCCGGGCGCGCTCGACGGCAGCCGCGCCGGCTACTACTACGTCAACCTCTACAAGCCCGAAGTGCGGCCCAAGTGGGAAATGATGGCGTTGTCGCTGCACGAGGCGGTTCCCGGGCACCATTTCCAGTTCGCGCGTGGCATGGAGCTGGGCGAGGTGCCGATGTTCCGCCGCGTCGGGTACTTCACCGCCTACGGCGAAGGCTGGGGGCTGTACGCCGAGCGCCTGGGCTACGACATGGGCCTGTACGACGACCCTTACGACCGCATGGGCCAGCTCGCCTACGACATGTGGCGCGCGGTGCGCCTGGTGGTGGACACCGGAATGCACAGCAAGGGCTGGAGCCGGCAGAAGGCCATCGACTACTTCATGCACAACGCGCCCAAGATGGAACAGGACGTGGTCAACGAGATCGACCGCTACATCGGCTGGCCGGGCCAGGCGCTGGCCTACAAGATCGGCCAGCTGAAGATCTCCGAACTGCGCTCGCTGGCCACGAAGGAGCTCGGGGACGACTTCGACCTGCGCGATTTCAACGACGCGGTGCTCTCCACCGGCTCGGTCCCGCTGGCGACGCTGGAGACCCACATGCGTGCGTGGATCCAGGCACGCAAGGCCGCCGCGACCTCCGGCTGAGGGGAGGCTGTCCGCGAAGGGCGCGAAGGGCGCGAAGAAGAGCGGGCAAGGGATCGGGTGGTCCGCGAAGCACGCAGAGGACACAAAGGAAGCGTCGAAAGAGCGGGTGGTTCGCAAAAAGACGGGAGGGGCGGCGGGGAAAGCCCAAGCGCGCCAGGAAAAGCGGAAGGGCAGCAGATGAACGGGCCTGCCGAGACATGGACGCGACCCCAACCATGGCTGGCCGCCCGACCTGCTCTTTATTTTCGCCTTTTTCGCGCCTTTCGCGTCCTTCGCGGACCACCCGCCCGCAGTTTGCCGCGCGCGCACCGAACTGCCATAATCCGCCGCTTCCCTTGGCCCAGGCCATTGGGACCTTGCCCTACCGCGCCTTCGGGTGGCGGGGGGCTGCCCCGGCCCGGCACGCTCCGGGCCGCCATCCACAAGGAAACACCCATGCGTCATTACGAAGTCGTTTTCCTGGTCCATCCGGACCAGAGCGAGCAGGTTCCCGCCATGGTCGAGCGCTACAAGTCGCTGATCGAGGCCGGCGAGGGCAAGATCCACCGGCTCGAGGATTGGGGCCGCCGCCAGTTGGCCTACCCCATCGAGAACCTGGTCAAGGCCCACTACGTGCTGCTCAACATCGAGTGCAACCAGGCCGTGCTGACCGAGCTGGTCGACGGCTTCCGCTTCAACGACGCCGTGCTGCGTCACCTGGTCATGCGGCGCGACGAGGCCGAGACCGAGCAGTCGCTGATCATGAAGTTCAAGGACGAGAAGGGCGACAAGCCCGATCGCGGCGACCGTGGGGAGCGCAGCGATCGCCGCCCGCGCCGTGACGACGACAGCGACGGCGACGGCGATGCCGCCACGACCGACGACACGACCGCCGACGACACCGTCGAAGCCTGAGGATCACAGCCATGTCCAAATTTTTCCGCCGCCGCAAGTTCTGCAAGTTCACCGCCGAAGGCGTCAAGGAGATCGATTACAAGGATCTCAACACCCTGCGCCAGAACCTCAGCGAGACCGGCAAGATCGTTCCCAGCCGCGTCACAGGCACCAAGGCGAAGTACCAGCGCCAGCTGGCCACGAGCATCAAGCGCGCGCGCTTCCTGGCGCTGATTCCCTACACCGACAACCACAACGTCTGATCGCGGCCCCTCTCTTCGGAGAGGGTGCCTGCCTTGCCGCGCCCCGGCTTACATTCCGGGACACGGCAACGGCAGGAGTGAGCGCCAGACCGTCGCTACGACAGACCGCCTCATTCGGACAGCGAATCCCGCTGCGGACCTACAGGCCCGCTAACGAAACCGGAGCACCACCATGCAACTGATCCTCCTGCAGAAAGTCCAGAACCTCGGCAACCTCGGCGACAAGGTCGACGTGAAGCCGGGCTACGGCCGCAACTTCCTCGTGCCGCAGGGCAAGGCCGTGCCGGCCAACGCCACCAACCTGGCTGAGTTCGAAGCCCGGCGCGCGGAGTACGAAGCCAAGGCGCAGTCGATCCACGCCGAAGCCGAAGCCCGCAAGGAGAAGCTCGCCGACGCCTCGGTGACGATCCATGCCAACGCGGCCACCGAAGGCAAGCTCTACGGATCGGTCACCCCGCGCGACATCGCCGAGGCGCTGACCAAGGCCGGCTACCCGGTCGAAAAGTCCGAGGTGATCATGGGCGAGGGCGCGCTGCGTCGCACCGGCGAGTACGACATCGTGATTCACCTGCACGCGGACGTCGAGACCACCGTCAAGGTGATCGTGATGGGCGAAGCCGCCTGACGATCCGTTGAAACAGCGTGCATGACTGGGGGCGCCGCGAGGCGCCCTTGGTTTTTGTGGCGCCGGCAGCGGTCGCGGCCGGTGAGACGCCGCCATGCGATCAAGTGCCATTTGCCGGGGGCCTGCCCCGCCGTCGCACATTGCAGTTCGGAGGTTGAAAACCTTATCCCGGTGATATCCACAGAGTTATCTGCAACGCACCGGTGGCATCGGCGACTACGATGCCACTCCGGTCGCGCGCCAGAGCAGGCGTGCGACCACCAGGGGAACCACCGTCAATGAATGCACGCCCGGGCTTTCGCGGCGACCGTCGCGACAAACGTTTTGAAACCCGTGCCGAGCAGCGCGTCGACCATCTCAGATTGCCGCCGCAGTCGATCGAAGCCGAACAGGCGGTGCTCGGCGGGCTGATGCTGGCGCCCGACGCCTACGACCGCGTCGCCGATCAGCTGACCGAGCCGGACTTCTACCGCCGCGACCACCAGCTGATCTTCCGGGCGATCCGCGAGCTGGCCGAGAAGAACAAGCCGTTCGATGCGGTGACGCTGGGCGAGTGGTTCGAGTCGCAGGACCTGGCCGAACAGGTCGCGGGCGGCGCTTACCTCATCGAGTTAGCCAGCACTACGCCGTCGGCGGCGAACATCGTCGCCTACGCCGAGATCGTGCGCGACAAGGCGGTGCTGCGGCAGTTGATCGAGGTCGGCACCGGCATCGTCAACGACGGCTTCCAGCCCGACGGCCGCGACAGCAGCGAGATCCTCTCGAGCGCCGAACAGCAGGTCTTCGCGATCGCCGAGGCCGGTGCGCGCGGGCGCACCGATTTCGTGCCGGTCAACAAGGCGCTGTCGGAGGCCTTCGACGTGCTGCAGACGCGCTACGCCAACGGCGGCACCGTCACCGGCCTGCCGACCGGCTACACCGAGTTCGACGAGATGACCGCCGGCCTGCAGCCGACCGACCTGCTGATCCTTGCTGCGCGCCCGGCCATGGGCAAGACCACGCTGGCGCTCAACATTGCCGAGCACGCCGCGATCCGCACCAAGAAAGCGGTGATCGTATTTTCGATGGAAATGTCGGCCAGCCAGCTCGCGCTGCGCCTGATCTCCTCCAACGGACGCATCAACGCCCAGCGACTGCGCAACGGCCAGCTGGAGGAGGAGGACTGGAGCCGCGTCACCGGCGCGATCAAGATGCTGCGCGACGCGAAGATCTTCATCGACGACACCCCGGGCCTGTCGCCCGACGTGCTGCGCGCCAAGTCGCGCCGGCTCAAGCGCGAACACGACATCGGCCTGATCGTGGTCGACTACCTGCAGCTGATGGCGGTGCCCGGCAACACCGAGAATCGCGCCACCGAGATCTCGGAGATATCGCGCTCGCTCAAGCATCTGGCCAAGGAGCTCAACGTGCCGGTGATCGCGCTGTCGCAGCTCAACCGTTCGCTGGAATCGCGCGCCGACAAGCGCCCGGTCATGGCCGATCTGCGCGAGTCGGGCGCCATCGAGCAGGACGCGGACGTCATCGTCTTCATCTACCGCGACGACTACTACAACAAGGAAACCTCGCCCGACAAGGGCCTGGCGGAGATCATCATCGGCAAGCAGCGAAACGGGCCGACCGGCTCGTTCAAGCTCAAGTTCTTCGGCGAGTACACCCGCTTCGACAACCTGTCGCACGATTCGATCGGCAGCTTCGAGTAGCACCGCCGCAGGACCGCAGCTATTGCGCGCGACTAGAATGCCGCCATGGCCAGACCGACCTCCGCCACCATCCACACCGACGCGCTGCGGCACAACCTGGGTCAGGTCCGGCTGCGGGCACCCGACAGCCGGGTGATGGCCGTGGTCAAGGCCGATGGCTACGGCCATGGCCTGGAGCGCGTCGCACGCGCGATGGGCGGCGCCGATGCGTTCGGGGTGGCGGCGCTGTCGGACGCGGAGCGGGTCCGCGCGGCCGGGCTGTCGCAGCCGATCGTGCTGCTGTCGGGGTTCAACGAGCCCAACGATCTCGCGCGCCTGCGCAGCCTTGGGGTGGAGACCGTGGTCCACCATTCCACTCAGTTGGACATGCTCGAGCAGTCCTCGGGCGTGGAGCCCATTCGCTGCTGGCTCAAGCTCGACACCGGCATGCACCGGCTCGGCTTCGCCCCGGAGCAGGTCCGCGAGGCCCATGCGCGCCTGTCGGCATTGCCGGGCGTCGCGGGCGACATCGTGCTGATGAACCATTTTGCGAGCTCGGACGAACTCGACGCGGACCCATCCCGCGCGGCGAGCGTCGACCACAGCCAGACGCTCCGACAGATGCGGGTGTTCGACGAGGCCACCGCCGGCCTCGCGGGCGAGCGCTCGCTGGCCAACTCCGCGGCCGTGCTCCGCTGGCCGCAGGCGCATGCGCAGTGGGTGCGCCCCGGGGGAGCGTTGTACGGGTTATCGGTGGTGCCGGGCACCAGCGGCGGGGATTTCGGCCTGCGGCCCGCGATGACGCTCTCCACGCGGCTGATCGCCGTCAACCGGGTGCGTCGAGGCGAATGCATCGGGTACTCGGCGACCTGGCAATGCCCCGAGGACATGCCGGTCGGCGTGGCTGCGATCGGCTACGGCGACGGCTACCCGCGCGCGACGCCTTCCGGCACCCCGGTACTGGTCGGCGATCGGCGCACGCAGCTGATCGGCCGGGTCTCCATGGACCTGATGGCGATCGACCTTCGCGGGATCCAGGCCGGCGTCGGCGATACGGTCACCCTGTGGGGTCCGGAACTGCCGGTGGAGACGATCGCCGCGGCCGCGGGAACGATCGGCTACGAACTGACCTGTTCGATCACTCGGCGCGTGCGCTTCGTGGAGCGCTGATCCCGCCGGCTGGGCATACTGTCGGCATCCGCAGCCCACGACATTCCGATGCCGATCGCCCTGCTGTGGTTTCGCAACGACCTGAGGCTGCACGACAACCCGGCGTTGCGCGCGGCGCTGGACGGCGGGTATACGCCGCTGCCGGTCTACGTGCACGCGCCGGCGGAGGAGGGACACTGGCGCCCGGGCGCGGCGTCGGACGCGTGGCGGCATCGCTCGCTGGCGGCACTGGACGGCGAGCTCCGCAAGCGTGATTCGCGGCTGCGGCTGTTCACCGGACCGAGCCTTGCGACCCTGCAGACGCTGATCGCGGCGACCGGCGCGCAGGCGGTGTTCTGGAACCGGCGCTATGAGCCGGCGATCGAGCAGCGCGACGCCGGGATCAAACAGGCACTGCGAGGCCAGGGAATCCGCGCCGAGAGCTTCCGCGGCAACCTCATCGCCGAGCCGTGGACGATCGCCAGCAAGCAGGGGACTGCGTACCGCGTATTCACGCCCTACTGGCGTGCAGTCCTGTCCGACTGGCGGCCGATCGATTCCTGGCAGGTGCCGCCTTCATTGCCGGACGACGATCAGGGTCCGTCGGGCCTCGCCCTGGATGCCTTGAAACTGCAGCCCCACCCCGTCTGGGACAGGGCCTGGTGGGACCAGTGGCAGCCCGGCGAGGCGGGCGCGCAACTGGCGCTGGAGGTGCTGATCGACGGCGCGCTGCGCGATTACCAGCGGCAGCGGGATCGGCCGGACCGCGTCGGCACCTCGCGCCTGTCGCCGCACCTGCATTTCGGCGAGATATCGCCATGGCAGGTGGTTCGGGCATTGGAGGACCAGCGTGGCCGCGCCAGCAGCCTCGACATCGACATCGACGCCGCGATCCGGCAGATCGGCTGGCGTGAATTCGCCTACCACCTGCTGCACCACTTCCCGCAGACGCCCGACCTGAACTTCAACCCCGGTTTCAACGATTTCCGCTGGGCGCCGGTCGTGCCGGAGGCGCTGGCGGCCTGGCAGCAGGGGCGCACCGGCGTGCCGATCGTGGACGCCGGAATGCGCGAGCTGTGGGCCACCGGCTGGATGCACAACCGCGCCCGGCTGATCGTGGGCAGCTACCTGACCCGGCACCTGCGCTATCACTGGCGGCACGGCGCCCAATGGTTCTGGGACACCCTGGTCGACGCCGACCTGGCCAACAACACCATGGGCTGGCAGTGGATCGGCGGAACCGGTGCCGACGCGGCGCCTTACTACCGGATCTTCAACCCGGTAACCCAGGCCGAAAAGTTCGACCCCGACGGGCGCTACATCGCGCGCTGGATCCCCGAATTGGCGACGTTGCCGGTGCCGCTGCGCTTCGCGCCGTGGCGCGATCCCGCCGCGCTGCGCCGGCTCGCGCCCGGCTACCCCGCGCGGCCCATCGTCGATCTGGAGAAAGGCCGCCAGGACGCGCTGGCGGCCTACCGGTCGAGGCGGCGCTGATACGCGGCAAGGGATTGCCGCGGCCGCGGTGGACCTGAACGGGGAGTCACGTTCATCACCTGAACACCACGGCAGGCTGATTACGTTGGCGGGGTCATTCAGGCCCACACAGCCAAAGGATTCATCTCATGAACAACCACACCAAGCTCGCCATGGCCGCCGCGGTACTTTCCGCCACGCTCGCAGGATGCGCGACCACTGGCGGAGGTTATTACGGCGGCCAGCCGCAGCAGGACAACGACAACAACCGCACGCAGAAGGGCGCCGTGATCGGCGCGCTCGCCGGTGCCGTCGCGGGCCTGCTCACCGGCGACGACGCCACCGAGCGCCGCCAGCGCGCGCTGGTCGGCGCAGGTGTCGGCGGCCTCGCCGGCGGCGCGATCGGCAACTACCAGGATCGCCAGGAACGCGCGCTGCGCGAGCGCATGGCCGGTACTGGAGTCGATGTCGTGCGCCAGGGCGACAACATCACGCTCAACATGCCGGAAAACATCACCTTCGGCTTCGACCGTTCCGACCTGCAGCCGCAGTTCTACCCGGTCCTGGACCGTGTCGCCGACACGCTGACCGAGTACAACCAGACCGTCGTCGAAGTTGCCGGTCACACCGACAGCAAGGGCACCGACCAGTACAACCAGGCTTTGTCCGAGCGTCGCGCCGCCGCGGTCGGCAACTATCTGATGTCCAAGGGCCTGATGCGCGACCGCTTCATGCTCGTGGGCGCCGGCGAGTCGCGGCCGATCGCCAGCAACGATACCGAGGCGGGCCGGGCGCAGAACCGTCGCGTCGAGATCACGCTGGTGCCGATCCGCTCGTAAGGATCGTCGTCGCACGCACCGATGCTTGTGCCTAGACAGGCGGATCCCGAAAGGGGTCCGCCTTTCGTGCGTCCATGATCGGTGATCCGCGTTTCTGAACTGGCTTCAGGTGCGCTGCCGGAAAGTGAAGGCACCGTCACGACCGCCTGCGATAATTTCGGTGATATTTTGCGCGCCAAGCCAGACGCTCGGGGAGAGCTACACACGTGGGGACCAAAGCCAATCCAACGACCGTGCACGATCTCGACCTGGAAACCGAAGACGAGCAGTGCCAGCGCCTGCTCGAAGCCCTGTGCGCGGTGCGCGACGGGGATTTCAGCCTGCAGCTGCCGGTGCACTGGGACGGCATCCAGGGAAAGATCGCTTCCTGCTTCAATGACATCGTGGCCAACAACCGGCATCTCGCCCAGGAACTGGCGCGCGTGGGCGAAAAGGTCGGCCGTGAGGGCCAGACCCGCAAGCGCATCGCGGCGCCCAACCGCAGCGGCGCCTGGCTGGACATGCAGCAGTCCGTCAACAACCTGATCGACGATCTGGTGCGCCCGGTGGAAACGATGACCGAGGCGATGGCCGGCGTCGCCAAGGGCGACCTTACCCGCTCGGTGCCGCTGGAAGCCGACGGGCGTCCGCTGCAGGGCGAGTTCCTGCGCTCGGCGACGATCGTCAACCGCATGATCGAGCAGATGGGCGAGTTCAGTTCCGAGGTCACGCGCGTGGCGCTGGAGGTCGGCACTTCCGGTCGCCTCGGCGGCCAGGCCAAGGTCAAGGGCGTGTCCGGCGTCTGGAAGGACCTGACCGACTCGGTCAACCAGATGGCATCCAACCTCACCGCGCAGGTCCGCAACATTTCCGAGGTCACCATCGCCGTGGCGAACGGCGATCTGTCGCGCAAGATCACCGTGGACGTGCGCGGCGAGATCCTGCAGCTGAAAGAAGCCATCAACACGATGGTCGACCAGTTGCGTGGTTTCGCCTCCGAGGTCACCCGCGTGGCGCGCGAGGTCGGCACCGAGGGCAAGCTCGGCGGCCAGGCGATCGTGCCCGGCGTGGCCGGCACCTGGAAGGACCTGACCGACTCGGTCAACGCGATGGCGTCCAACCTGACCAGCCAGGTGCGCAACATCGCCGAGGTCACCACCGCGGTCGCCAAGGGCGACCTGTCGCGCAAGATCACCGTCGACGTGCGCGGCGAGATCGCCGAGCTCAAGGACACCATCAACACGATGGTCGACCAGCTCAACGGCTTCGCCGCCGAGGTGACGCGAGTCGCCCGTGAGGTCGGCACCGAAGGCAAGCTCGGCGGCCAGGCGCAGGTGCCCGATGTGGCCGGCACCTGGAAGGACCTGACCGACCACGTCAACTCGATGGCCTCCAACCTCACGCTGCAGGTGCGCAACATCGCCGACGTGACCACCGCGGTGGCCAGGGGCGACCTGTCGCGCAAGATCACCGTCGACGTGCGCGGCGAGATCGCCGAGCTCAAGGACACCATCAACACGATGGTCGACCAGCTCAACAGCTTCGCCGCCGAGGTCACGCGCGTGGCGCGCGAGGTCGGCACCGAAGGCAAGCTCGGCGGCCAGGCGCAGGTGCCCGGCGTCGACGGCACCTGGGCGGATCTCACCGACTCGGTGAACGCCATGGCCTCCAACCTCACCGCGCAGGTGCGCAACATCGCCGAGGTGACCACCGCGGTCGCCAAGGGCGACCTGTCGCGCAAGATCGGCGTGGACGCGCAGGGCGAGATCCTGCAGCTCAAGGACACCATCAAAACGCTCGTCGACCAGCTCAACGGCTTCGCCGCCGAGGTCACGCGCGTGGCGCGCGAGGTCGGCACCGAGGGCAAGCTCGGCGGCCAGGCGATCGTGCCCGGCGTGGCCGGTACCTGGAAGGACCTCACCGACAACGTCAACTCGATGGCGTCCAACCTCACGTCCCAGGTGCGCAACATCGCCGAGGTCACCACCGCGGTGGCGCGTGGCGACCTGTCGCGCAAGATCGGCGTGGACGTCAAGGGCGAGATCCTGGAGCTCAAGGACACCATCAACACGATGGTCGACCAGCTCAACGGCTTCGCGACCGAGGTGACCCGCGTGGCACGCGAGGTCGGTACCGAGGGCAAGCTCGGCGGCCAGGCCGCCGTTCCCGGCGTGGCGGGCACCTGGAAGGACCTGACCGACAACGTCAACTCGATGGCGTCCAACCTGACCAGTCAGGTGCGCAACATCGCCGAAGTCGCGACGTCGGTGGCGCGGGGCGACCTGTCGCGCAAAATTGGTGTGGATGCCCAAGGCGAGATC
>JALYOG010000129.1 GCA_030856985.1 Pseudomonadota bacterium | reverse complement strand
GCCGTACCGCGACCGGATCGCGATGCCGAAGCCTCGCACGAGCCGATCGCCATCGTCGGTCTCAGCGGACGGTATCCGCAGGCTTGGGACCTCGATGCGTTCTGGCGGAACCTGTCCGAAGGCCGCGACTGCATCGGTGAAATCCCGCCGGAGCGCTGGCGCTGGCAGGACCACTACCGCAATGTCGCGGCGGGCGAGGCGCTCGGCGTCGGGCAGCACAGCAGCAAGTGGGGCGGCTTCATCGAGGGCGCTGACGAGTTCGATCCGCGCTTCTTCGGCATCACTCCCCGGGACGCCGAGCAGATCGACCCGCAGGAGCGCCTGTTCCTGCAGTACGCGTGGATGGCGATGGAGGACGCGGGGTATTCGCGCGCGGCGTTGCGCGTGCCGCGTGCGGACGGCCTGCCGGGGCAGGTGGGGGTGTATGCCGGGGTGATGTACGGCGAGTACAACCGGTCGGGCAGTCTGGCCAGCATCGCCAACCGGGTGTCGTACGTGCTCAATCTGCACGGTCCGAGCATGACCCTGGACACGATGTGCTCCTCGTCGCTGACCGCGCTGCACCTGGCGTGCCAGGACTTGCGGCTGGGCCGCACCGACATGGCGCTGGCCGGCGGGGTCAACCTCAGCGTCCATCCCGGCAAGTACAGCATGCTGAGCGCCGGGCAGTTCATTTCCAGCGCCGGCCATTGCCAGAGTTTCGGCGAAGGCGGCGATGGGTACATTCCTGGCGAGGGCGTGGGCGTGGCGGTGCTCAAGCGCCTGTCGGACGCGGTGCGCGACGGCGACGCGATCCATGCGGTGATCCGGGGCAGCGCGCTGAACCACGGCGGCAAGACCAACGGTTACACGGTGCCCAATCCGCAGGCGCAGGCGGCGGTGATCGTCGATGCGCTGCGGGACGCGGGGGTGGATGCGCGCCACGTGAGTTATGTCGAAGCGCACGGGACCGGCACCAGGCTGGGCGATCCGATCGAGATTGCGGCGCTGGGCCGCGCGTTCGACGTGTTCACGCAGGACACCGGATTCTGCCTGATCGGATCGGCCAAGTCGAACGTGGGGCATTGCGAGTCGGCGGCGGGCATCGCCGGGCTGAGCAAGGTGGTGCTGCAGATGCGGCACCGGCAGATCGTGCCGTCGCTGCACTCGCGGCGGCTCAATCCGCACATCGATTTTGCGGCCACGCCTTTCGAGGTGAACCAGCGGCTGCGGCCGTGGGAGGCGCCGGTGGTGGACGGCCAGCGGCTGCCCCGCATTGCGGGGCTGTCCTCGTTCGGTGCCGGCGGGTCCAACGCGCATCTGGTGATCGAGGAATACATCGGCGAGCAGGTCGATGCGGCCGCGACCCTCGGCGTGCCGGCCATCGTGCCGCTATCGGCGCGTACGCTGCCGCAACTGCGGCAAAAGGCCGAAGACCTGAAAGCCTTCGTCGAGCGTCACGCCGCGCTCGACCTGCACGCCCTGGCCTACACGCTGCAGACCGGGCGCGACGTGATGGACGAGCGCCTCGGCATGCGCGTGGCGTCGCGTGCCGACCTGCTCGACAAGCTCGCGCTGTTCCTCGCCGCCGACGGTCACGAAGATGGCGCCATCGCCGACGACGTGTACTACGCGCAGTCGCGCCGCCATCGCGATGCGATGGCCATGTTCGATGCCGACAAGGACCTGCAGGCCAGCGTCGACGCCTGGTTCGGCGCCGGCAAGTTCGCGCGGCTGCTGGAGGTGTGGAGCAAGGGTCTGGATCTCGACTGGCTGAAGTTGTATGGCAACGCGCTGCCCCTGCGCATGCATCTGCCGGCTTATCCCTTCGCGCGCGAGCGCTACTGGCGCGACGCGCCGGCGGACGCGGCCGGCGTCGCCGGCCTTGCGACAGAGGCGCTGCACTCGCTGGTGCATCGCAATGCCTCCAAGCCGGGGCAGCAGCGCTACCACAGCAGCTTCCGCGCGGAAGACCCGCGCATCGGCGGCCTGAAGCTGCACGGCCAGGCGATGCTGCCGCACGGCATTCAGATCGAGTCGGCCCGCGCCGCGCTCGTCGATGCATTGCCGATGGCAGCGGGGCTGGGTGCGTGGGAATTGCAGTCGGTGCGCTTCGCCGCGCCGCGCGCACTGCGGGATCAGGCTGCGGTCGAAATCGCGATCCTGCCGCCCGGCCAAGGCACGCGTCCCGCCTTGGACCGGGTCGCGTTCGAGCTCTCGGCCGAAGCAGCCGACGGGCATGTCGATTGCCAGGGCTTGGCCGAACCTTGCGCCGATGCCGCGGCGCCCGTGCCCGACATCGCCACCTTGCTCCGCGACGCCGTGCCCGTGTTCGCGGACCCGGAGACACTGCATGCGGCCTGGCGCGCACTCGGCGTCGAGGTCGATGGCCTCTACCGGGCCGCCGAAACCTTGCACCGCACTGCAGACGGGCTGTTGCTGCGCCTGGCATCGTCCGACGCGGCGCAACAGGCCTTCGCTGATTGCGCGATCGATCCGGCCGCAGCGGAAGCGGCGATGCTCGCGGCGCAGTGGCTACAAGGTGCGCCAGGCGCATTGCGCCTGCCTGCCAGCATCGCGCGCGTGCGTGCCTTTACCGTGCTCGGACGGCCGCGCCTCGCGTGGATCCGCGCATCGGCGGCGACCACGCACGACGACGCGCTGCGCGTCGACATCGTGGCGTGTACCGACGATGGCAGCGTCTGCTTCGAGATGCAGGCGCTGGAACTGATGCCGGCCGTGCCGGTGGCTGTCGTGCGCACCGAGCCGCAGGCGATGATTCCTGCACCCGTTGCCGCTACGTCCGTTGCACAGCCCGCGGTCGAGGACGTAATGCCTGCGCGCATGCATGATCGCGTGTTCCGCGCCCGCGCGGCTGCATCCGAGCGGGACAGCGCCGCCGTTGCGCAAGGCTTCCACACGCACGCCGTGCCCGCCAAACCGCAAGCGGTCGTACTGGCTGCGCCCGATCAGGGGGCGGCCGTCGCGCAGAAATCGGCGGGAGGCAAACCATCGGCCGTCTCACTGACCGTCGGTGCCGGCACTGCAGGCACCGATGCGCCGGCATCGGTGCTGCTGCGCGATCGCGGCAATGGCATCCTCGTCCTGGAACTGCGCGCGACCGGAGGCAGACTGGATGCCGGCCTGGCCGACGCGCTGCAGCAGGCGCTGGCGCAGGCGGGTGAACTTCCCTCGCTGAAGGCGCTGGTCCTGGACAGCGACGCCGGCGCATTCCCGCAGGACAGTCGCGCAGCACTCGAGGATGAAACGGTGCAGGCGCTGCTGCGCACGCTCGCTGGGTTCCCGTTGCCGACGGTCGCGATGCTCCGCGGCGATGCGGTCGGCGCCGGGTTCCGCCTGGCTTGCGCCTGCGACCTCGTGGTGGCCGACGAAGCGCGGCGTTACGGCTTCGTCGCGCCGGATGGCCCGGTACTCGTCGATGTCGCGGCGCTGCATTGGCTGGCCGCCCGTTTCGGTGAGTTGCTGGCACGACCGCTGGCGATGGCCGACGCGCCGTGGACCGGCCGCCAACTGCAGCAGGCCGGCTGGGGCGCCACGGTGCTTCCTGCGGGCCGGATCGACGCCGCGCTGGACGCGCTCTGCGCAAACCTGGCCGACAAACCGCAGGCCGCCTCGCGCCTGCTCAAGGCCCACCTGGCCCGCGAGTTTCAGGACCTGCTGGACGCCCCGGGCGCCGCCGTGTCCGCGTATGCCGCCGAAATCGCCGCGGTGGACGATGCGCTCGGAAACGACACACTCGCCGTGGAGCGCGACGCCCGCGGCATCGCGCAGTTGCGCATCCGGGTCAATGCCGCGACGCCGACCGGCGCACTGCCGCCGCGTGCATCGCGTCACGCCGACGACGCCGCAGCAGACACCGCACAGCCGGCGCCCGAGCCGGAAGAGTGGGCGCTGTCATCCTCCGTGGTCCATGCCAGCGTCGATGCCGACGGTGTGGTGCTGGTGCGTATGGAGGATCGCGGTGCACGCAACATGTTCTCCGACGCGCTGATCGCCGGCATGCAGGAGGTGTTCGACCGCATCGCCGGCTCCCCGGCGTGCAAGGCGGTCGTGCTGGTCGGCTACGACACCTATTTCGCTTCCGGCGGCACGCGCGACGGCCTCAAGGCGATCCAGGAAGGCAAGGTCCGGTTCACGGACCTCGACATCTTCCAACTGCCGATGCGCTGTCCGCTGCCTGTGATCGCGGCGATGCAGGGACACGGCATCGGCGCCGGCTGGACGCTCGGTCTGTTCTGCGACAGCGTCCTGTTCAGCGAGGAGAGCCGCTACGTCAGCCCATACATGAATTTCGGGTTTACGCCCGGTGCGGGCGCCACCGGCGTCCTGCCGGCGAAGCTCGGTTTCGATCTGGCGCGCGATAGCCTGTTCACCGGCCGCGAACTATCCGGGGCGGAACTCGCGCAGCGTAATCCGACGCTGGCCGTGCGGCCGCGCCAGCGCGTCCTCGACGACGCGCTGGCGCTCGCCCGAGCCTTCGCCGCGCATTCGCGCAGCGATCTCACCGCCTGGAAGGCCGCGCGCGTCGCGCCCCGTTTCGATGCCTGGCAGGCACTGCTGGCGCGCGAAGTGGCGATGCACGAGGCGACGCTGGTCGGTCAGGCCGATGCGCTGGACCGCATCGAGAGCCGCTTCGCCCAGGCGGGGGACGCTGTGCAGGTCGCAGCGGTAGCGACGGCAGCGCCGAACCCCGTGGCTGCGCCTGCCGCGCCGTCGGCGCCGCAGGCTTCGGCGCGCGCCGACACCCTGCCCGAGATCCGCCGCCTGCTCGCCGAGGAATTGCGCATCGACGACGCCGAGATCGACCCGCGCGCGCAGTTCGTCGATCTGGGCCTGGATTCGATTACAAGCGTGACCTGGATCCGCAGAATCAACGAACGCTTTGGCCTGGCGATCGAAGCGACCAAGGTCTACAGCTACCCCAACCTGCATCGGTTGGCGCAACACATCGGCGATTTGCTGTCGGCCGATGCGCCTGCGGCGGACACAGTTGCGGTTGGTCCGGTTATCGCGTCGCCGGTCGCGCTCGCAGCATCGCGCGCGCGCGTCGATCTCGGCGCGGTGCGTCGCAGCCTGATCGAGCTGCTCGCGCAAGAACTGCGCCAGGAGCCTGAGAGCATCGACGCCAATCGCGGCTTCGTCGAGCTCGGGTTGGATTCGATCTCCGGCGTCACCTGGATCCGCGCGATCAACCAGATGCATGGCACATCGATCGAAGCGACCAAGATCTACACCTATCCGACGGTCGAGACATTCGCGCGCCATGTGCGCGACATGATCGCCGAGCGCGACACGCAGGAGGCATCAGCGCCCGCCGCGCACGCGGTTCCCGAGGCGCCCGCGGCGACACCTGCTGCGGCCCCCGTCGCGCATGCTGTCGTGGCATCCGCAGCGCGGAGGTTCGATTGGCCGCCGCTGCAGTCCTGGTGCAGCCGCGAGGTCAGCGACGCGCTGGCATCCACAGGTCCGACCGCGAAATCGCGCGCGGCCGCGGCCTGGAAACCGGCGCCGCAGGACGTTGAGATCGCCGTGATCGGCATGTCCGGCCGCTTCCCGATGGCAAAGGACCTCGACAGCTTCTGGGACAACATCGCCAACGGCCGCGACTGCATCAGCGAAGTGCCCCAGACGCGCTGGGACACCGACGCCTACTACGTCCAGGGCCAACCCGGTCTGGGCCAAAGCAACTCCAAGTGGATGGGCGTGCTGGAAGGGCACGATCACTTCGATCCGCTGTTCTTTGGCCTCTCGCCGGTCGAGGCCGAGGCGATGGATCCGCAGCAGCGCATCTTTCTGCAGAACTGCTGGCACGGCATGGAGAACGCCGGCTACACCGCGGAACGGCTCTCGGGCAGCCGATGCGGCGTATTCGTGGGCTGTGCCTACGGCGACTACAACCTGCTCTCGCGCGAGCAGCAGACGGGCGCGCTCGGTTTCACCGGCGGCGCCACCTCGATCCTGGCGGCGCGGGTCTCGTACTTCCTGAACCTGCAGGGGCCGTGCATCTCGATCGACACCGCGTGTTCCTCATCGCTGGTGGCGATCGCCAGCGCCTGCGACAGTCTGGTCACCGGCGCGTCCGACGTCGCCTTCGCCGGCGGCGTCTACGTGATGGCCAACGCCGACATGTTCTTGAAGACGGGCAACGCCGGCATGCTGTCGCCGGATGGCCGCTGCTACACCTTCGACCAGCGTGCGAACGGCTTCGTGCCGGGCGAGGGCGTGGGCGTGGTGCTGCTCAAACGCCTGGCCGATGCCGAGCGCGACGGCGACCCCATCCTGGGCACGATCCGCGGCTGGGGCGTGAACCAGGACGGCCGCACCAACGGCATCACCGCACCGAACGCCGAATCGCAGGAGCGCTTGATCCGCGACGTATACGATCGCTTCGGCATCGACGCCGCCTCGATCCAGTTGATCGAAGCGCACGGCACCGGCACCAAGCTCGGCGACCCGATCGAGATCGACGGCCTGAAATCCGCGTTCCGCCCGATCACCCAGGAAAAGCAGTTCTGCGCCATCGGCTCGGTCAAGAGCAACATTGGCCACTGCCTGACGGCAGCCGGCGTTTCAGGTTTCATCAAGCTGTTGCTCGCCCTCAAGCACCAGAAGCTGCCGCCCAGCATCAACTTCGAAACGCCGAACGAGCATCTCGATCTGGAGGACAGCCCGTTCTACGTCAACACCTCCCTGAAGGACTGGGCCGAACCGCCAGGCGCCGTACGTCATGCCGCGATCAGCTCATTTGGTTTCAGCGGCACGAACGCCCATCTCGTGCTGTCGGAATACACGCCTGCTGTCAGATCGCCTGTCGCATCGCCGGCTCGATCGGAAGGCGGCTGCCTGGTGGTGCTGTCGGCAAGAACGGCCGAGCAACTCGTGCAGAAGGCGATCGACCTCCGTCGCTTCATTGCCAATGAATCCGAGCTCGAACTGGAGTCGGTGGCCTGCAGCCTGCTGACACAGCGCGATGCGATGGACGAGCGGCTATGTTTCGTTGCCAAAAGCCTGCAGGATGTGCTCGATCGACTCGCCGCCTATACCGAGAGGGCGGGCTCGACCGGGCCACTGCCGACGGGAATCTTCGCAGCACACGTAAAGCAGGGACGCGAAAGCGTACGACTGCTGAGCGAGGACCCCTCCATGGCGGCGCTCGTCATCGACAAATGCATCGCCGAAGGCAATCTGGCGAAGCTGGGCGAGCTGTGGGTGAAGGGTCTGGTCCTGGATGGCGCCAGGCTCTACGGCACGCACAAGCCAGCAGTGGTCGCGCTTCCGGCCTATCCATTCGCGAAGGACGCCTACTGGATCGCAGCTGGCGAATCGACATACGCCAGCGCGCCGTCACCACTGGACCACAGGTCGCACCACCTGCATCCGCTTCTGCAGGAAAAGCTCGCCGGTATTGGCGCAATAGGCCACCTCCAGGCCGACGCCGAGCAGAGTGCGGGTGCCGAATCTGCGGACAAGCCGATGCTGATGCACCTGCCGACCTACGAGTTCGCGCGCATGCGCTGCTGGATCCCGACCAAGGAGGAGGTGCGCGCAAGTACCGGGGCAGCAACGGACGCGGCAACACCGCAATCGCAGCAGGGTCGCCTTCAGCACAACATGGATTCCATCGCCGAACTGTTCGCACAACTGGAACAGGACACGCTCACGGCCGGGGAAGTGGCCGACAGAGTGAAACAGCTCGCGTGAAGCGGCGCTCAAGGACTTGAGAGAACGTACTTTTTATGGTTGATTTCGTCGAATACGTCGTAGCCGAGCTGAAAAGCAAACGCCTGGCAAAAGCCAATGCCCTGGAGTTGATGCGGCAGTTCATGGGGCGCCCGGCGGAAGCCACGCGACTGCATCCGCTCATGCATCGCAACGTTTCAACCCTGACCCAGCAGCGGTATTGCACGCGGCTTACCGGACAGGAATTCTTTCTGCGCGATCACCGGGTCAAGATGCCCGCGGGCGCGGTGGTCGGTGTTCTTCCCGGCGTCGCCTACCTGGAAATGGCGCGAGCGGCGGTTGCGGACGCCGTTCCCGAGCTGGCGGGAGAGTGCCTGATTGCGTTCGAAAACGTGTTGTGGCTGATGCCATGCGTTGTCGAGAGCGAGCGCGACATCCTGATCGATATCGATGCGGAAGAGGACTTCCTGCAGTTCTCCGTCTTCAGCGAAGCCGCATCGGGCAGTCGCACCGAGCACGCGAGCGGTCGCATCCGGCTCTACGACTGCCCCGAAGCCGAGCCCCTGGATCTGACCCGCATCGGCGATGCGATGCACCGCGAGCGGTGGGACTCCGACTCGGTTTACAGCGCCTATTCCGCCCTGGGCATCGAATACGGTCCGGCTCACCGTGCCATCGTCCGTCTGGACAGCGGCGATGACCAGGTACTCGCGGAACTGGTATTGCCGGAGGCACTTCTGGGCGACGACAACGCCGCCTACGTACTGCACCCGGCACTGATGGACAGTGCACTGCAGGCCGCGATCGGGCTGGGCGATCGCAATGCACTTCCCGGCGAACCGATGCTGCCATTCGCGCTGGAGTCGCTATGCATCCTCGCCGAGTGCCCGCAGAAGATGTACGCCTTCGTCCGCCGGTCGGGCTCCGGGCGCGAGGACGATTGTCAGGTCACACTGGATCTGGATATCTGCGACGAGCGCGGCAACATCTGCGTACAGATGCGCGGTTTCTGTGCGCGTCGTTTCGACGCCAGGAGCGCGGCTCCTGTGTCGGCCGGCGCCGGCGGCATCGAAACGCTCGCCGCCGCCCCGGAGTGGGGCGATCTGCATCCGCGAGAGCGTGGACAGCATGCGCCGGAGATCGCGCGGATCTGCGTGCTGCTCTGCGGCCCGGGTGCGCTCGATCCCGCCGCGCTGATGTCGATGATTCCCGGAAGCGAGGTCGAATTGCTGGGCGCAGCGGACGCCGACAACCCGGCGTTGCGCTACGAAGCCGTGGCGCTGCAGGTGTTCCAGCGGATCCAGGACGCGATGTCGAAGCAGGCAGGCGCGACCACGCTGCTGCAGTGCGTGATTCCCCGGACTACGGATGGGCTGTTGGCCGGACTGGGGGGAATGCTCAGAACCGCCACTCTGGAAATTCCCTCGCTGTCGACCCAGTTGGTGATCGTCGAAGGCGCAGCGACCACCCAACAGGTCGCAGCCGACCTGTCGTTCGCGGCCACGAAACCGCACCTTTCGCAGATCAGGTTTTCCGGGCAGGGCTGGCAGTCGCTGAACTGGAAACTGCTGCCGAGCTCGTCCGCAGTCCATGCCGGTCAGCCCTACAAGGAAGACGGCGTGTATGTCGTCACCGGCGGACTTGGCGGCCTCGGCGGCCTGTTCGCCCGGGAGATTCTGGCGCATGCGCAGGGAGCGCATGTCGTGCTCACAGGCCGCTCGCCGCTGGACGAAAGCATCCGGGAGCGCCTGGACGTCCATGGGTTCGGGAGCCGCCTGCAATACCGCCAGATGGATCTCGACCAGCCAGCGCAGTGCGGGCAGGTCTTCGAGGAGATCGGCAGGGATATCGGCTCGATCCGCGGCGTGATGCACTGCGCCGGGACGCACAGTGACAGTCTGATCCTCAAGAAGACGCAACAGGACCTTGCCGAGGTTCTCGGCCCCAAGGTACGCGGAACGTGGAATCTCGACGACGCCACCCGGGCCCTGGACCTGGATTTCTTCGTGATGTTCTCGTCTGGCGTTTCAATGTTCGGCAACGTAGGCCAGGCCGACTACGCGGCTGCCAACGGGTTCATGGACATGTTTGCGACCTACCGTGACGCCCTGGTTTCGCAGGGGCTGCGCGGCGGCAAGACCCTCGCGATCAATTGGCCGCTCTGGGAACAGGGCGGCATGCGCCTCGACGCCGACGGGGCCCAGTGGCTGCAGTCGCAGACGGGAATGCTGCCGATGCGGAGCGCGTCGGGCATCGCGGTGCTCCGCCACGCACTGGCAGGTCCGCACGCGCAGGTGCTTGCTGTGGAAGGCGAAGGTCACAGGCTGCGTCGCCTGTTCGATCCCGCGTTGCCTCCGGTGCGCGAGCGCCAGGCGGCGGTGGTGCCGGCGCGGCCCGCGGCAGTAGCATCGAACGCTGGCGACCTGCTCTCGCAGTCGCGCGATTTTTTGCGCAGCGAATTTTCGCCGCTACTGAAGCTCGCTCCATCGCAGATCGACATCGACGAGGCACTCGAGAACTACGGCATCAACTCCATCGTGGCGATGAGTCTCACCGCCCAGCTCGAGAAGCATTTCGGGCCGCTGCCCAAGACCCTGTTCTTCGAGTACCAGACGATCGCGACCCTCAGCGAGCATCTGGTCGAGGCGCATGGAGCCCGACTGCAGGCGCTACTGGCCCCGGCCAGCGACTCCGTAGCCGCGCAGTCCGCGGATCGGATCGGGCCGGTGCCCGAGGTGCAGCGTCAGCAGATCAAGCCTTCGGTCCGCAGCAAGTCGCTGGTCCCGGCAACCCTGGTTCGTCGGACCCAGCCCGGCCTTCCGGTGAAAACCGAGTCGATCGCAGTGATCGGACTGAGCGGGCGCTACCCGGCGTCGGAAACGCTGCAGGACTTCTGGCGCAATCTGCGCGACGGCAAGGATTGCGTCGTCGAGATCCCGGCGGAGCGCTGGCCCTGGGAGGACTATTTCACCAGCGACAGGACCCAATCCGGCCATTTCAGCAAATGGGGCGGTTTCGTCGCCGGAGCCGACGAGTTCGACCCGCAGTTCTTCAACATCTCGCCGCGCGAAGCGCCCTACATCGATCCACAGGAGCGCATGTTCCTGCAGCACGCCTGGATGGCGGTCGAGGATGCCGGCTACACGCGCGCGGCATTCCAGCATCGGCGCGGCGGGCAGGTCGGCGTCTATGCCGGCGTGATGTATGGCGAATACAACCGTTCGGGCAGTCTGGCGAGCATCGCCAACCGCGTGTCCTACGTGCTGAACCTGCACGGCCCGAGCATGACCCTGGACACGATGTGCTCGTCGTCGCTGACGGCGATCCACGTCGCCTGCCAGGACCTGAGGCTCGGCCGGACCGACATGGCGTTGGCCGGCGGCGTGAATCTCAGTGTGCATCCCGACAAGTACAGCATGCTCAGCGCCGGGCAGTTCATCTCCAGCGCGGGCCAGTGCGCGAGCTTCGGCGAAGGTGGCGATGGCTACATCCCCGGCGAAGGCGTGGGCGTGGTGGTGCTCAAGCGGCTCTCCGACGCGGAGCGCGACGGGGATGCGATCCACGCGGTGATCCGGGGCAGCGCGCTGAACCACGGCGGCAAGACCAACGGCTACACCGTGCCCAATCCGCAGGCTCAGGCGGCGGTGATCGCCGATGCTCTGAAGGACGCCGGCGTGGATGCGCGGCACGTGAGCTACATTGAGGCGCACGGCACCGGCACCAAGCTCGGGGACCCGATCGAGATCGCGGCGATCAGCAAGGCATTCCGCGAGTACACGCAGGACCGGCAGTTCTGCCTGATCGGCTCGGCCAAGTCGAACATCGGCCATTGCGAGTCGGCCGCGGGGATCGCCGGCCTGACGAAAGTGATCCTGCAGATGCGGCACCGGCAGATCGTGCCGTCGCTGCATTCGCAGCGCCTGAATCCGAACACGGATTTCGAGATCACGCCGTTCGAGGTGAACCAGCAGCTACGCCCGTGGGAGGAGCCGGTCATCGACGGCCGGAGGGTGCCGCGCCTCGCGGGCTTGTCCTCGTTTGGCGCCGGCGGCTCCAACGCGCACTTCGTGATCGAGGAATACAGCAACGAACAGCAGGGCTCCGGAGCGGGCGCAGGTACGCCGGCCGTGGTTCCGATTTCGGCACGGACGCCCGAGCAGCTGACGCAGAAAGTACGCGAACTGCTCGCGTTCCTTCAGGAGGAGTCCGATTCGGGTCGGCAAGTCGATCACGCAGCGCTGGCTTACACGCTGCAGGTCGGCCGCGAAGCCATGGATGATCGCCTCGCCTTCGTGATCGACTCCACGGATCGCCTGCAGGACGCCCTGCAGGCGTTTCTTGACGGCAAGACAGAGGCTGGCTTCCGCGGCCAGGTCAAGGCTCACAAGGAGATCCTGAGCCTGTTCGTCGCCGACCCGGACTACGAAGAAGTACTCGACAAGTGGATCGCGCAACGCAAACTGCAGAAGCTCGCCGAGCTGTGGGTCAAGGGACTGAACCTGGATTGGCGCAAGTTCCACGGCAAGAACAGCCCGCGGCGCGTGCATCTGCCGACCTATCCCTTCGCCAGGGAGAAGTACTGGATCGACCCGATCGAAGGCATGTTCCCGCGCGCCGGCGCGGCGCGACCGCCACTGGTCGGCACCGTGCACCCATTGCTGCACCAGAACACGTCCGATCTGGATCAGCTGCGATTCTCGTCCGTGTTCAAAGGCCATACGGCCTCCGGCCCCGGGCCCGCGTCTCCCGCCGGTGGGCAATCCCGGCTGCCATCGTCAGTGTTGCTGGAGATGGCGCGAGCCGCGATCGCTCACGCCCGGCATGCGCCATCCGACACCGCGGCCATCGCGCTGAGCGACCTGCGCTTCGCAGCACCGTTCATCGCCGACGCTGAAAAAACGCTGCACATCGCCCTTTATCCGTCGAGTTCCGGGGGCGTCGACTTCGACATCTACAGCGGCGAGGGCGAAGAGCTTGTCCATGCCCAGGGGTCGGGTGACATCGCGTCCGCCGGGACAGCCGCCAGGGTCGACCTCGACGCAGTCGCATCGCGCATGCAGGAGTCGCGCTGGCCGACGCATGACGCGCGCTCGAGCTGGCGCTTGTGGCGTGGCGAAGGCGAGCTGCTGATCTTCATCGAAGATGAGAACCTCGCCGAATCCCCGCATTCGATGTTGCCTGCGGGGTTCGCAGGATTTGTGTTCGACGGCCTGGCCACCGTGCTGGGGCTCGACGGCCGTCTGGAGCCACGCGACCTTGCGTCGCTCGACCTGCTCTCGGCCTGCAAGTCGAAGATGTGGATCCGGGTGAGCTGGAGCGCGGGCCACGGGTCCGGCTTCGACATGGACTGGTGCGACGCCCACGGCGAGATCTGCCTGCGCTGGCGTGGACTGGTGCCTGCGTCGGCGGCCGGTATGGCAACGCCCGCGGGCGCGGCGGCCGAAGCGGTCACGTTGACGGCGTTGCCTGAAGTGCAGGTGCTCTCCAAGCCCCGCGGCATCGTGCTGGCGGAGCCGGAGGCGGTGACCGTCATCGCCGGAATTCCCTTGCCCAAGCCCGATGCCGCGCGTCTCACGACGCTCCCATGGGCAGCGGCTCCCCAGCCACTCGTGCATCTTCCGCGGCCCGACACGGTGCAGGCGACCAATGCGGTGGCGCCGCCGCGCGCAGACGAGGCGGCAATGCCGCGTGAGAACGTCCGCGACTTTCTGAAAAGTTCGCTGGCGCAGGCGCTGTACCTGGACGAGGCGGCGATCGACGACGACCGGCCCTTCGTCGACCTGGGCCTGGATTCGATCGTAGGCGTCGAGTGGGTCAAGAGCATCAACAAGGGGCTGGGGCTCGATATCGCCGCCACGAAGGTCTACGACTACGCAAGCATCGTGGCGCTGACCGCCTTTGTCGAAAGCCAACTGCCAGCTGCGGCACCGGCACCAGCGCCTGTGCCTGTGCCTAGCGTGGCAGCAAGGCCTGTTGCCGCAGCAACCGTGGTCGACGCGGTCCGTGCCGCAGATCCGTCCCCGCCGGCCGCGCCCGCGGCGGGCCGCCACAGCATGGCGTCGCTGCAGCCCGAGTTGGCCAGGAGCCTCGCGCAGGCGCTGTATCTCGACGAAGCCGCGATCGACTACGACAGATCTTTCGTGGACCTCGGGCTGGACTCGATCGTCGGTGTCGAGTGGGTCAGGGCGATCAACAAGGCGTACGGGCTGGAGATTTCCGCCACGCGCGTCTACGACTACGCCAGCATCGACGCACTCGCGCGCTTCCTGCTCGATGAGTTCGCCAAGCTTCCCGACGAGCAGGTGCCGTTGCCGGCAGCCACGAGCGCAGTGGCGCCACCCGCAGCCATTGTTGCGTCAGCAACAGCACCAGCACCGGCGCCAGCGGCGGTGCCGCCGCGCCCATCGATCAATCTGGAAGCTGTTGCCGGACTGCCGACCCTGGGCCGACGTTCGCGCGCCGCGCTGCCAGTCGTCGATGTCAAGCCCACGGTAGCGCCGGAGCGCGACGACGAAAAGATTGCGATCGTCGGCATGTCGGGACGCTACCCCGATGCCGACAGCCTGGATCAGTTCTGGCGCAATCTGGTCCAGGGCAGGAACTCGATCAGGGAGATTCCACCGGAGCGCTGGGACGTCGACGCGTACTACGACCCCACGCCGGGCAAGCCTGGCAAGGTCTATTGCAAGTGGCTGGGAATGCTGGACGGCGCCGAGAACTTCGACCCGATGTTCTTCCATATCTCGCCGGCGGAAGCGGAGATCATGGACCCGCAGCACCGGCTTTTCATGCAGGAAAGCTACCGTGCTTTCCAGGACGCCAGTTATTCCAGCGCAGCGCTGAGCAACAGGAAGTGCGGCGTCTACATGGGCATCATGAGCAGCGAGTATTCGTTCCTGCTCGCCAAGGGCAATCCGGAGAATGTCGAAACCACGGCCAATAGTTTTGCGATCGGTGCCGCACGAATCGCCTACCACCTGAACCTGAAGGGGCCGGCGATTCCGATCGACACCGCCTGTTCCTCGTCGCTGGTCGCGATACACCTGGCGTGCCAGGCGCTGGCGAACCACGAAATCGACATGGGCCTGGCCGGTGGCGTCAGCCTGTACCTGATACCCGAGTCGTATCAGGGCATGTGTCGTGCCGGGATGCTGTCGCGGGATGGGCAGTGCAAGACCTTCGACGACAGCGCCGACGGTTTCGTTCCGGGAGAAGGTGTCGGCACCGTCGTTCTCAAGCGCCTCGGCGACGCCGAACGCGATGGAGACCATATCTATGGCGTGATCATCGGGTCGGGTATCAACCAGGACGGCAAGACCAACGGAATCACCGCACCCAGCGTCAACAGCCAGATCGACCTGCTGCGCGATACCTACCGCCGTTACGACATCGACCCTTCCTCGATCAACTATGCCGAAACGCATGGTACCGGTACCAAGCTGGGCGATCCGATCGAACTGGAAGCACTGTCGACGGTGTTCAAGGAGAGCGGCGGAAAGAAGAACTTCTGCGCACTCGGCGCAGTGAAGACCAACCTCGGGCATACGTCCGGTGCCGCCGGCGTGGCCGGTGTGCACAAGGTGCTCCTGAGTCTCCAGCACGGGAAGATCGCACCGAACGTCAATCTCAAGAACGAGAACACGCTGTTCGATTTCGCCGCATCGCCGTTCTACACCAGCAGGACCGCGCACGACTGGAGATCCGAATCCGGCAGGAAGCGCCGTGCAAGCGTCAGCGCGTTCGGCTTCAGCGGCACCAACGCACATGTCGTGATCGAAGAGTATGTGCCCGCCGCGAGGCTGCAGGCCGGGGCGCCGCAGCCGATGATCGTGCCGCTGTCTGCCCGTACGACCGAGCAGTTGCACGCCACGGCGCGGGATCTGCTCGCGCACCTCGAAGCGTCCGATGCGCAGCTCACACTCGGCGACCTCGCCTACACCCTGCAGATCGGTCGCGACCACATGCGCGAGCGTTGCGCTTGGGTGGTCGAGTCCCTGGCGGACCTTCAGGCGAGGCTGCAGGAGTTCGTGCTGGTACCCGGGGCGCTCCCCGGATGCCACCGGGGCTCCGTGGCGCGCAGCAGTGATGCGGGGCTCCGGACCCGGGAGGCCGCCGAACGGCGGCTGCAAGACGGAGCGCGGCAGACCGGGGAACTCGCCGCCCTGTGGGCCGAAGGCGCCGATATCGACTGGAACTCGTTCTACTCCGGCACGCGGCCACGGCGCGTGAGTCGCCTCCCGTCCTATCCGTTTGCGAAGGAGCGGTACTGGCCGCAGCAGGCTGCATCCGTTGCCGCACCGAAGCCCGAAGCGGAGATCGTCGTAGCCAAAGAGCAGAAGCGCCCGACGTGCTACGGCCCCGACTGGCAGGTGGCGCCGCTTTCCTCGCAGCGCGTGCCGCTCGCGAAAGGCGACACGCTGCTCATCGTGGATTCCGACGACCTGTTGTTCGAACAGGTCAGGGCACGACTGCACGTCGCATCGCCTCTGGATGCCATCGTCCTGGTGAGGTTGGCGGATGCGTATGGCCAGGACGCGACCGATCGCTTCAGCGTCGATGCCTCGCAGCCCAGGCATTTTGAGATGCTGCTGGAAGCGCTGAGGGGCCAGGGCCGCTTCCCCAGCCACGTTATCCACAATGCGGATGCCGCGCGACTGTTCCAGCACGACGTCGCGCATCAGGTCGCGCACGAAGCGGCAGAGGGCGCCATGCGCGCCGGGATCGATGCTCTGTACGGGCTTTGCAGAGCGCTTGCGGGCGCCGGCGCCGGGCAGTCGCCTTGCGCCTTCGTTTCCTATTTCCACGAGGATGCTGCTGCCGACACTGCAGGATGCCAGGCGTTGGCTGCGTTCTACCGGTCCCTCGCGCTTGAGAACAACCGATACCAGGGACGGGTGCTTGCGCTCGATCATCAGGGACTTGACCCGGCGACCAGCGTTGTCGATACCGTCACCTGCATCCTCGACGAACTGCAATCACCGCGGCTGCGCGAAGTCGAAGTGCGCTACGAGTGCTCCGGGAAAGCTGCGGCACACCGGCTGGCACGCGTTCTGGCGGAGCGCAGGATGGAGAGCGCAGGCGCTGGAGAACCCTCGCTGAAACAGGGGGGCGTCTATCTCATCACCGGCGGGCTCGGAGGCCTGGGCTACCTGTTCGCGCGTCACCTTGCCGAGCGTTACCGCGCCAAGCTGATCCTGAGCGGCCGTTCCGGACTGTCCGGAGCGGGCGAAGAGCAGCTCGGTCTTCTGCGTCGGCTCGGAGCCGACGCGATCTACGTGCAGGCGGACATCGCGGATCAAAGCCAGGTCGACGACCTGATCGCCGGGGCCAGGGCCCGTTTCGGTGGCTTGAACGGCGTAATCCACAGCGCCGGAGTCAGCGACGACGCGCTGCTGATCAGGAAGAACCACGAGGCCTTCAGGAAGGTTCTCGCGCCGAAGGTCCAGGGCACGTTGAACCTGGACCGGGCCACTGCCTCGGAGCCGTTGGATCTGTTCGTGATGTTCTCATCCGGAGCCGGCACGTTCGGCAACGCGGGACAGTCGGACTACGCCTATGCCAACGCGTACATGGACGCGTTCGCCGAGCGGCGGCAGAGCCTGTGCGCACGCCGGGAACGCTTCGGAAAGACCCTGTCGATCGGCTGGCCGTACTGGCAGGAGGGCGGCATGCAGGTCTCGGCGGCCGATCTTCAGCAGATCGAAGATCGCACCGGCCTGTGCGCGTTGCCGACGGACACCGGCATTGCCTACTTCGAGGCGCTGCTTGGTTCCGAGCCGAGCAGGGCGCTGGCGCTCTACGGCTCCCCCTCCAGGATCGACGCTCACTGCCGTCCGCCGATCGCGGCCGTGGCGACCACTCCCGATGTCGCCGCCGCCATCGACCATGACGCGCTGCCGGACCTGACGCACGCCTACCTGTGCGGTCTGGTCCACGCCGAAACCAAGATTCCGGTTGAAAAGATCGACATCAACGAACGCTTCGAGGCATTCGGCTTCGACTCGATCATGATCGGCCGATTCAATGCAGCGCTGGAACAGGATCTGGGTGAGCTTCCCAAGACGCTGATGTACGAGTACGAGACCGTGGCCGAGCTCGCCGCTTACCTGTGCAAGGCGGTGGCGCCAGCGCTGGCGCGCAAGCTCACGAGCGATGCCGTCATCGCCCATCCGCTTGCGAACACAATCGCAAGCTCGCCGACGAGCGCTGCATCCGAACTGGATCGGCCGCAGGAGCAGCAGCCGCACGCGGACGCAGAACCCATTGCCATCATCGGCGTGCATGCGTCCTTCCCCCAGTCCGGGGACATGAACGCACTGTGGGGGCACCTGCAGTCGGGCAACGACCTCATCCAGCTCGTTCCGGAGAGCCGCTGGAACCACGCAGAGTTCTACGATCCCGATCCGAACCAGGCCGAGAACGGCAAGATCTACTGCAAGTGGGGCGGCTTCCTGGAGAACTTCGACAGGTTCGACGCCGGGTTCTTCAACATTCCCGAGACCGAAGCGGCGATCATCGACCCGCAGGAGCGATGCTTCCTGCAGTCGGCTTGGGCCGCGGTGGAGGATGCCGGCTACACGCGTGAACGTCTGAAACAGCTGCATCCGAAGGGAAAGAGCGCCGACGTGGGCGTATTCGTGGGCGTGACCACCAACTCCTATCAGCTGCTCGCTCCAGAGGCCTGGCAGCGCGGGCAGATGGTCACGCCCAGCGCGATGCCGTGGTCGATCGCCAACCGGGTTTCCTACTGCATGGACTTCCAGGGGCCGAGCCTGCCGGTCGACACCGCATGCTCATCGTCGCTGGTCGCCGTCCACCTGGCGTGCGAGAGCCTGCGCCGCCGCGAATGCGCGGTCGCGCTTGCCGGCGGGGTGAATCTGTATCTGCACCCCGCGAAATACCAGTCGTTCTGCCAACGGCGAATGCTCGCGGAGGGCGACCAGTGCCGCAGCTACGGTGACGGAACCGACGGCTTCATTCCGGGCGAAGGCGTCGGGACACTGGTGCTCAAGCCGCTACGGCTTGCCGAGCGCGACGGGGACCACATCTACGGCGTGATCCGTGGAAGCGCATTCGACCACAGCGGCCGTTCTAACGGCTATGCGACGCCGAACCCGAAGGCGCAGGCGAACGTCATTGCCCAGGCACTGGCGCAAAGCGGCGTAGCGGCTCGCTCGATTGGCTTCATCGAAGGCCATGGTACCGGCACGAGAATGGGCGACAGCCTTGAAATAGCCGCAATCACCCAGGCCTTCTCCCAGCACACGACCGACACCCACTTCTGCGCGCTCGCATCGCTGAAAGCCAACATCGGTCATGCCGAGTCGGCGACCAGCATTGCCGGCATCGCAAAGATCCTGATGCAGTTCAAGCACGGGCAGATCGCGCCGAGTATCCATGCCGAGGTCGTCAATCCGGACATCGATTTCGCCAATTCGCCCTGCGTCCTGCAGACGCGCCTGTCCTCGTGGGAGGCCCCGGGCGGTCACCCTCGCCGGGCACTGATCAACGCTTTCGGGGCAGGTGGGGTCAATGCATGTGCGGTACTGGAGGAATACGTGGCGGCGGAACCTGCGATCGAGGCAGGCGCCGGCGGGCCGTGCCTGTTCGTGGTTTCGGCGATGAGTACCGATCGCCTGCGCGAGTACGTCGGCCGCCACGTCGGATTCCTCGAAGCCAATCCTGGCTGCGACATCGAGGCTGTCTGCTTCACGATGCAGGTCGGTCGCGAGGCGATGCCCGAGCGGCTCGCCCTGCTGGTCGACAGCGTGGCGCAGTTGCGCGAGAAGCTCCTGATGTGGCTCGATGCGCCCGCGACTCTCCCGGCGGCACAACTCCGGCAGTCCACACTGGATTCGGGGACCGCCATCGCTCGTACCGCTCGCGAACAGCACGAGCGTGCGCTCGAGCTGTGCGAATCGCGCGACCTGTCCGGGCTGGCCTCGCTCTGGGTCCAGGGCGGCCGCGTCGAGTGGCAGCGCCTGCACGAACAGCATGCGCGGCTGGTGGGCGGGCTTCCTGTATATCCGTTCGCCCAGCAGAGGCACTGGGTCACCGACATCGCCGCCAAGAGCCGGCCGGCTGCGGTCCAGCCGGGGCTGTCGCGCCTGCATCCGCTGGTGTCGCACAACTCCTCCACGCTGGAGCGGGTCCGCTTCGACGCCGTGCTCGATCACGATCAGTACTACGCGCGTGAGCACAGGCTCAACGGAACGGCCGTGTTCCCGGGCACGGGCTTCGTCGAGATGGCATGCGTCGCGGCAACCGTCGCCGGACAACGGCGCGTACGCGAGGTCAGGGACATCTTCTGGGTACACCCGCTGACCATCTCGGAATCGCAGCAGGATCTGAGGATCAGCCTGTTGAACGCCGTCGCCGACTGCGCGGAGTTCGTGGTGACCACGGTCGACGACGACCACGAGACCGTCGTGCACTGCGAGGGCAGGGCCGTGTTCCACGACGGTACATCCAGGGTGCCACTGCGCTCGTCGCTGCCCGAATGGCGGCAGCGCTGCGGTGAGCCGCACGACGGCGAGCGCTATTACGGGATGTTCCGGCGCCTGGGCTTCGACTACGGCCCTGCATTCCGCACCATCAAGGAAGTGTCGATAGGCGACGGCTGCGCGCTTGCCCGTCTTGAACTGGACCATGCGCAGTCGCAGGACTTCGATCAGTACCTGCTGCACCCGTGCCTGATCGATGGCGCACTGCAGACGGTAGTGGCGCTGCTGGCTGCCGAAGAAGGGGGTGTGCCACATCTCCCCTTCGCAATCGACGCAATCGAAGTCGTGGGCAGCCTGACCCAGCGCTGCCACGTGCTGGTGGAAAAATCCGGCGGCGAGCGCGACCCGCGCACGGGCATCCTGCAGTTCAACATCCACATCCTCAGCG
>JALYOG010000122.1 GCA_030856985.1 Pseudomonadota bacterium | reverse complement strand
GTCGAGTGGGTCGCCGCGCAACTACGGTCGCGTTATCTTGCCGCGGGGTCGGACCCGGCGCAGGTGGACGCGACGATGCACGCCGCAGCACGCCGGTACCAGCGCGCGCGCGGCCTGACCGCCGACGGTGTGATCGGCCCGGAAACATTGATGGCGTTGTCGTCGGATGCCGACGGTGCGCGCCTGCTGCGAGTGCTGGAGTAGTCGATGTCGCTGATCCTCGAAGCCCTGCGCAAGTCCGAAGCCGAACGCCGCCGTGGCCAAGTTCCGGACCTGCACGCCAGTCCGGCCGCCGACGTGCCGCTTGGGCGCGACGGTGCGCCCGCGTGGCTGCGGGCGACGCTGGCGGTCGCGGCGGCGCTGGTGCTCGCGATCGTGGTCTGGCTGGGGCGCGATATCTTCCGGGGCGCTCCTGCGAACGAGGCCCCGCCCGAATTCGTCGTCGCCGGCGCTGCAGAGCCAGACGATGGCAACCGGACGACCGGCGCGGCTCCGCCCGCGCAAATGCCGCGCCCGCAATCGAGCATGACGTTGCTTCGCCCGGACCAGGACGAGACCCTGGCGGGCACAGGGGACACACCGGCCAGAGAACCCGAGGCGGATCCGGCCCCATCGCGCCAACAGCCTCCTGCGACCCCGCCGATCCCAGCAGAGACTGTCGCGCCGCCGCCGCGCATGCCCGGGACCACTCGTGCTTCTCGTGCTTCGCCAACGACCCTGGCCACGGTCGAGCCTTCGCCCCGGAACGACGAGGCCGACAGCGCAGTGTCGGAGGTAGACGCCGCAGCACCCGCCACCATCGTCGCCGCCGCCGCGCCGTCGGCGCAGTCGCCGGCGATGCCTCTTTCCGATCTGCCCGTTTCGCAGCGCGAGAAGTTGCCACCGCTGAGGATGAGCATGCATATGTGGGCGCCCACGCAGCGGTTCGCGATCATCGATGGAGCCCGGGTCTCGGAGGGCGACCGCGTCGGCGACGCCGTCGTCGAGGCGATCACCTCCGACGGCGTGATACTGGCCTGGCAGGGTCAGCGACTGCACGTCCCGGTTCGTTGAATGCGAGCTCCCTCTCGTCGTCGCGCGGATCAGTCGGGAGATGGAACAAGCCTGTAAATGCGCGGCAATTGCTCCCTCTATCTTCGGAGAGGGCGGGGGTTCGGGATCGGAACATCGCGTGGGCAATATCTCGCCGATGTCCAAACCGGCAGTCGGCCCTTGCCACCCGCAGTAGGCGAATTCGCCCGCTTTCCTGCTCCGGGCGGCCAGCGCCACCGTCATTGCCTATGCTCGGCCCGACCATCACCGATCACCGCCAGAAGGTAAAACCCGTGAACACCAGCACCCAGGAAGACCTCGGCAAGCTCGTCCTGCGCATCGCATTGGGCATGCTGGTGTTGCTGCACGGCATCGCCAAGCTCAAGGGCGGCCTCGGCGGGATCGAAGGCATGCTGGCCGGGCACGGCCTGCCGCGCGAACTGGCGTACTGCGCCTACGTGGGCGAGGTACTCGGGCCGATCCTGCTGATCGTCGGTTACCACGCGCGCGTGGGAGCGGCGCTGGTCGCGATCAACATGCTGTTTGCGATCGGGCTTGCGCACGCGGGCGAGCTGACCCGACTGGGCGCCCAGGGTGGATGGGCGCTGGAGCTCCAGGGCATGTTCCTGGGAACCGCGATCGCGATCGCGCTGATCGGGGCGGGGCGCTACAGCATTGACGGACGTTAGTCCGGGACCGACGACAAGACGAGCCGGCCCGGCCCGACCCGCCGAACTTCGTCGCAGCTACAGCCGGCTGACCCGGAACCGCCGGCCCTTGATCTTGCCCTCGCGCAGCCGGTTCAAGGCGTGCCCGGCCTGTGCGCGCGCGATGGCGACGTACGAACGTGTCGCGAACACGTCGATCTTGCCGATTGCCGCCACCGGCAGGCCGGCATCCCCGGTCAGCGCGCCGACGATGTCGCCCGGCCGCAGTTTGTCGGTGCGGCCGGCATCGATGCGCAGCGTCGACATCGCCGCAGCCGGCGCGTTGCTGGCGCGTCCCGACAGCGGCACCGCGCGCTCCCACCGCAGCGGCCGGCCCTGCAGCAATTCGATCGCCTGCGCGCGGGCGACCTCGCGCGGGCTGCACAGGCTCAGCACGATCCCGCCCTTGCCCGCACGTCCGGTACGGCCGATGCGATGCACGTACACGTCCGGATCGGTCGGCAGCTCGTAGTTCACGACCGCGGCCAGGTCCTCGACATCGAGCCCGCGCGCGGCGACGTCGCTGGCGACCAGCACGTTGCAGCTGCGGTTGGCGAATCGCACCAGCACTTCGTCGCGGTCGCGCTGCTCCATGTCGCCGTGCAGCGCCAGCGCGGTGAAGCCGTAGTGGTCGAGCGAGCCGACCACTTCCTCGGTGTCGCGGCGCATATTGCAGAACACCGCGCACGATTCCGGCCGGTACTCCAGCAGCAGGGCAGCCAGCAACTGGGTCTTGCGCGCGGGGTCGACCTCGAAGAAGCGCTGCTCGACAACGATCTGGCCGGCGACCCCCGCCACCGTGACCTCCAGCGGATCGCGCAGCATCTGGTTGCCGATCGCGCGGATCGCGTCGGGGTAGGTCGCCGAGAACAGCAGGCTCTGGCGCTCCCTGGGCGTTTTCGCGACGACGTCTCGGATCTGGTCCTCGAACCCCATGTCGAGCATGCGGTCGGCTTCGTCGAGCACCAGCGTGCGAACGCCACGAAAATGCAGCGCCTTTTTCTTCAGCAGTTCCTGGATGCGGCCGGGCGTGCCGACCACGACGTGCGGGTCGTGCCCCAGCGATGCCAGTTGCGGCGCCAGCGGCATGCCGCCGCAGAGCACCGACAGCTTCAGGTTCGGGATGCCGACGGCGAGCTTGCGCAGTTGCTTGCCGACCTGGTCGGCGAGCTCGCGCGTCGGGCAGAGCACCAGTGCCTGGGTCTGGATCCGGCCCGGGTCCACCCGATGCAGCAGGCCGAGACCGAAGGCGGCGGTCTTGCCGCTGCCGGTCGGCGCCTGGCCGATCACGTCGCGGCCCTCCAGGATCGCCGGCAGCGCCTGCCGCTGGATTGGAGTCATGACGGTGTAGCCGAGCGCGTCGACGCCCTGCAGCAAGGCCGGCGACAGCGCCAGCGAGGCGAAGTCGTCGGGGTCGATCCGGGTGTCGGTGCTCATGGGCGCCATGATCGCAGCATTGACCGGCGACTGCGGCGGATTTCAGCAACCGTGCGGGAGGCCAGGCACCGCAAAAAACCCGCGCCAGTCACCCGTCCCGGCTCGGCCGGGACGCCCCGAAGCCGCTCAGGCGCGCACGCGCCTGGGGAAGCCCACCATGCGGTTGCTTTCCTCGTCCCACAGCTTGAGGCCCGCACTTTTGAGGCTGGAGCGGATCGTCAGCCGCGGCGCGGCCTGCAGCAGTTCGCTCGACTCGAAACACTCCCGCAGGCGGTAGTTCGGGATCCGGCTGGCGAGGTGATGGATGTGGTGGTATCCGATGTTGCCGGTGAACCAGTGCATCACCCGCGGCAGGTCGTAGAACGAACTGCCTGCGATCGCCGCTTCGTGCGAATCCCAGTCGCCCTTGCGCGTCCAATACGTCGCCTCGAAGGTGTGCTGCACGTAGAACAGCCACACGCCGGCGGCACCGGCGATCAGCACGATCGGCAGGTGCACCAGCAATACCGTGGACCAGCCGACCGCATAGCCCATCGCCGCGCCGGCAGCCAGCAGCATCACATTGTTGAGCAGCACGCTCGCCCATTCCTTCTTCCACGAGAACGGCAGGTCGAACGGGAAGCGGTGCTTGATCACGAACTGGTACGCCGGCCCGATGCCGAGCAGCACCGGGGTGCTGCGGTAGAAGCGATAGCAGAAGCGGCGGAAGCGCGACAGCGACTGGTACTCGGCGACGGTGAGCGTGTCGATATCGCCCATCTCGCGGCGGTCCAGGTTGCCCGAGGTGCCGTGATGCACCGCATGCGTCTTCTTCCAGTAGCCGTACGGAAACAGCGTGACCAGCCCGAGGCAGCGACCGACCGCATCGTTGGCGCGCTGGCTGGCGAAGAACGAACCGTGTCCGCAATCGTGCTGGATGATGAACGCGCGCACGTACAAGCCGGCGGCCGGCAGCGCGAGCAGCAGGGTCCAGCCGTAGCCCCACTGAGCGACCACGCTCCAGGCCATCAGCGCCCACAGCGCGGCGAACGGCAGCAGCGTATTGACCAGTTGCCACATGGCGCGTCCCAGGTGCGGCTTGGCAAATCCCGCGCAGAGCTTGCGCAGGTTGGCAGGGGACGCGGACGATGTCGGGTGGCTCAAGCGGGTTCTCCAGGACGAGTCCGCATTGTCGGGGGCGGGGCCCCGCAGCGGCAATGGCTCACTGCACCGGACACCAGGCTCGTTCAGCCACTCAGCGTCGATCGCGGTGCATGAACAGAGCCGCGAAATAC